>NZ_KB907784.1:2144965-2491632 GCF_000382185.1 Bordetella sp. FB-8 | reverse complement strand
GGCGCAGGCAATCGCGCGGCAACTGCGGCTGCGCAATCTGGGAGGCATCGTCATTCTGGATTTCATCGACATGGAAGACGCCGGCCATCGGGACACCGTGCTGGCGGAACTGAAGAAAGCCCTGTCGCGCGACCGCACCAGGATGACGGTAAACGGCTTTACCCAACTGGGCCTGGTGGAGATGACCCGCAAGCGCACCCGCGACTCGCTGGCCCACCAGTTGTGCGAACCCTGCCCCATGTGCCAGGCGCGAGGCAATGTGCGCACCGCGCGCACGATCTGCTATGAGATCCTTCGCGAGATCCTGCGCGAAAGCAGGCAGTTCAATCCCAAGGAGTTCCGCATCCTGGCCTCGCAGGAAGTGGTCGATCTCTTCCTGGAAGAGGAAAGCCAGCACTTGGCGATGCTGGGCGACTTCGTCGGCAAGCAGGTATCGCTGGAAGTGGAAGCCGGTTATTCACAAGAACAATACGATATTGTTCTGAGTTGATTGTCCTGGCATTTTCGGCCGGAAATCAGCGCGGCTTGCCAATACCCCTGGGACGAATACCTTGCACGCGCACAGCAAGCCATCCGGCGTATGGGCCACAATGCGCACCGATCGGCTTGGCTGAACGCTGCTGTGCCCGCTGGACCAGAATATCCTTCATGGCGCCGGGGCAAGCGCCGGCGTCAACCCAGATCACATCCGTACACGCAGTACGCGTAGAGGTCCTGACAGGGCCTCCAATGCGTCCAGCGTGATGCGAGGCGTCGAAGGCCGATGCGGCTATCGTGCTTATTAGCCGCGCTTTTTCGCTTGCTCTTTAGCATCGCCAAAAGACGCCTGCGTTTTCCCGGCGACTTGTTCCGCTTTGCCTTTTGTTTGCGTCAAGGTGCTGCCGGTGACTTTGCCAGCCGCTTCCCTAACCTTGCCTTTGGCCTGGTCAATGCGGCCCTTTACTTGGTCTTTGTTCATGCGCTTGCTCCTTGGATAAAACTGGCTGATGTCTTGCGGCAAGTCGCCTCAGATTCTCCCGACCAGTATCAACACGATGACAACCACAAGCAGTACGCCAACCATACCGCTGGGCATATAACCCCACGATCGGCTATGCGGCCAACTGGGTATGGCTCCGATCAGCACAAGCAATAGAACAATGATGAGTATGGTTCCAAGCATGGTTGGACTCTCCCTATCGGTGTCATGAAATGGCTGTATGGCGCCGCGCTGCATTGCGGCTCTGCTGTACTTTGATCCTGCCAGCAAGGGTTATCTGTCCGGTATCGCACAGTAAGTCTGGAGAAGAGGGGCATTGGGCCGGCGCGCAGGGCTTCGGCCTGGACCAGCGCAAGATATGTGCGTACGCGCGCCATGACGATTCCGAGTTTGAAGGGTTTGTCGATGTCGTCGATTGCTCCCAGACCCAGGCCCTTCTGCCCGTCGGCGGCATCGCTGGGAGCGGTGATAAAGATGACGGGAATGTCGATAGCGCGCTCGCCGTCCTTGGCAAAAAAGAGGACCTGCTCGCTTTGCAGAGTATGGCGCAGTACTTGCAGCTTGGCAGGCTAGTCGCCCACCCGCAGCCCGGCATTGCGAGACTCACTCATACTCTGGAGAGTCCTGTTTCAGGCCTGCGTATTGGCTGTATTGTGGGCGATGATCTGCCGCAGCAAGGTCTGAGCCTTCGAAAATTCGAAAGAATCAATGGCGGCCTTTAACACCTTGGCATAGACCGGGTCGTTCTTTTCCAACGTATCGCACACGGTCTGCGCGATGTCATCGGGCAGCTCGCTGCGATCCAGACACTCCAGCAGGCTTTGCAGCGCCTGTAGGAATTCGGCCGGCGCCAATTCGGGTCTGGCCTGAGTTTCGGAGACGAACGGCAACGCATGGCCGAGCAATTCGCGCGCAACCGCGATCAGCAGTTCCTGCAGTTCGGCGAATCGCAAGCGCGCTTCTTCTGCCTTGCCGTCGCGCACCATGTTTTCAAGTCTGGCCGCAAGATCATGGACCATGGACATGGCCAGGTTGCCCGCCGCGCCGCGGATGCTGTGCAGGTTGTACTGCACGATATTCCAATCGACGTCGGTCTGGGCGGCATCGGGCAGCGGATAGCGCTCGCGCACGTCGTCCAGGAAACGACTGATAGCATCGGCCAAGCGCGATTCGCTACCCCATAGCGCAGCCCCGGCCTTCCAGTTGATCAGGACCGACGACGGGCCGGGTCCGGGTTGCGCCGCCGCGACCGATGCGTGTCTGCCGCGGCGCATTACCCGAAGAATTTCGGTCATGAGCTGGCTCGAATCCAGGGGCTTGACGGCAAATCCGTCCATGCCGGCCGCGCGCGCCGTGCGCTGGTCCTCGGCCATGACGCTGGCGGTCAGCGCGATGATGGGCACCGACGAGCGGCTGGGCATCTCACTCTCGAAGCTGCGGATGCGGCGAGCCGCATCCAGTCCATTGACCTGGGGCATGTGCACGTCCATCAGCACCAGATCGAAGTATCCCTCCTTGAACCGATCGACGGCCTGCGCACCGTTGGCCGCCGTCGTGACTCGGTGGCCGACCTCTTCAAGCATGAGTGTAGCGAGCTTGAGATTCTGCGGGACGTCGTCGGCGACCAGAATGTTCAGGGACGGAAGCATGAAGCGTGATATATCAACTTTTCCCGCCAGGGGCCTGCTGCCCACGCGCAACGGCAGGCGCGCATGAAAAACGCTGCCCACGCCCAGCGTGCTTTCGACGTCGATGGCGCCTTTCATCAATTCGATCAGTTGCAAAGCAATCGTGGTGCCCAGCCCGGTGCCGCCGAAGCGCCGGCTGATCGAGGCATCGGCCTGCGTGAACGGCGAAAAAACCTTGGCCACGTGTTCCGGCGACATGCCGATGCCCGAGTCGCTGACTCGGGCATGCACCATGCCATCCTCGTAGGACATGACCATCCGGACATGGCCACGCTCGGTGAACTTGATGGCATTGCCCAGGAGATTGGTCAGCACCTGCTGTATGCGCAGCGGATCCCCCTGGAAATACTCGGGCA
This sequence comes from Bordetella sp. FB-8, assembly GCF_000382185.1. NCBI lineage: Bacteria > Pseudomonadati > Pseudomonadota > Betaproteobacteria > Burkholderiales > Alcaligenaceae > Bordetella > Bordetella sp. FB-8. Next base: position 2,488,609 of record NZ_KB907784.1, on the reverse strand, counting down.
TGTCCTCGGGGTAATCGACGATGAATTCCAGGTTCTTTTTCTGCGCGGCCAGACGCAGGGATTTGTCGACCTGCAAGACAAGTTCCTTGAACGAGAAATCGATGGATTCAAGCGATACGCCGCCCTTTTCCAGACGGGTGGTGTCGAGGATGTCGTTGAGCAGGACCAGCAGCGAACGCGAGGAATTCCTGACGATGCTCAGGTGGCTGCGCTGCGTCTCGGTCAAGTCCTGCCCCTTTAGCAGCAGTTCGGTGAAGCCGATAATGGAGTTCATCGGAGTGCGGATTTCATGGCTCATATTGGCCAGAAATGTCCCTTTGGCCGCAGCGGCACGCTCGGCGCGCTCGGCGGTCTCGCGCAGCGATGCTTCCAGCTTGTGCCGCTCGGTGATGTCCGACACAAAGCCGACGAATATCAGCCCGTCCGGCAGGTTCACCCTACCGACGGCCAGGCGCATGGGCATGAGGCTGCCGTCCTTGCGCCGGCCCATGATCTCGCGGCCGGTGCCGATGACCTTGGGATCGCCCGAGCGCAGATAATTGTCAAGATAGCCGTCGTGACGTGACTTGTCCGGCTCGGGCATCAGCATATTGATGTTACGGCCGACGACCTCTGCGGACTTCCAGCCGAATAGGCGTTCGGCCGATGGACTGAAGCTCTGGACCAGGCCGCGGCAGTCGATCGTGATGATGCCGTCGACCGCTGTTTCGATGATGGAACGCAGCCGCGCTTCCCCGTCTTCCAGCTTGCGATTCAGCGTGCGTGTGCTCATGAGGCTGGTAAGCGCGGCGACCAGTACGGTGACAGTGACAGTGAACGTGGAAAGCGCGAACGCGAGAAATGTTGTGTTGATCGTGATGAGGTTGTCCGCCGTCTGAGTGTCGCCCACGAAGCGCGCCGCCCTCATGGCGACGTAGTGCATGCATGAAATGGCCAGGCCCAGGACGCAGCCGCTGATGACCAGGCGGGTCGACGCGCTGAGCATGCCGGCATAGCGCGACAGGCCATAACGCAGCCACAGAGAGAAAATGGCCAGGGCCACGGCCACCACGATGGACAGGCCGAAACCGTAGGGGTCATAGCGCAGAACGCCGGAAAACTGCATGGCCTGCATGCCGCTGTAGTGCATGGCACCGATGCCCACGCCCACCAAAGTGCCGGCCACAATGATCTGCGCCTGTCCGGGATCGCGCCGCGAAAGTATCCACATCGCCAGCCAGGCGGAGGCCAATCCGGGAATGCTGGAGAGCAGCGTCACCGTACTGCTGTAGCTGACCGGCGAACACAGCTCGAAGGCCATCATGCCGATGAAATGCATCGTCCAGATGCCACCACCCAGCGAGATCGCGCCTATGCCTCGCGCGATCTGCCGCGGCATGCCGCGCTCGGCGTTGCGCGCAAGGTTGACGGTGTACATGGCCATGGTCGAGGAAAACATGGCTACGAACAGGGAAAGCAGCACCAGGCCCCAACGATAGGAACCCGCGATCAGGGAAACGCCGCCATCGGACGTGATGAAAAAATGATTGAGCAGTTCGACCATGCCCTTGGCACCCCCTGCCTGGCGTCCGGCGTGATTGCCCGGATTTCGTTAATTAATTCAACCAACTGTATCAAAAAGCGCAATCGGCCAGGCAGGCAAATAGTCATGCTTTTAAAAGCCGCAAGCAGAACCTGCGGGACGATGCTGAGATACAGCGATCGCTCCGAAATGGGGGACGACCTTAATGCAAGGCTAGGACCTGTCCCGTGGACGCAAGCGCCTCAGCTCTCGCGAAATTGCATGTTGTAGAGGGACGCGTAGACCCCACCGAGAGCAAGCAGCTCGGCGTGCGTACCCTGTTCGAGAATGCGTCCACCGTCCAGAACGATGATGCGGTGGGCGTTTTGCACCGTGGACAGGCGGTGTGCGATGACCAGGGTGGAGCGGCCCTGCATCAGGCGCTCGAGCGAGATTTGCACCTGGCGCTCGGATTCGTTGTCCAGCGCCGAGGTGGCCTCGTCCAGAATGAGAATGGGGGCGTTCTTAATGAGTGCCCGCGCAATGGCCAGGCGCTGGCGCTGACCGCCCGACAGGCGAGAGCCTTTTTCGCCCACCGGGGAATAGATGCCCTGTGGCAGACTGTCCACGAATTCGGTCAGGTTGGCCGCCGCCAGGGCTTGACGCACCTGGGTTTCGTCGGCCTGTCCCATGACGCCGTACCTCACATTGGCGGCAATGCTGTCGTCGAACAACACCACTTCCTGACTAACCAGGGAAAGATGCGAGCGCAAGTCGCGCAACGTAAGACTGGAAATCGGCTGACCGTCGATCAGGATCTCGCCGGAGTCCGGCAGCACGAAACGCGGCAGCATATTAGCCAGCGTGGTCTTGCCGCTGCCAGAACGCCCCACCAGCGCGACCGTCTGGCCCGGCTCGATGACGAAGGAAATCTGGCTGAGAGTGTCGCGCTCGGCATCGGGAAAGCGCTGCGTGACGCCGCGAAATTCGATCCGGCCGCGCACGGGCTGATGCAGGACCTGCGGGCCGGCATCGTTCTCTATCGGTTGGTCTATGAGTTCGAAGACGTTCTCGGCGGCCACCAGCATGCGCTGGGTCTTGGAAGCGATGCGGCTCAGGCGCCGCACCGGGTCGAATATCTGCGCCAAAGCCGCCATGAACGAGGCGAAGCCGCCAACCGTGAGCATGCCGTGGTTGGCCTGGCCCAGCGCGACAGCGATGATGGCGGCAACCGAGACGGCAATGCACATCTGGGCAATCGGCGACAGCGCCGCATCGGCGATGGCCGCCCGCATATTGAAGCGGCGCAGGCGCGCGTTGATCTTGGCGAAGCGGCCAGTCTCCATGTCAAAACCGTCGAACAGCTTGACGACACGCTGGCCTTCGATGCCTTCGTTGACCACGCGCGTCAGCTCGGCGTTGGTGGCGACGGTTTCTCGGCTGATCCGGCGCAAGCGCCGGATGAAGGCCTGAGCGATCAACACGGAGATCGGCAGCATGATCAGGATGATCAGCGTCAGCGGCCACGACATGTAGAGCAGCACGCAGATCAGCGCGATCACCGTGAGACCTTCCCGCACGATGGCCGTGATGACCTCGGTGGCCGAACTGACGACGATGGTGGTTTCGACAGTAAAGCGGTTGAGCAGCAGCCCGGTGTCGCCGCGCTTGAAGTCATGGTCGGGCAGGCGCAGCAGGCGATCGAACATGTCGCGGCGCAGGTCACGCAGCACATTGTTGGCCGTCCAGGCCAGCAGATAGCCGCTGCAGAAGGTGCACAGGCCGCGCAGCAGCACCAGACAGATCACGGCCAGGGGCAGACTCCAGACATAGGAGGGCTTGGCTCCGGAGAAGCCGCCGTCGAGCAGGGGCTTCATGATGATGGCGAGCGTGGGCTGGGTGGCCGCCGCGCCCGCCATAGTCACCACAGCGAGCACCAACGCTTTCCATTGGGAACCGACGCGGCTGTATATCCGCTTCCAAATCGTTCGTTGCACGGGTTGCGCGCCTGCAGGCGCATGACTTGAATCAGAGGTCAAAGTGCGGTCTCTCCGGGTATGTTGCCAAAGCCGCGATTGTACCGTCCGACCCTTGCATACAATGGCAACCATGCCCGCAATATCCCGTCTCTACGTCCGTCTGCCCAATTGGGTGGGCGATGTCTGCATGAGCCTGCCTGCCCTGCATCTGCTGCAGAAGGCGGGGCTGCGCCTGACGCTATGCGCCCGCCCTTGGGCCCGCGACCTGCTTGCCGGGCTGCCAGAGCATGATTTTGTGGCCTTGCGCGGCCGGGTGCGCGAGGACCGGGCTACGGTGGCGGCTTCGCGCCGCGCGCTGGGGCGGGAGGGACGCGACGCGCGCGGCCTGCTAATACCGGACTCGCTCTCCAGCGCCCTGGCTTTCCGGCTCGCCGGACTGGCTTGCGCCGGTTTTCGCGACGAAGGACGCAGCCTGCTGCTGCGCTGGCCCATCGCCAAACCCGCCCCGGCCCTGCATACCGTGCAAGTCTGGCACTACCTGGCGCGCGTCGCATTAGGACACTGGGGTCTGCCCGTCGCCGAGCAGGAACCCGGTCCCAGGCTGGCGCTGCCGCTGACCGGTGCCCACATCGAGACGGCGCAGGCTTTGCTGCGCGCGCACGCGCTGCAAGACCGACCCTATCTGCTGATCGCCCCCACGGCGGTCGGCCTGCACCACGGCCGCGCCAAGGTCTGGCCGCATTTCGATGCGCTGACGCGCGTGCTGCAGGCCGCCGGGCATATCGTGGCCATGTGCCCGCCCCCCGCCGAGGTCGATCAGGCACGGACCAATGCGCCGACGGCCACGCTGCTCCCTCCGCTCGGCCTGGGTGCTTACGCGGCCCTGGCCGCGCGCGCACGCCTGGTGGTCTGCAACGACTCAGGGGTCTCGCACATTGCCGCTGCCGTGGGCGCGCGCCAGTTGACCCTGTTCGGCGTGACGCAGGCCGGCCGCACCGGTCCGTGGTCGCCCCGCGCCCGCGGACTGGGCTCGGATCTGGCATGGCCTGAAATGGATGCAGTCCGGGCGCAGGTCGACGCCCTGTTGACCGAAAGTTAAAATTAGTGGCATGGAAATATCAAGTTTGCTGGCCAACCTGATCATTCCGCTGGATCTGTGTATTGTGTTGCTGCTGCTGGGCGCGGTGCTGCGCTTGCTCAGATTGCGCCGCGCGGGCAATTTCGCCGCGATCCTCGGGCTGGCCTGGGTACTGGCGTGGTCCCTGCCCATCACATCCATCTGGCTGGGCGGGGAATTGGAACAGCGCTACCCTCACATCTTGCCCACCGAAGCCCCCAAAGCGCAGGCCATCGTGGTGCTGGGCGGCAATACCGGCCATGGCCGCAGCAACTGGTTCATGCCGCTTGACAAAGATACCGCGATGACGCGGCTGGACATGGCCATTGACCTATATGAGGCGGGCCGCGCGCCCAAGATCGTATTGTCGGGCGGGGCCCTGGCCGGGGACGTGAGCGATGCCAAGTCCATGGCCTACCGCGTGCGCCAGAACGGCATCCCCGAAAATGCGCTGATACTTGAAAACAGCAGCCGCACGACGCATGAAAATGCCCTGCTCACCGAAGACAAGCTCGAACTGCATGACATCCACAACGTGCTGCTTGTGACTTCGGCGCTGCATATGCCGCGCGCCATGGCGGCCTTCGCCAAACAGGGTGTGAACGCCACCGCCGTGCCGACCCCGTCGCAGATCTCCTTGCCTGCGGACGGCTCGGTCTCGCCCTGGCTGCCTAACGCCCGCGCCTTCGAGGCCAGCCGCTCTATCATCAAGGAATACGCCGGGCTGCTGGTGTACTGGTGGCGGGGTTGGGTATGACGGTCGCCGCAGGCGGCATGACCTGCCGTCCAGGCTGTGGCGCGTGTTGCATCGCGCCGTCGATTTCAAGTCCGATACCCGGCATGCCCTCGGGCAAGCCGGCCGGGGTGAAGTGCGCCCAGTTGGACGAGGACTATCGATGCAAAATCTTCGGACAGCCTGAACGGCCGGCCGTATGCGGCTCTCTGATGCCCAGCGCGGAAATGTGCGGAGATAGCCGGGAACAAGCTCTACGCTGGCTTGGCCATGTCGAAAAAATCACATCTCCGTAAGCACCATGGACGGCATGCCCGCTATGCCCCGCCGTACAGGCTGACGGCATAGCCAAAATACAGAGGCATGGCCGCCGGCCAATGACCGAACCACTACGACGACGAGCCAGCGCCACTCCTGGAAAGATAAAACATGATGCCTGCGCTGGCGAGGCACGCCGCTGGAAGCGCAGGCATTGAAAGATCAAGAATACCGATCTGAAACTAGCCCGGCGCGCCGCCATTGATCAAGCCGGCGGCAGAAAAACGACCCGCATGAAAAAATATGCCTGCATGAGCTGCAGCAACGCAACCAGGATGACCCATCTCAAAGACATAGCGACTTCTCTTTCATTGCTTCTCATGCCCAGCAAATAGGGGCAACCCGGGCGCAGAAAGTTCGATGCAGGCCTATGCAGGCATGCGGCCTGCTTGCCCTGCCTGGATCAATATGTCACCTCGATGCCGTCCGGCTTGGTCCAGTCCGCCAGATTTTCCAGCAAAGTGTCGGCCATGCGCACGCGCCAGTCTTCGCTCAGGCGCATGGTGCATTCGAAGCCTGCCTTGCTGCGATAGACGATGTCCACTGGCACGCCGGGTATGCCGTTCTCGGGTTCGGCGCGGAAAGGATTGAGCATCAGGCGCAGCTTGACCGCATCGGCCTGGCCGTTCAGGCGCACCCGCAAGGCGCGCGCGCGCGCTTCGCGCGCCAATTGAAGGTCGTAGAGTTCGTCGGCCACGATGCGCATGCCGCCGGAATAGTCGTCGTTGCTGATCTTGCCGCGGATGACCAGCAGTTGGTCCACGTTCAGGCGGTTGCGGTGCTTCTCGTAGAGTTCGTTGAAGATGGAGATTTCGACCTGGGCAGAGCCGTCGTCCAGCGTGGCGAACACCATTTTGCCTCGGCGGGTCATCATGACGCGCACGGCGGCGAGCACCCCGCACATCCATTGAAGTTCGCGCTGCGGTTCGATGCGAGCCAGTGGCATGGGCACGATGCGGCGCACCTCGTCGCGCCAATGGTCGAAGAGGTGGCCGCTGAAGTAATAGCCCAGTGCCGCCTTTTCCTCCGTAAGTTTGGCGCGCAAGTCCCAGGGGAGCACCTTGGAAAGTTCTTCGGCCACCACGTCGCCACTGTCGTCGCCAAAGAGCGAAACCTGGTTGGCGCTGCGCGCGGCCTGCTCGGCCGCCTCCATTGCCGTGCCCACCGATGCCAGCAACGCGGCGCGGTTGGACTCGATGGAATCGAAGGCGCCAGCACGGATCAGGGCTTCGATCGTGCGGCGGTTGACCGTATGCTTGTCGATGCGGCGGCAGAAATCGGCCAGACTGGAGAAAGGCCCATCTTGCTTGCGTGAGCGCACAATTTCCTCGACCGCCCCCTGCCCCGTGCCCTTGACGGCGCCCAGGCCGTAGCGCATGGTGCGCGGCGGCTTGCCAAGCTTGTTCTGCGCGTCATGCACCGGCTCGAAGCGGTAGCCCGACGCGTTGATGTCCGGAGGCAGCACTTGGACACCATTGGCCTGCGCATCGCGCACGAAGATCTGCACCTTGTCAGTGTCGTCCATGTCGGAGGACAGCGTGGCGGCCATGAACTCGGCAGGATGATAGGCCTTGAGCCAGGCAGTCTGGTAGGCAATGAGCGCATAGGCTGCCGAGTGCGACTTGTTGAAGCCGTAGCCAGCGAATTTCTCCATCAGATCAAAGAGCTTGACCGCCAGGTTGGGATCGTGGCCCTTGTTCTTGGCGCCCGCTTCGAACTTGACGCGCTCCTTGGCCATTTCCTCGGGCTTTTTCTTGCCCATGGCCCGGCGCAGCAGGTCGGCGCCGCCCAGCGAATAGCCGCCGACAATCTGCGAGATCAGCATCACCTGTTCCTGGTAGACGATGACCCCGTAGGTGCTTTTGAGGGTGCTCTCCAGGTCCGGGTGGAAGTAATCCACCTCGGCGCGGCCGTGCTTGCGGTTGACAAAGTCATCGACCATGCCCGATTCGAGCGGACCCGGACGGTATAAGGCCAGCACGGCGATGATGTCTTCGAAGGTGTTGGGCTTGAGCTTCTTGAGCAACTCCTTCATGCCACGGCCTTCCAACTGGAATACCGCGGTGGTGTTGGCGTCGCACAGCACCTTGTAGGCGGCCGGATCGTCCAGCGCCAGCGCCATGATGTCGAAGTCGCGCTGGCTCTCGTTGAACTGGCGCACATAACGCACCGCCCAGTCCAGGATGGTGAGGTTGCGCAGTCCCAGAAAGTCGAACTTGACCAGGCCAGCGGCTTCGACGTCGTCCTTGTCGAACTGCGAGACGGCGCTGTGCTCCTGGCCTGGTTGACAGTAAAGCGGGCAGAAGTCGGTGAGCTTGCCCGGCGCGATCAGCACGCCGCCTGCGTGCATGCCGATATTGCGCGTCAGGCCTTCGAGCGGACGGGCCAGGTCGACCAGTCCGCGCACCTCTTCCTCCTGCTCGTAGCGTTCCTTGAACGCAGGTTCGTCCTTGAGCGCGCGTTCCAGCGTCCAGGGGTCGGCCGGATTGAAGGGGATGAGCTTGGAAAGACCGTCGCAAAAGGTATAGGACATGTCCAGTACCCGGCCGGTGTCGCGCACCACGGCCTTGGCACCCAGAGTGCCGAAGGTGGCGATCTGGCTGACGGCGCCCCGGCCGTACTTGGATTTGACGTAGTCGATGACCCGTTCGCGGTTGTCCTGGCAGAAGTCGATGTCAAAGTCGGGCATGGACACCCGCTCCGGATTCAGGAAGCGCTCGAACAGCAGGTCATAGCGTATCGGATCCAGGTCGGTGATGCCCAACGCGTAGGCCACCAGCGAACCCGCGCCCGAACCTCGGCCAGGGCCTACCGGCACGCCGTTCTGCTTACCCCAGTTGATGAAGTCCTGCACGATCAGGAAGTATCCGGGGAACTTCATGTCGATGATGATCTTGCATTCCCAGCGCAGGCGCTCGTAGTACATTTCGCGCTTGCCAGCCCGCTCGGCTTCGTCGGGAAAGAGGAAGGCCAGGCGCTTTTGCAGGCCCTCCTCGGACAACTGGATCAGGTAATCGTCAAGCGAAACGCCTTCGGGCGTGGGAAAGATGGGCAGTTGCGGCTTGCCCAGCGTCAGTGTGAGATTGCAGCGGCGCGCGATCTCGATCGTGTTGGCCAGGGCCGAAGGCACGTCGGCGAAACGCCGCGCCATCTCCTCGGAACTGAGCAGGAATTGATCCTGTGTGAAGCGGCGCACGCGGCGCGGGTTGGCCAGCACCTCGCCCTCGGCGATGCAGACGCGCGCCTCGTGGGCCTGGAATTCTTCCTGAGCGAGAAACTCGACCGGGTGCGTAGCGACCACTGGCAGGCCGGCCTGGGCTGCCAGGCGCATGGCGGCCTGCGTATAGGCTTCGTCGCCGTCGTGGCCGGAGCGCTGCAATTCGATGTAATAAGCGCCGGGGAACATCGCGCCCCATCGGCGGGCCAGGGACAAGGCCGCGGCGGCGTTGCCGGCGTCCAGCGCGTGGCCCACATCGCCCGCACGGCCGCCGGACAGTACGATCAGGCCCTCATTGCCCTGGAGCCATTCACGGCGGATCTCGGCCCGGCCCTTGGACTGGTTTTGCAGATAGGCCTGCGTGAGCAGTTCGCACAGATTGAGATAGCCGCGCTGGTTGCGCACCAGCAGCAGAGCGCGGAAAGGCTTGTCGGGATCGTCCTCGTTTTCGAGCCAGACGTCGCAGCCCGCTACCGGCTTGACCCCGGCGCCGCGCGCCGCCTTGTAGAACTTGATCAGGCCGAAGAGATTGGACAGGTCGGTGAGCGCCACCGCGGGCTGCCCCAGCCGGACCACGCGTTTGACCAGGTCGGGGATACGAATCAGGCCGTCGACGACCGAAAACTCGGAATGCACGCGTAGATGCACGAAAGCGGGAGGAAGGGAGTCGGTGGCGTCTGACATAGGCGAGATTGTACCCAGGCAAACCGTACCGAAGACCCCATGCCTATACAATCGAGAAGTTAAATTCCGTATCCCTTCATGCCATGAAATGGTTCATCCCCGCCCTATGGATCGTCTCCATCCTGTACGCCCATTTGCGCGGCCGCGTGCGGATGCCGCTCGGGCGCGCGCTGCTCGACTACTCGGTGATCTTGGCGCCGGTCAATGCCTTCATGGTGCTGGCCTCGCGCGTACCCACCACGCCTTACCTGACCAGCCGCGAATTTCCCGAACTGAAGGCGTTGGAAGACAACTGGGAGATCATCCGCGACGAAGCGCTGCAGATGGCCGAACTGCGCCACATCAAGGCCGCCGAGAAGAACAATGACATCGGCTTCAACTCGTTCTTCAAATACGGATGGAAGCGCTTCTACCTGAAGTGGTATGACGCGCGCCACCCGTCGGCCGAGCAGCTCTGTCCCAAGACGGTGGCTCTTCTCAGTGCCCTGCCCAGCGTGAAAGCCGCCATGTTCGCCGAGCTGCCTGCCGGGGGCCAGTTGAACAAGCACCGCGACCCGTATTCGGGCTCGCTGCGCTATCACCTGGGGCTGGCCACGCCCAACGACGACGGCTGCTACATCGAGGTCGACGGCGAACGCTACAGCTGGCGCGACGGCCAGTCAGTGGTGTTCGACGAAACCTATATCCACGAGGCCCACAACACCACCCAGCGCAACCGCATCATCTTGTTCTGCGACATCGAACGGCCTCTGAAGTGGCGCTGGGCCGATGCATTCAACCACTGGTTCAGCAAAGTGTTCATGTCGGCGGCCAGCTCGCCCAACGACGCCAACGACCAGACCGGGTTCGTGAACAAGCTGACGCACTACCATTGGCTGTTCGAGCAGAAGCGCAAGGCATTCAAGGCCTGGAACCGCACGGCCTACAAAGCCACGAAATATCTTCTCATTCTCCTGGTCATCGTGGCCTTCATCAAGCTCTAGCCTGCCGTCACTTTCGACGGCACAAAAAATACCCGCCAATTTCAAACTGGCGGGCATTTTTTGTATTTGTATCAAGGCCGTTTCCAGACCTCCGTATCCAGGGAAAACTGCTCCACCAGGTCTTCCACCAGCTTGCGGCGCGTCTCGGGCATGCGGCGCATGCGTTCCAGGAACGCCCACTCGGCCGCCGAAGGCTGATGCGGCTCGCGCATGGCTGCGGGACGACGCTGCGGACGGATTTCGTCCGTGATGCCAAAGCGTAGCCATTTCTCGGAAACATCCAACCACTTGGCCAAGGCGGAAATTTTATCGGGCGTGGGTGCGGCGGTTCCCGCCAGCCACTTCTGCGCCGCTTGCGCCGTGACAGGCTTGCCGAGCAAATCAAACTGGGCAGCTAATTCGGACGGCGTCTCGATTTTCTTTGGGCCGAGCTTGAGCGCCTTCTTAAGGCGCTTAGCAAACTCCTGCTTTTCGTCCATGGATCGCATGGGCGAAGTGTCAAGGCATTGGTCTGATTTTTGTAAACCATATAGTTTATTCAATCAACCAACCGGTTTAATACTTACTCCACCCAAAATCGGAAAAGGCGGGAACTCGATCATGGCGAGTATGCGCAATTTGCTTGGCCGCAAGAATATTCCTTGCGCAAAGGACAGTCTGATCGACCAAGCCGCGGAGGCGACAAAAGCGCGCGCCATGGTCTGGCATTTTATGAGTCAAGCCGTTCAGGAAAATCCAACCCGGACCAAGACGCTGGCTGAACTGAGCGCCGATGTGACTCGATCGGTGGCGCACATTCTGGGCATGCGTGAGGACGACCTGGCACAACTTCTGCGCAATCATCGCCCGCATTGAAAACGGCGTTCGCGGTTCGACCTCAGCGCCGCAGCGCCTCCCACGCCTTCATCAGCCGCTTGACCGATACCGGCATGGGCGTGCGCAGCTCCTGCGCGAACAAGGCCACGCGCAGCTCTTGCAGCAGCCAGCGAAATTCGTCCAGCGCCGGGTCGGGCGCGCCCTTCAGGGCGGAGCGGGCGCGCTGATATTGCGTCAATAAGGGCGCCATTTCTCCCATCAGTTTGGCGTCCCGCTCCGGGTCCGCGCGCAGCTTGTCGATGCGCGCAACGGCAGCCTTCAGGTAGCGCGGATAATGCGCCAGCTGGGCATGCGGCATGTCGCGTATGAACCACTTGGGCATCAGTACCCCCTGCTGCTGCTGCAGGTCGGCATACGCGGCCGGGTGCGGCTTGGCCTGAGGCAGCTTGCGCTGCAGGGCGCCGTACTCGATCAATATGCTGCCGGCCAGGCGCGCCGCTTCCTGCGCCAGCAGGCCCAGCCTGCCCTTGCCTTCGTTGCGGCGGGACTCGAATTGCTGTTCGTTGGCGGGCCAGGGTTCGGCCAGGCATGCCTGGCCCAGGGCGCAGTCGATGATCTGGTCGCGCAGCTCTTCCTGCGTGCCCAGGGGCATATAGAGCATGCTCATCTTGGTGAGATCGGCGAGGTTTTTTTCCAGAAATTTCACTTGATCTCGCAGGCCCAGCCGGAACAGCTTGAGCAGGCCCGCGCGATGGTGCCTGCGCGCCTCGTCGGGATCGTCGTAGACGTCCAGGTCGCTGTGCGCCCCCTTGTCCACCAGGGCCGGATAGCCGATGACCGATTGCCCGCCGCGCTTGATCTCCATGATCTCGGGCAAGGGGCCGAAGGACCAGGATGTCAGCTTTTCGTGCGCCAGGGCCTGAGCCACCTCGGTATCGCGCGCGGCCAACTGCTGGAAGTTGGCCTGCGCCTGGCGCCCGAGTTCGGCCTTGAGCTGGGCCAGGTTGCGCCCTGCGGCCAGCATGCGGCCGTGTTCGTCGATCACGCGAAAATTCATGAATAGATGTGCGGGCAGGGTTTCGAGCTTGAAGTCGCCCGTGGCCGGACGCACCTGAACCTGGCGCCACATATCGGCAATGACAGCATCGATCAGGCTCTCCCGCGGATCGCCCAATTTCTCGAACCAGCGGTCGTAGAAACCCGCGGCATAGTCGGGAAGCGGCACACAATGGCGACGCAGCTTCTGCGGCAGCGACTTCAGCAGCAGATGCACCTTTTCCTTGAGCATGCCGGGAACCAGCCAATCGCAACGCTGCGCATCGATCTGGTTGAGCGCGTACAGAGGTATCGAGAGCGTCACGCCGTCCTTGGTCGAGCCGGGTTCGAAGTGGTAGTCCAGCGCCATGGACACCCCCTGCCACTCGACCTTTTTGGGAAAAACCTCGGTGGTGATGCCTGCCGCCTCATGGCGCATGAGCGCCTCGCGCGTGAGCAGCAGTTTGTCGGTAGCCGTCTTGTCCAGCCCCTGCACCCACTTTTCCAGCGCGGTGGTCTGCGAAATGCCTGCGGGCAGATGCTGATCGTAGAAGGCGTGGATGAGCTCGTCGTCGACCAGAATGTCGGGCCGGCGCGACTGGTGCTCGAGCTTTTCGATGCCGGCGATGAGCTTGCGATTGTGCGCAACGAAGGGCAGCTTGGTGTCGATCTCGCCCGGGACCAGGGCCTCGCGGATAAAGAGTTCGCGCGCATGCTCGGGGTTGATGCGGCCGTAGTGCACGCGCCGGCCGTGATAGATCTGCAAGCCGTACAAAGTGGCGCGTTCATTGGCCACGACCTGGCCGGCTTTTTTTTCCCAGCGCGGGTCGGACAAGTTGCGGCGCAGCAGATGGCCGCCCACGCGCTCGATCCACGTGGGGTCGATGCGGGCCACGCAGCGCGCGTACAGGCGCGTGGTCTCGACCAGCTCGGCGGCCATGATCCATTTTCCGGCCTTCTTTTGCAGGTTTGAGCCGGGATGAATGTGAAAGCGGATTTCGCGCGCGCCTTGGTAATGCCCCCCTTCGTCGCTCTTGAAACCGATGTTGCCCAAGAGACCGGAAAGCAGCGCCAAGTGCAGTTGTTCGTAAGTGGCCTCGACCGTGTTCACGCGCCAGCCCTGCTCACCCACCAGTGCGGCCAACTGCGTGTGCACGTCGTGCCATTCCCGCAGCCGGATGGGCGACAGCAAGCTCTGCCGCAGCTCGCCCACCAGCTTGCGCTGCGACTGTTTGTGCTTGACCTGCTCACCGTACCAGCGCCACAGCTTGAGAAAACCGACGAACTCGGACTTGTCGTCGTTGAATTTGGCGTGCGCGGCTTCGGCGGCTTCGCGCTGGGCCATGGGACGGTCACGCGGATCCTGCACCGACAGGGCCGAGGCGATGACGAGCATCTCGGCCAGGCACTGCTGTTCGCGCGCGGCCAGCACCATGCGGCCTATGCGCGGGTCCACCGGCAGCTTGGCCAGCTCGCGACCGATATGCGTCAACGCGTAGGCTGCGCCAGTGCGCGTGCTGTCGCCTGAGTCGTCGTCATCGGCCCGCGCCAGAGAAGTGCCGCCCCCCCGAGGGGGATTGGGCCCTTGGGACGGCGCGGCGAGCGCAATCGCACCCAGTTCCAGCAGCAGGTGATAGCCGTCGGCCACCGCGCGCCCCGGCGGCGCCTCCACGAAGGGAAAGCGCTCGATTTCGTCCAGCCCCAGCGACTTCATGCGCAGGATCACCGAGGCCAACGAAGAACGCAGCACCTCCGGATCGGTAAACGCTGCTCGGGCATTGAAGTCGGTTTCGTCATACAGACGGATGCAAACGCCCGGCCCCAGGCGGCCGCACCGGCCAGCGCGCTGATTGGCCGAGGCGCGGCTGATGGACTCGATGCGCAACTGTTCGACTTTGTTGCGCCAGGAGTAGCGTTTGATGCGGGCCAGACCGCTGTCGATCACAAAGCGGATGCCCGGCACGGTGAGCGAGGTTTCGGCCACGTTGGTCGAGAGCACCACGCGCCGCGAATTGCCCCTGGGATGAAATATCTGCTCCTGCTCGGCCTGCGACAGGCGGGCGTAAAGCGGCAGGATCTCGGTGCCCGCGGGATGATGCTTGCGCAGCGCCTCGGCCGACTCGCGGATCTCACGTTCGCCAGGCAAAAACACCAACACGTCGCCCGGACCGTGACGCGCGCATTCGTCCACGGCGTCGACGATGGCATCGATCAGGTCGCGCTCTTCGTCGCCGGACAGGCGCTCATTGCTGGAGCCCTTGCGTCGCGGCGCCGCAGCCTCGTCGTCGGACAAGGGCTGCTGCACCGGCCGGTAGCGCAACTCCACCGGATACAGCCGGCCCGACACTTCGATCACCGGCGCGGGCTTTCCGGATTCGGCGGCAAAGTGCGAGGCGAAGCGCTCGGCGTCGATAGTGGCCGAGGTGATGATGAGCTTCAGATCCGGCCTGCGCGGCAGCAGCTGCTTCAGATATCCGAGCAGGAAATCGATGTTCAGGCTGCGCTCGTGCGCCTCGTCGATGATGAGCGTGTCGTAGCGTTTGAGCAGCGGGTCGCGTTGCGACTCGGCCAGCAGGATGCCGTCGGTCATCAGTTTGATCGACGCTGTCGGGCCGGTGCTGTCGTTAAAGCGCACCTGGTAGCCGACCACCTCGCCCAAGGGCGTGTTCAGTTCCTGGGCGATGCGCTTGGCCACGGACGTCGCGGCCAGGCGGCGCGGCTGGGTATGGCCGATCATGTGGCGCCGGCCACGGCCCAGTTCCAGGCAGATCTTGGGCAACTGCGTGGTCTTGCCCGAGCCGGTTTCGCCGCAGACGATCACCACCTGGTTCGCCGCGACGGCGCGCGCGATCTCTTCGCGCCGACCACTGACGGGCAGGTCTTCGGGATAGGTGATCGCGGGAATGGGGCGTTCGGAGCGCGGCTCCTGGGCGCGGCGCGGCGAACGCACGGACGGACGTGGAACTTCGGACATGGGGAGGGTATTGTGCGTATTGCGCGACATTATAGGTTTCGCCTCGTGGCGCTGCGGTCTTTGACACGGCCGCGCGGTCCTATAATTGCGCGCAACGCCGCGACCGCGGCGCCGGCGGCGGGCCTCAGGCCCGCCCTTTTCCACCTGTCCGCCCGCGCCCGCGCACCATGCCCACCGATCAGGAACCCGACACCTACTCCGCCCTGGAAGCCGCTGAATCCTCCCCAGCTCAGTTTGTCCGATGGTTCCGCGAAGTCGCGCCTTATGTCCATGCCTTCCGCGGCAAGACCTTCGTGGTGGCATTCGGCGGCGAACTGGTGCGCGACGGCGCCCTGAGCGTGCTGGTGCAGGATCTTTCCCTGCTGTCGGCGCTGGGCATACGCCTGGTGCTGGTGCATGGCTCGCTGCCGCAGGTCAACGAACAGCTGCGCCTCAAAGGCTATGACCTGCAGTTCAGCCGCGGCCTGGAGCCAACCGGCGCCGCGGCACTGGAGTGCGCCAAGGAAGCCTCCGGCGAAATCCGCCTGGATATCGAAGCCGCCTTCAGCCAGGGCCTACCGAATACGCCCATGTCGGGCTCGCACATCCGCGTGGTGTCGGGCAACTTCGTCACGGCCCGCCCGGCCGGCGTGATCGACGGCGTCGACTATCTGCATACGGGCCTGGTGCGCAAGATCGACACCGAATCGATCAAGTTTGCCATCGAGCGCGGCTCGGCAGTAGTGCTGCTCTCGCCGCTGGGCTTTTCCCCCACGGGAGACGCTTTCAATCTGGCCATGGCGGACCTGGCCACCAGCGTGGCCGTCTCGCTGCGCGCGGAAAAGCTCATTTTCCTGACCGATTCGCCCGGCGTGCTCGACGAGGACGGCTCGGTCGACACTGAGTTGGCCCGCGCCGACGCCGATGCCCTGCTCGACCGCGGCGAGCTGGAGGAGGAAACCGCTTTCTATCTAAAACACGCTTCGCTCGCGGTCAAACGCGGCGTGGCCCGCGCCCACCTGGTGCCCTACGGCCAGGACGGCAGCGTGCTGCTGGAAATCTTCACCCACGACGGCGTGGGCACCATGGTGGTCGAGGACACGCTGGACGATCTGCGCCCGGCCACTATCGACGATGTGGGCGCCATTCTCAGCCTGATCGAGCCGCTGGAAGCCGATGGCACGCTGGTGCCGCGCCCACGCAGCGTGATCGAGCGCGACGTGGAATGCTTCACCGTGCTCGAGCACGACGGTGTGATCTACGGCTGCGCGGCACTTTATCCCTATAAGGACGAGCTGATGGCCGAGATGGCCTGCCTGATCGTCAACCCCGAATGGCAAGGCACGGGCGAAGGCGAAATACTGCTGCGCCACATGGAGAGCCGCGCTCGCGCGGTCGGCATGAAGCGCATCTTCGTACTCACCACGCGCACTTCGCACTGGTTCATCAAGCGCGGCTTCGTGCAAGGCGGCATTTCGGATCTGCCGCATGCCAAGCAGCAGCACTACAACCGCTCGCGCAACAGCATGATCTTCATCAAGAAGATCTGAGGCGATCGCGCCCCAATGCCGCAAAGCCCTGCCCCGTGCAGGGTTTTGCGCTTTCCGGGCAGGCTAAAATCGTCTCCGTCTCTCTCAACAATATTCAATGGCGACACATCATGGCCCGTACGATCAACTGTGTGAAACTCAAGCGCGAGGCCGAAGGGCTGGACTTCCCGCCCTACCCGGGCGAGCTGGGCGCACGCATCTGGCGCGAAATCTCGAAAGAAGCCTGGGAAGAGTGGAAGCAGGTCCAGACGCGTCTGGTCAACGAAAACCGGCTCAACCTGGCGGACACGCGCGCGCGCAAGTATCTGCAGCAGCAGATGGAAAAATTCCTGTTCGAAGACGGCAGCGTGGAAGCGCAAGGATTCGTTCCGCCTTCGGCCTGAATACGTAGCGATATTTCAAACTTGTCGCAATTAATCACATTTAGCAAGGCGCGCATAAAATGCCCGCGTCATCCGATCCCCTAAGGAAGGGAAAAGCGATATGCGAGGTCTGTTGTTGTTCCTGGTGCCGCTGCTGCTGCTGGGCGGCTGCGCCACCGACACATCGCGCCCACGCGACCTCGATAATCTCTGCGCGATCTTGCGCGAAAAACCCGCCTGGCATGAAGCCGCCATCAAGGCCCACGACAAATGGGGCATTCCGGTGCCGGTACCCTTCGCCATCCTGTACCAAGAGTCCACCTTCCGCGCTCAGGCACGACCGCCGCGCTATTACTTCCTGGGCATCATCCCCTGGGGCCGCGTAACATCGGCCTATGGCTACGCGCAGGCCGAGGACAACACCTGGGCCGACTATAAGCGCGAGACTGGCGCCTGGTTCGTCAGCAGGGACGACTTTACCGACTCCATGGATTTCATGGGCTGGTACATGACCAAGACCCGGCGCTTGACCGGCGTGCCCTTCAACGACGCCTATGACCAGTACCTGAGCTATCACGAAGGTTGGACGGGTTATCGCCGAGGCAGCTACAAGCGCAAGGCCTGGCTGATGCGGGTGGCCCGCATCGTCCAGGCGCGCGCCAGCCGCTTCGCGGCGCAGTACCGGTACTGCCCTTGAGGCCGGTCCGTTCAGACCGTTCTAGCCAAGCGACGAAAAACGCCGGAAAATGAGCCACGCCCATCGAACCCACCCCCTGGCAAGGAGCCATCATGCCGCAAAACACGCTGAACACGCTCAAGACATTCAAGATAGGTAAGAAGACCGCTCAGTACTTTTCGCTGCCAGCCCTGGGCAAGGCCCTGGGCGTGGATGTGCAGAAGCTTCCACTGTCGATCCGCATTGTGCTCGAGTCGGTGCTGCGCAATTGCGACGGCAAGAAGGTTTCCGAGGAACATGTTCGCCAACTGGCCGGCTGGAGACCCAACGCCAAGCGCGAGGACGAAATCCCCTTCGTCGTAGCCCGCGTGGTCCTGCAGGATTTCACCGGCGTGCCGCTGCTGGCCGACATCGCCGCCATGCGCTCGGTGGCCGAAAAAATGGGCAAGAGCCCTAAACTCATCGAACCGCTGGTGCCTGTGGACCTGGTGGTCGACCACTCGGTGATGATCGACTACTACGGCACCAAGAATGCGCTCGACCTGAACATGAAGCTGGAATTCCAGCGCAACCAGGAGCGCTACCAGTTCATGAAATGGGGCATGCAGGCCTTCGACACGTTCGGCGTGGTGCCCCCGGGATTCGGCATCGTGCACCAGGTCAATCTGGAATACCTTGCGCGCGGCGTGCACCACACCCAGGACGGAGTCTATTACCCCGATTCGCTGGTGGGCACCGACAGTCACACCACCATGATCAACGGCATCGGCGTAGTGGGCTGGGGCGTGGGCGGTATCGAGGCCGAGGCTGGCATGCTGGGGCAGCCGGTGTACTTGCTCACTCCGGATGTCGTGGGCGTGGAACTCAAGGGCAAGCTGCGCGGCGGCGTCACCGCCACCGACCTGGTGCTGACCATTACCGAAATGCTGCGCAAGGAAAAGGTAGTGGGCAAGTTCGTCGAGTTCTGCGGCGAGGGCACGGCCAGCCTGTCCGTGACCGATCGCGCCACCATCGGCAATATGGCGCCTGAGTATGGCGCCACCATGGGCTTTTTTCCGGTCGACGAGCGCACCATCGACTATTTCAAGGGCACAGGCCGCACCGAGGACGAGATCGCCGCCTTCGAGGCGTATTTCAAGGCCCAAAAGATGTTCGGCGTACCCAAGGGCAAGGACATCGGCTATACCAAGCTGCTCACGCTGGACCTGGCTACCGTCGCGCCCTCGCTCGCCGGCCCCAAGCGCCCGCAGGACCGCATCGAGATCGGCGACCTGAAGAAGACTTTCACCGCGCTGTATTCCAAGCCCACTGCCGAGAACGGCTTTAACCAGCCGGCCGACAAGCTGGCCCAGACTTTCACCACCAGCGTCGGCACCAAGGTGAAGAACGGCGATATCCTGATCGCCGCCATCACTTCGTGCACCAACACCTCCAATCCGAGCGTGCTGCTGGCAGCGGGCCTGTTGGCCAAAAAGGCGGTGGAAGCGGGCCTGACGGTGTCCAAGCACATCAAAACTTCGCTTGCACCGGGGTCGCGTGTGGTGACCGACTACCTGACCAAGACGGGACTGCTGCCCTACCTGGAAAAGCTGGGCTTCGACGTGGCGGCCTACGGCTGCACCACTTGTATCGGCAACGCCGGCGACCTCACGGCCGACTTGAATGAAGCCATCACGTCCAACGACCTGGTGTGCGCGGCCGTGTTATCTGGCAACCGCAATTTCGAAGCACGCATCCACCCGAACATCAAGGCCAACTTCCTGGCGTCGCCGCCGCTGGTGGTGGCGTACGCCATCGCCGGCACCGTGATCAAGGACCTGATGACCGAACCCGTGGGCCGCGGCAAGAAGGGCGATGTCTGGCTGGGCGATATCTGGCCCACTACGCAGGAAATCGACGCCCTGCTCAAGTTCGCCATGGACCCCAACGCCTTTCGCGACAATTACGGCCAGGTCAAGACCAAGCCGGGCAAACTGTGGGAAAAAATCAAAGGCGTCAAGGGCGAAACCTACGATTGGCCCGTTTCCACCTATATCGCCGAGCCGCCTTTCTTCGAAGGTTTCGGCATGACGCCGGGTGCGATGCCCACGGTGCAGGGCGCGCGCGCCCTGGGCATCTTCGGCGACTCGATCACCACCGACCACATCTCGCCGGCCGGCTCCATCAAGGAAACATCGCCTGCGGGCAAGTGGCTGACGGAACACGGCGTGCTCAAGGCCGACTTCAACAGCTATGGTTCGCGGCGCGGCAATCACGAGATCATGATGCGCGGCACCTTCGCCAACGTACGCATCAAAAACCTGATGATCCCGCCCAGGGCGGACGGCAGCCGCTTCGAAGGCGGCGATACGCTGTTCCAGCCCAACGGCGAACAGATGTCCATCTACGAAGCGGCGATGAAGTACGTCGCCCAGGGCACGCCCACCGTCGTGTTCGGAGGCGAAGAGTATGGCACGGGTTCATCGCGCGACTGGGCCGCCAAGGGCACGCAACTGCTGGGCGTGAAGGCGGTGATCGCCCGCAGCTTCGAGCGCATCCATCGCAGCAATCTCGTAGGTATGGGCGTGCTACCCCTGCAGTTCAAGGGCAGCGAGAGCGTGGAGAGCCTGAAGATCACGGGCAAGGAGACCTTCGACGTCTCCGGGCTGGAGCATGGCATCAAACCCATGCAGAACGTGACGCTGAGCATCCACCGTCCCGACGGCAGCAGGCAGGATGTCACCTTGCTGTTGCGGATCGATACGCCGATCGAGGTCGACTACTACAAGCACGGTGGGATATTGCCCTTCGTGCTGCGCCAGCTGCTGGCGGCGTAATCGTCGTATATCGGCGCCCATTGCCGCCGTCACGCCGTCAGGCCTGCCGCCTGGGACGTTGACAAAAAAGCCGCGCAAATTGCGCGGCTTTTTTAATGCCTACGCGCCCCGGGCTACGCGCCCCGGAACTAAGGCGGCTTCTGAACGGGGGCGCGGGTTCAGCCAAAGGAATAGGCATCCATGGCCAGGGCGCCATAGGTGATCTCGTCGTTTAGGCGGCGGGCCTGGTCTCCATTGCCAGCGCCCAGCGCCACGTACAGCGGCATGAGATGCTCGTCGCTGGGGTGCGCCCGATGCGCCTGCGGTGCTTCGAACTCCCATTGCAGCAGTTCATCGACGCGTTCCTGCTGCAGGCGCTCGGCGTACCAGTCCTGGAAGGGTTTCACGTAGCTCGCAGACGGGGCGCCATCGCGATCGATGTCACGCAGATTGTGCGTGAGCGAACCCGAGCCGATCACGAGTATGCCCTCGTCGCGCAGGGGTGCCAGAGCACGTCCGATCTCGTATTGGGCAGCGGCGTCGCGGCCGGCATCCAGAGAAAGCTGGACCACGGGCACATCGGCATCCGGGTAGAGATACCGCAACGGCACCCAGGTGCCGTGATCCAGAGGACGGCGCGCATCATCAGCCGCAGGCAGGCCGGCTTCAGCCAATACCTGACGTGTACGGGCGGCCAGGGCAGGCGATCCCGGCGCCGAGTATTGCAAGTGGTAGAGGACATCGGGAAAGCCACCGAAGTCGTGCCAGGCGACCTGCTGATCGCGAGTGGAAACGGCCAGACCGCGGGTCATCCAATGCGGCGACACGACCAGGATGCCCCGGGGTTTTTCCGGCAAGGAACGGCTCCAATCCGCGAGAACGGGTCCGGTGCGGCCCGGCTCGACGGCCAGCATGGGAGAACCATGGGAAACGAAAAGAACGGGCCAGCGCATGGCGGCAACTCCGCAGGATCAATGAACGCCCTCATTGTGGGCGCTTTGCGCACGGGAATAAACGGCCCCGGGCGGCACGCTCTGTTGCCCAGGGCGAGCCAATAGCGACATACCGTACTGCGAGGTCCCGCCTTGCGCACAAGCGCTTGCGCCTTGACGCAGATCGGCCAAGAAGAACCAAGGGGTAAACTACAAGGCTTTCCTTGACGCAGTCTAAATCGATTCATGGCCCGAACCCGCAGCCGAACCTCCTCCCGCTTGACCCGCGACGCATCGCGTCTGGTAACGCTGGCCCAAGCTTTGAACCGCTCAGGTAGCCGCGTGGAAGACCAGTATTGGGAATCCCAGATCGGCGAGGCCATCACCAAGCTGCTGCGCGGCGGACAGGACGGCCCGCTGGATGCTGCGCTCGATCACCTTGTGCAGCAGGACACCGGCGCCTACGAGATATTGATCGAGCAGGCCGAGACCCAGTCCGAATCCATACAGGTCGAAAAAAACGGCGTACGTCACGACGTGCTGCTGCTGGTGGCCCCCATCCTGGCCTGGACGCGCTATGCGATTCCGGCCGGCCCCATTTCCGCCACCGCGCAGCAGGCCCTGCTTGCCCAGCTGCACGGTCATGTGCTGGCCCGGGATGTACGCGTGGAGCTGATGCCTCACCTGCTCAGCCTGGACCAAATGCCGCGCACTTTCTCGGAAACCTGGCACTGGCTGCACAAGCTGGCTTCCCGGGCGCTAGGCGCCGAAACCGTCAGGCCGGCGCCAGATACCGAGGTGGAGACGGCCCACATGCTGGCCGACACCCGTTACCTGGTGGCCGCGGTGGCTGTGCCGCACGGTCAGGCCCTGTTCCGCTGGCAGGAGCAGCCCGAAGATCCGGCCAGCAGCCGCGATGCCTGCCTGGAGCAATGGGTAAGCCAGGCTCAGCCCACCCTTGCAGGGCTGCTTGCGGGCTGCGGCATCGAGTGCCTGCTGCCCGATGCCTACTACGTCAGCAACCGCGAAGCCGACCGGCGCGTGCGTCCGATGTCGCTGCGCGCGGCGGTCAATTGGCTGGAGAGCGCGGTCAATCTGCCCGCGGACCAGTTGCGCGCCATCGTGGCCGGCTGCGGCGAAACCCGAGTGGACGAGTACCGCATCGGCTTCGCCCCCGCACAGGGCAACGATGTTTACTACGGCTGCGTGTGGCCGCTCTATGGCCGCGAGGATGAAGAGGCCCTGGACGATGGCCAGCCCGGCGCCGCCGAAGAGATCGCGGCACTCCTGCGGGAATACGGCGTAGGCGAAGTGCGCCGCATCCCCGGCGTGCTGCAGCCCGAATTCTGCGAAGATTGCGGCGCGCCCTACTTCCCCAATCCGCTGGGCGAGATGGTCCATGCGGAACTGCCCGAAGACGCCGCAAGCGCCCCTACGCACTTTCACTAAATGAGCTTGCGCGCCGACCTGTTCTGCAGGGTCGTCGACAACTACGGCGACATCGGCGTGTGCTGGCGCCTGGCGCGCCGGCTGGCGAACGGCCTGGGCTGGCAGGTGAGGCTCTGGGCGGACGATCTGTGCGCCTTCGCCCGCATCCAGCCTGGCTTGGACACGGCCGCGGCGCGGCAATGGCATACCGGGGTCCAGATCATCCATTGGCGGGCGACCCCGCCCTCGCCCCTACCGGCGCCGGGCGATGTGGTGATCGAAGCCTTTGCCTGCGATCCCCCGGCAGAGTTCGTCGATGCCGTGCGCGTGCTGGCTGCCGGACCGTCTGGACAAGGGCCGGCCGCGCACGGCAGGGGCGCAGGACCTGTCTGGATCAACCTGGAATACCTCAGCGCCGAAGACTGGGTAGAAGGCTGCCATGGCATAGCGTCGCGCCGTGCCGACGGGCTAGTGAAGTATTTTTTCTTTCCCGGCTTTACGCCGGCGACCGGCGGACTGCTGCGCGAACCGGGCCTGACAGCCGAGCGCGACGCGCTGCAGGCCTCGCGCGAGACGCAAAACGATTTCCTGCGCCGATTGGGGCTGGATGATGCCGCACTGGCGGCGCATCGTTTGGGCGCCCGGGTGCTGTCGCTGTTTTGCTATCCGCGTGCGTCGGCAGACCTTCTGGCAAAGGCCCTAGGAGGGCGCAGCGACTGGACCCTGATGTTGGTGCCCGAGGGCGTGGCGCCCGGCCTGGACGCGCACGCGGGTGGCGCGCTGCGCATCGCCCGCGTCCCCTTCGTCGCGCAGCCCGACTTCGACCGGCTGCTCTGGTGCGCCGATGTCAATTTCGTGCGCGGTGAAGACTCCTTCGTGCGCGCCGCCTGGGCCGCGCGGCCGCTGGTCTGGCACATTTACCCGCAGGACGGCAACACGCATCTGGAAAAACTCGAAGCCTGGCTGGCCCGCTATCCCGCACCCGAAGCCGCCCGCCACCTGGCGCGTGCCTGGAATGGAGGAACCCAGGCCCAGGGCGCGGCCGCCCCGGGCTTGGCCGATGCCCTGCAAGCCGCGCTGTCCGAGCCGACCTGGAGCGCCTGGCAGGCGGCTGCCCGGGCCTGGGCTGCCGAACAGGCGGCCGGTCCCGATCTGGCCGACAAATTGGCCATTTTTTGCGCAGAAAAGCTTAAAACACGTTAGAATAGAAGGCTTTACCGGCTTTGCGATAATCTTTGCCGGCGCTATTGGTGGGAAATTAACCCAGTGGGAGCTGACCCGGCGGGAATGGCCCTGCGCGAGGATTACCCCGAGAACTACCCCGGAGTTTTGATTAAATGAAAACCGCTCAGGAATTGCGAGTCGGCAACGTGATCATGGTCGGCAAGGATCCGCTCGTGGTCCAGAAGGCCGAATACAACAAGTCGGGCCGCAACGCGGCCGTGGTCAAGCTGAAGTTCAAGAACCTGCTGAACGGCTCGAACAGCGAATCGGTCTACAAGGCCGACGAAAAGTTCGACATCGTCCTGCTCGAACGCAAGGAATGCTCGTACTCGTACTTTGGCGACCCCATGTACGTCTTCATGGACGCCGAGTACAACCAGTACGAAATCGAAGCCGACAGCATGGGCGACGCCCTGAACTACATCGAAGAAGGCATGCCCGTGGAAGTGGTCTTCTACGAAGGCCGTGCCATCTCGGTGGAGCTGCCCACCATGCTGGTGCGCGAAATCATCTACACCGAGCCGGCCGTGCGTGGCGACACCTCGGGCAAGGTGCTCAAGCCCGCCAAGATCAATACCGGCTTCGAGCTGAACGTGCCGCTGTTCTGCGCTATCGGCGACAAAATCGAAATCGACACCCGCACCAACGAATACCGCAGCCGCGTGTAAGCGCTGCAGCGCAATCCCTTGTTCATGGCTGGCCCTGAGCCGGCCGATATGCAAAGCCCTCGGAAAGTTCCGAGGGCTTTTTCATTCAGGACCCGCTCGAATCGAAAGCCGTGGCCGGCGTTTACTGCAACGGGCCGTCGTCCAGGAAGGCCGGTAGCGCCAAAACTTCGATGCCGTCCTCGGCCAGCTCCGCGCGCTCTTGCTGGGTCGCGGTGCCGCGGATGGGGCGCTCGTCGACCTCACCCTCATGGATGCGGCGGGCCTCTTGGGCAAAGCGCGCACCGACGTTCTCGGTCGAGCGCACCAGCTCGCGCACCTGGCGCATAACGCGGGCCTGCAGAGCGGCCATGACGGCCTTCTCATCCATGCCCGCCGCAGGCGCTGGCGACGCGGACTCGGGCGCGTGCAGATGCGAAACGTTCAGGTGCGGCGCCGACAGGCGCTTGGCGATCTCCTTGGAGTCGCACATGGGGCATGCGACCAGTCCCCGGGCGCGCTGGGTATCGTAGTCGTCGTGCGAGGCAAACCACCCCTCGAAGACGTGGCCGTGCTCGCATTGAAGGTCGAAAACTTTGAGTGCCATGACTTCAATATGGGCGCGAAAGGCGCCAACACAAGGGCAACAGGCCCGGCTGGCCAAATCGGATGCACCCGCCAGCAAGCGGGTGCCGCCAGACAGGGCCGGCGGCACACATCGTCTTTACTGCGCCTGGGATGCCGCTGGGGACGCCTGCCGGGGCGCCGGGGCAGCCGCTGCGCCAGCCTGCGGTGCGGCGGCGGGAGGCGGTGCATCCGCAGCACGCGGCGCGGGCACCTGAGGCGCTGCCGGCACCTTGGCAGCATGCGCGGCGGGAACCCTGTGGACGGGCGTTCTGCTGTGGTAAGAATGCGAATAGGGCTTTCTATAAGTCCGATGCGCCGGCCTGACGTAGCGCCTGGAAGGCACCGGATGATTGACGATGCCCAAGAGGCGGTTCTGCTCAGCCTGCAAGGCATCGATCTGACGCTGCAGATTGTTCAGCTGCGAACGGGCGATCTCTTGCTGCTGGTTCAGGCGATCGGTTTCGGCGTTGATCTGGTTCTGCCGGGCAGCTACCAGTTGGTCCTGCTGCTGGCGCAGCGCTTGATCGGCCTGCAAGGTGCTCAGGCGAGCCAGGCGGGCGTTGAGCAGTTCTTGTGCCTTGGCGTTTTCCGCTTCCAGGCGGATGCGCTCGAAATCGGCCTGGGCTAGTTCGGCCGTGCGGGCGACAAAGGCACGGTAGGCCATATCGGCCTGCTGGAAGGATTGGGTTTTGACGACCTGCCAGAAATTACGTTGTTGGAAAAGCACAACATAATAGGTCAGATCGTCCGGCTTAAAGAGCATGCTGGCGCCGTAGCTGGCGTTGTAGATGGTGCGCAGCTCGTCGACTTTGTGATCCCGGATGAGGCCCTGCAGTTCGGCCACGGTGGTGTTGGAGACCGGCACATCGGCCTGCGGCGCGACGGGCTCTGTAGCCTGCGCTGCCGGTTTCGCGGCGACGGGGGAGGCCTCGGACGACGACGGATTGGTCGCGCAGGCGCTCAAGCCTATCAAGGCTGCGCAGGCCAGCGCCGCGCGCAAGACCTTGCCGGCGCGCAGTAGACCAAACTGATGCATGTCGTGTGCCATCCTTTTGAGAAACAATCTTTTAACTATAGCAACTTATCGCCCAATTACGAATACCCGCCATCACGGGCTTGACTCCAAAAAACGCCCCAAACGCCCGCAACTTGCCTTCACCGGCAAAGCTTCCATCAACAATCAGGCTTTCAGGAAAACCCGCTATCTTATCGCATTATAGATAAGGCCCATAAATAGTCTGAACTAATTGCTGGCGCTGTGGTCAGATAGCGCATGGAAACCGAAGACGCCCGCCGGCTCAGCCCGGCCGAACAACACGAGCGCCGCCGCCAGGTCATTCGGGCGTACAAGCGCAAGCTCACCAAGCGGCAGATCGCGCGCGATGTGGGACTGAGTTATTCAGCCACGTGCAAGATCATCGACCGCTATAACGCTGGGGGCATGGCGGCGCTGGCGCCAGGTCAACGTGGCCGCAGCGCTGGCGACAAACGCGCACTGACCGTCGAGCAAGAAGCCACGATCGGTCAGACGATCTGCGACAACCGTCCGGAGCAGCTGAAGATGGAGTTCGCCTTGTGGAGCCGTGCCGCCGTGAAGGAGCTGATCGAGCGCGACTACCAGATCACCTTGCACCTGCGCTCGGTTGGAAAGTATCTGGCGCGCTGGGGCTTCACGCCGCAGAAGCCCATCAAGCGCGCCTATGAACAGTCGCCCGAAGCCGTGCGCACGTGGCTGGATGAAACCTATCCTGGCATCGCCGAACGCGCCAAATCAGAGGGTGCGGAGATTCACTGGGGTGATGAGACGGCGCTGGTGAACACCGATGTGCGTGGCCGCAGTTACGCCCCCAAAGGCAAGACGCCGGTAGCGATGGCAGTGGGTGGCACGCGCCAGAAGCTGTCCATGCTGGCCAGCGTGACCAACCAGGGCAAGGCGCGCTGGATGATCATCGACGGCAATTTCAATCACGAGAAGCTGATCGAGTTTTTCGAGGCCCTGGTCGCGGACACCGAGCGCAAGGTGTTTCTGATCCTGGACAACCTGGGCGTGCATCACTGCAAGCCGGTCAAGCAGTGGCTGGCCGAGCATGTCGATCAGATGGAGGTGTTCTATCTACCCAGCTACAGCCCCGAACTCAATCCGGAGGAACGTCTCAACGCCGATCTCAAACACGTTATCCGTCGCAAGGTACCGGCACGCACCAAGGCCAAACTTCGCGCCGCCACCGAAGCACATATGGCCGTGATCGGCAGCGAGCCGGAACGCGTCAAAGCCTACTTTCGCGATCCTCGCGTCAAGTACGCTGCTTGATACTGTTTAAGGGCCGAATCAATAGGGCATTTCCATGTAGCCGTCGGGCGATGAGAAATCCAGCCTGGGCACGGCCTGCAGCAACTGCCGCGTGACGGCATGGCGCGGTTCGTGCAGCACGGCCCAGGCCGTATCGCTCTCGACTATGCGTCCCCCATGCATCACCGCCACGCGATCGGCCAGATATTCGACCACCCCGAAGTTGTGGGTAATGAAAAGATAGGCGATGCCCAGTTCGGTTTGCAGCTCGCGCAGCAGATCCAGTATTTGCGCCTGCACCGACACATCCAGCGCTGAGGTGGGTTCGTCGCAAACCAGCACCTTGGGTTCGACGGCCAGCGCCCGCGCAATGGCGATGCGCTGGCGCTGGCCGCCGGAAAATTCGTGCGGGTAGCGCTGCAGCGAATCCGCGGGCAGGCCGACACGCCTCAAGAGATTTTGCGAACGCCCCGCGCGCGCGGGACGGTCCAGTTCGGGGCGCAGGGCAGCGATCCCCTCGTCCAGTATTTCCCCCACCCGCATGCGCGGGTCGAGCGAAGCATACGGATCCTGGAACACGATCTGGATGTCTCGCCGCAGACCGCGCAGCGCGGTACGCGAGGCTGCCAGCAGGTCTTGGCCGGCCAGCCGAGCGCTGCCCGTGACGCGGGCGCCTTCGGCCAGCCGGAGCAAGGCGTGGGCGGTGGTGGTCTTGCCACAACCCGACTCGCCCAGAAGCGCCAGGGTTTCGCCCACGCCCAAGGTGAAATTCACGCCGTCGACCGCCTTGATCCATTCGCGCCGCCATGCCCGGCCTGTTCCGGGGTATTGCACGCGCAAGTCCCGCACGTCGAGCAGGATCTCCCGTGGGATGTCGCAAGCGGATGGAACGCGGGAAACAACGGCAGCCGGCGCCGGCTGCGCGGCAGCCACCTTCATGGCCTGCCGCCCGGCCGGCGACAGGGGGCGGCCCCGCTTGGCATACGTAGGAATGGCCTCGAACAACTGCAACGCGTAAGGATGGTCCGGCGCGGCGAAGAAATCGGTTGCCGACGCGCTTGCGACGATCTCGCCTGCGCGCATCAGGGCCACATGCTGGGCCACTTGGCGAACCACGGCCAGATCATGTGTGATGAGCAGCACCGCCATGCCCAGCTCGCGCTGGATATCGGCCAGCAGCGCCAGCACCTGGGCCTGCACGGTCACATCCAGAGCGGTGGTTGGCTCGTCGGCGATGAGCAGCCCCGGTTCGGCGGCCAGTGCGATGGCGATCATGATGCGCTGCTTCTGCCCGCCGGAGAACTGGAAGGGATAGTCGTCCAGTCGCCTCACGGCATCGGCGATGCCGACGCGGCCCAGCCAATGCGCCGCCCGCTCGCGCGCCGCCGCGCCGCGCAGCGCGGTATGCGCGCGCAAGACCTCCATGATCTGCTCGCCCACCCGCATGACCGGATTCAGGCTGGTGGCCGGCTCCTGGAAGACGATGCCCATGCGCGCACCGCGCACGGCTCGCATGGCCGATTCCGGCAAGCGGTTCAAGTCCCTGCCTTCGAGGCGGACCTCACCGGCGACGATGCGTCCGGCCTGCGGCAGCAGGCGCAGTAAAGCCAACGCCATCAGGCTC
The DNA here is from genome assembly GCF_000382185.1 of Bordetella sp. FB-8. Taxonomy (NCBI): domain Bacteria; kingdom Pseudomonadati; phylum Pseudomonadota; class Betaproteobacteria; order Burkholderiales; family Alcaligenaceae; genus Bordetella; species Bordetella sp. FB-8. The sequence continues at coordinate 2,459,121 of NZ_KB907784.1, read as the reverse complement.
TTGCCGCAGCCGGATTCGCCCACCAGCGCGAAGGTTTCGCCTCGATCGATCGCAAAGCGCAGCCGCCTGACGGCCTGCATTACGCCGGATTCGCCGGCCAGATCCACGCTCAGATCCGCCACCTCGAGCAACGGCACGTTCATGGAGAAGCTCCCGTATCCGCCACGGCCCTGCCGGTGCGGCGCCGGCGCAGGCGGGGATCGAGGGCGTCGCGCACCGCATCGGCGAACAGATTGGCCGCGAGCACCAAGGTCAGCATGAAAACGAAGGCGGAAAGCAGGCCCCACCAGACCATCGGATCGCGCGACATCTCGTAGCGCGACCTGTCTATCATCGAACCGAAGGAGTTCATGCTCGGGTCCACGCCTATGCCAAGATAGGACAGCACCGCCTCGTACAGGACCAGGCTGGAGAACTGCAGAACCACGGTAATGAGGATCAGGTGCATGACGTTAGGCAGCAGGTGCCGGCGCATGATGCGCCAGTTCGAAACGCCGAAGGCGCGCGCCGCCTGAACGTAGTCGAGCTCGCGCAGCTTGAGCGTCTCGGCCCGCAACAGACGGCACAGGCCGTCCCAACCGGTCAGGCCCAGGATCATGCACAGCAGAAAAAGGCGCAGATCGGCCCGCGCCGCCGAGGTATCGAAGAACTCGGCATGGCGATCGATGTAAACCTGCATCATCAGCGAGCAGGCAGCCACCAGCAGCACCCCCGGAATAGAGGTGATGGTGGTGTAGAGATACTGGATGGCAATATCGATACCGCCTTTGAAATAGCCCGCCGCGATGCCGAAGAAAATAGCCGGCGGCAGCATGGCGGCCGTGGTCAGGCTGCCTATCACCAGCGCCGTGCGCACGCTCTTTATGCACTGCCACAACACGTCGTTGCCGGTGCGGTCGGTGCCCAGCACGTGGTAGCCACTGGCCAGGCCGGCCACTGCGCCAATCAGCAGACATAGTGCCGCGACAGTGCAGAGCATCGCGCGCCAGGGCAACTGCGTGCGGTTGCGGCCCACGGCACCCAGCGCGCGCCGCCAGCCGCCATGACGGCTGGACAAGGCCGCCCCCAGGAGGGCGCCCGCAACAAGCGCAGCCGCCACACCGCCGAGCATGCCCCATCCCAGGCGCATGAAAACATCCGGCCGCCATTGGGTGGCGGGGTCGGCCAAATACGCACCCCCATATTTCAGGCGCGGAAAATCGCGCACCGGCTGACCGTGCATCAGCATGGTTTCTTTGGTGAATTGGCGCCACGCCAGCGGCGCGGAATAGGTCTTTTCGGGATGCGTGAGAACCGTGGCATCGAACAGGCCGTCCAGCGCCGAACGCACGGCCGGCGAATACACCGCGCCCGCATGCGCGGGCGCTGCGGACGCAGGCGGCAGGCGCGGCTGGTAGTGCAGGGAATCGAGCAGGCCCGCGGCGACCAGCACCAGCAGCACGATCGCCGAGCACATGGCCGGCGCGCTGTGCGCGACCTGCGACCACGTCGCGCGCAAGGTCGCGCTGCGCGCGACGCGCACCGCGTAGAGTAAGACGCAAGCGAGCATCAGGAACAGCGCGGCGTCGGTCCAGAGCAGAACGGGTTTGAACGGCATGCCGCTCTCCTCGCTATTCGAAACGCACGCGGGGATCGACCAGCGTGTAGGAAACATCGGCCAGAATCAGGCCTACGATATACAGGGCCGATCCCAGAAACACCATGGACCGCACGATGGCGAAGTCCTGCGCGTTGAGGGCATCGATGGTGTAGCTGCCCAGGCCGGGAATGCCGAAGAAGGATTCGGATATCAGGCTACCCATGAACAGCAGAGGGATAGCCGACACGGCGCCGGTCAGAATAGGCAGCATGGCGTTCCTGAGCACGTGGCGAAACAGTACGACTGCCTCGCCAAGACCCTTGGCCCGCGCAGTGCGCACGTAGTCCTTACCTATCTCCTCCAGGAACAGCGTGCGATAGAAGCGTGCATTCGAACCCAAGCCGGCCACCACCGCCACCGCCACCGGCAGGGCCAGGAACTTGATCATGTCCCACCCGCCCGAATAGCCCGAATACGGCACCAGACGCAGCACCTTGGAAAACAGCCACTGCCCCGCGATGATGTAGAAAAGCCCTGATATCGACAGCATCGCAACGCAAGCGACTACGCCCCAGAAATCCAGCCGCGTAGTGTGGAAATACACCAGCATCAGCGCGAAAGCCACACTGCTTGCCAAACCCAGGATGAAGGTGGGTAGCGCCAGGGCCAGGCTGGGTCCCATGCGCGCGCGGATTTCACGGCCTATGTCGCGCCCTGCGTCGGACACGCCGAAATCCATGAAAAGCAGCGGCACCGAGCGCTGGTAGAAGACTGTGTCGATATAGCGCCGTGCACCCTGCTCGGTCGTGTTATAGAACAGCGGCTTGTCGTAGCCGTGCTCGGTCTTCCACCTCTGCAGGGCCTGAGGGCTGGCGCGCTGCCCACCTATGGCCAAGCGCGCCATGTCGTCGGGCGTGTTCACCGCGAAAAACAGCACGAAGGTCAGGAGATTGACGCCCACCAGGATCAGCACGCCGTAGATCAGGCGCCGCAGGATATAAGCGATCATGCCCTCTCCTGCCTCGATCGATCCGCCGCTGCCGCAGGCAGCGCCGCCTGGGCATCGCGCCGCTTGACGGTGCGCCAGGCCGCCGCCACGGCCAGCGCGCCCGCCAGCGCGAAGGCGACCAGCGGCCACCAGATGGGCCGGTTCCATTCACGCACACGCCGCAACCGCAAAGCCGGATCTATCTTCATGTACTGCAGCGTGTTGCGCACCATATCGGTGGGCTTGGCGTTGCCCACCCACTGTTGATAGGCTGCGCCCGATAGCGGAAAGTAGCCGAACATCCAGGGCGCGTCGTGCTGCACGATGGCCACCATGCGCCGCAACAGCTCGACCTTGCGCGGGCCGTCGTCGAGGTATTTCATCTGCTCGAAAAGCCTATCGAATTCCGGATTCTCGTAATTCGCGGCGTTCTCGCCGCCATACTTGACCTTGCCGTTGGGGCCGTAGAGCAGGAAAAGGAAGTTCTCGGCGTCGGGGTAGTCGGCCACCCAGCCCCAGGAAAACAGCTGCGCCGCGCCGCGCTGCATCTTGTCCTGGAAACGGTTGTAGTCGGTGGCGCGCAGGTCCAGCTGAATGCCGATCCTGGCCAGTTGGCGGCGCATCCAATCGAATTGCGCGTCGCCGCCCGCGCCCCCGGTCGCGTCGTAGTAAAGCACCAGCGGCTGGCCCGTCTTGCTGCTGCGCCCGTCGGGATAGCCGGCCTGGGCCAGCAAGCGCCTGGCTTGCGCCAGGGATTTGCGCACAGGCTTGCCGTCGACCAGATCGTAGACTTGCGGATCGTATCCGGCCGGCGGCGCCTCGTAGCCCAGCACGCCCGGGGGCAGTGGGCCGTATGCCACCTGCGCCTGCCCGTTCTCGAACACGGCCACGTGCGCCTCCCAGTCGAAGGCAATGCTGATGGCCAGGCGCAGCTTACGGTTCTTTTCCTGCTGCTCGGGGGTGTCGCCGCGTCCCACCACCGGGTCGAGCCAGTTAAAGCCCATGTACATTTCGGTCATCGCCACCGAAGTGGGCAGGCGGATGCCGTGTTCGCGATAGAGCCTGGCCTTGTCGGCCGAATCGTCCGCCGCCACGCGCATGGCCACGCCGTAGTCGCCGCGGTCAGCCTGGGGAATATCGTAATAACCCTGGATGAACTTGCCGCTCAGGGGCACCGCTTCCTTTTCATTGCTGAACACGATGCGGTCGATGAAGGGCGTAGGCTTGCCGCAATCGGCCAGCAGGCCGCGCGCGCGGTCGCCGGGCGCCCCCTCGCATGGGTAAGGCTCGCCGTGAAAATTGGGATTGCGCTGCAGTACCAGGCGCCGGTTGGGCAGGTTCTGCACCAGCATATAGGGACCGGTGCCTATGGGCCAGGTGTTGAGCGACAGATCGTGCTCGGCCATGCCGGGCTGACTATAGAAGCGGTCCGCCTCCCAGGGCACCGGCGCGGTGAAGGTCATGGCGAGCCAATACTTGAACTGCGGATACTTGCCCTTCACGCGGATGAGCAGGGTGTGATCGTCCAGCGCCTGCACGCCGGTAAAGCCGTCGGCCGGGCGCAGGTCCAGCCAGGGCAGATCGCGCGTGCCCGCCGGCAGTCCCTGACGCAAGGCCGCATCCCGTTTGCGCAGCACGTCGCCGTATTCCTTCAGGCCCACCACGTACTGCGCCATCAGCGCAAAAATGGGCGAGACTACGCGCGGACTGGCCAGGCGCCGGAAACCGTAGACGTAGTCCTGGGCCGTCAGCTCGCGCGTACCCGTCTGCTTGAAATCGGTAATGGCATAGGCCCGCGCAAGCACGCCGGCCGGCACGGGATCGTAGACATCGCTGCCGTCGGCACGGCGGGCCAGCGCCGGATGCGGCTGATAGCGTATGCCGGGGCGGATGCGGATGATGTAGTCGCTCTGGGCGATCTGGTCGCCCGGCGCGTCGGCGGGCAGCACATGGCCCTGCGCGTCCAGGTACCGCGGCGGGTCGATCGAGGCTGCCGCGCGCGGCACCAGCGTATATGGCCGCCTCAGATAGTGATAGCCGTAAAGCGGCTCGTAGATATTGTAGGTATAGGGCGTCTCGTCGGTCGAGTAGGAACTGGCGGGGTCGAGGTACTTGGGCGAGCGTCCGGCGAAGGCGGTGTAGAGCGTGTTGCGGGCCAGGCTGGCGTCGGGATAGGGACTATTGATGGGGTTGTCGGGCGAGCAGCCCGACAGACCGGCGAGCAGCATCAGCGCCGCGACCGCAAAAGCCGTACAGGCCGCCAGCACGCGCCGCATCAATCGCACCGCTGCTGCCTCCAGCAATCGTAGCGCCATTTCCAGGGCGCCGTGGGGCCTTGCTGAGCCCACAAGCCAAGGCCCGCCTGCTTGGCCTGGCTTTGCAATTCGGGCATGGCGCCGTCGCGCAAATAGGCATCATGCCGCGCCGTGTAAGCCCAGGCGTAGCCGCTCTGGACCTGGGCGCGGTTGACCGATGAACCGTCGTCCAACATCAGGGCGCAGACCTCGCGCTTGTATCGGTCGGTCTCGTAGCAGCGCGCCCTCAGGCGCTTGCCAGCCACCATCGCGGCCAAGTTCCTGCGCGCCTGCTCGGCAAAAAGCTGGCCGGGCTGGTCCGAGCCATGCGCTTTTTCCGGCGCGTCGATGCTGTCCAGGCGGATGCGGTGCTGCGTGTTGTCGTCGGTCAGCAGTGTGACGGTGTCGCCGTCGGCCACATTGATCACCTTCCCCGCCAACTCATAGGCGCCCGCGGGCACCGGGCTATCCGGCGCGGACGTATGCAATGCGCCGAGTCCGCCCGTCGTCGGTGAAAGTAACTGCAGCAAAGCCGCCGCCAGAGCCATGATCAGCACGCTCACGGCAAAGCGCGCGTTCCGGCGCCTGGAATTGCCGCGCAGCGGGCCGCCAGAGGAATTTTCGTCGTTCAACGCTTTGCACCTCGAAAAGGCATTACAGCCATCCGGCCCGGCGCAAGCGCCAGTAGAGTGTCATACAAATCGTCGCCATGGCGCCCAGGATCAAGAAATAGCCGCCGCGCCATTTCAGCTCCGGCATGAATTCGAAATTCATGCCATATATACCCGCAATGGCTGTGGGCACGGCCAGTATGGCGGCCCAAGCCGCCAGCTTGCGCGTGGTGTCGTTTTGCTGGGCTTGCGCCATCATCTGGCTGGCCTCGAAGGCAAACACCAGGGCCTCGCGCAAGGCGTTGATCAGTTCGTCAATGCGCTGCACGCGATCGGCCACTTCGCCGTAATACGGGCGGGCCTGCGCGTCGATGGGATCCATCTCGACCCGCGCCAGACGGCGGCATATTTCGGCCATCGGCGCCACGGCGGTGTGGATGCGCAGCAGGTCGCGACGCTGGCGATACAGCTTGCGAATGTCGGCCATGCTGGTACCGCGGATCAGCAGCTTTTGTTCCGCCGCTTCGACCTGGGCTTCGAGCTTGTGCAAGGCAATCGCATAGCGGTCCACCAGCAGGTCGAGCAATTCCGCCGCCACGTAGTCGCTGCCGCGCTTGAGCAGGCCGGGCACGGCTTCAAGGCGGGCGCGCAGATCCGCATACGGCGCCACCGAGCCGCGCCGCACCGTGAGCAGAAACCCGTTGCCGATGAGAAGCTGGGTTTCACCAAACGCGGGGCGCTCGGCCTGAACCTCGACCATGATGGCCACCACCAGCACCATATTGCCGTAGTCCAGAATCTTGGGCCGCGTGTGCGCCTGCAGCATGTCCTCGCGGCAGCGCGCATCGGCGCCCAGGCGGGCCAGCACGCATGTCAGCAGGTCTTCGGTGGGTTCGCGCAGGCCCGTCCAGAGCAGGCTGTCTGCGCGGCCGACATAGGAGGGAATGTCTTCGACGGGCACATCGCACACTCGCCGGCCTTCCAGGTAGGCCACAGACGCCATCACCTCTGGCGGCAGGCTGCTCGCTTCATCGGACATGCCGGCATTTCTCCCCTTGATGCCCGGCCAACGCCGGCCAGACTACCGCAAGTTTACGCAAGACCATGGCTTGATCTCTCTTGGAATGCGCCGATTTTTCCGAAATGCTACGCCTATGAGGCTGCCTGTTGGAGGCTGCCCGGTCCGAGCAAAAAGGGCGGGGGAAGTCCGGACGCGCTGCCTGAGTCCCGCAGGGGCGAGTTCGCGCCCGGACCGCCTTTTTTGCTCGATCGATGGCCAAGGCCCCGTCCTGGGGCCGAGTCTGCCGACCAGGCAGCCTCATAGGCCCCCCCGTTCCGGCATGGCAAACGACTCAAGAACTCAAACAACGTTACTAAACGCACAATCGACATCATGTCGTGCTAGATTGAAAGACTTCCCCGATTCTCCCTCCCCCTCAGACATGAGCCGCACATTCTCGCGTGACGATACGCGTCGTCTTGCCGTCGTACTGGCCGAAGTGGCGCAGTCCGTCGTCATGCCACGCTTTCGTAATCTGCCTCCGGAGGCGATACGCTGCAAGAGTTCGCCGCGCGATCTGGTCACCGATGCGGACGAGGAAGCCGAGCGCCAGATCTTCGCGCGTCTGGCAAAGCAACACTCCGGCGCCGTGCTCATAGGCGAAGAGGCTTCGGAGCGCAATCCGGCGCTGCTGAACATGCTGGTGGACGCCGACCTGGCCTTCATCGTCGACCCCATCGACGGCACTCGCAACTATGTGATGGGGCTGCCGCTATTTGGCATGATGGTCGCCGCTTGCCACCGCGGCGAGGTGATCGCCAGCGTCATCTACGATCCGGTCTGCCGCGATGCCGCCATTGCGGTACGGGGCGAGGGCGCATGGATGGCCCGCGAGGATGGCGAGATGTCGCCGCTGTCGGTGGCCAAGCCCGCGCCGGTACAGGACATGGAATGCATGATCGACGACAGCGGCCTGCCTCGGAATTTGCGCGACATGGCCCATGTCCGCCTGTCCGCTTTCGCCCGCAATACTTCGCTGCACTGCGCCGCGCACGAATACCGCATGGCAGCCTCGGGGCATTGCCATATTCTGCTCTACAACGTGTTGCATCCCTGGGATCACGCGGCCGGCTGGCTGCTGCACCAGGAGGCGGGAGGCTACTCCGCCCATTTTGACGGCAGCCCCTACAAGCCCACACACCGCGACGGAGGTTTGCTGCTCGCCCCCGATGAGGCCACCTGGGAAGAAGCCCGCCAGCTCCTGCTGGTTGACCGCAGGCATGGCAGCAGACAGGCCCTGTAGGCGGGTTTTGCAGGCCGCCTGCTGCAGGCTAGGCGGGATACAGCGCGCCCAGGGCCTGGGCGCAGGACTGCTCCACCTTCAGGCATAGCAAATCGTCCGCGCGCGTGCGCCCCATATTGATGGCCGCGATGGGCAGGCCGCGATGGCTAGCCTCCTTCACATAGCGGTAGCCCGAATGCACCATCAGTGAAGAACCCACCACCAACACTGCGTCGGCCTCGTCCAGCGCCGCCATGGCGCGCTCGTAGCGCTCGCGCGGCACAAGTTCGCCGAAGAACACCACGTCCGGCTTGACGATGCCACCACAATGCGGACACGACGGCACGACGAAGTGCGTGAAATCCAGGCCGTCGAGATCGGCATCGCCATCGGGAGCATCCGGCGCATCCAAGGCAATCCACTCGGGATTCAGTGACTCCAACTGACCCTGCCAGTGTGCCCGCGGGCCGCGCCAGCCGCACGCCGTGCACAGCACCTGGACCATGCGGCCGTGCAGGTCGAGCACGACGCGGCTGCCTGCGGCCTGATGCAGGCCATCCACGTTCTGCGTGACCAGCAGCGCGATGCCCCCATCGCGTTCCATGGCGGCCAGCGCGCGATGCGCCGCGTTGGGCTGCGCTTGGCCAAAGCGCCGCCAACCCACCAGGCCGCGCGCCCAGTAGCGCGCGCGCCTCGTGTCGCTGCCCATGAAGGTCTGAAAATCGATGGGCGGCTTGCGTTTCCATTCGCCGGCCCCGTCCCGGTAGTCGGGCAGGCCCGAGTCCGTGCTGCACCCGGCGCCGGTCAGCACGAAGAGGCGCCGGCCGGTCAAAAAGTCGCGCAGCGCCTGCATCTTAGCCGCGCCGGGCCACCCCGAGGGACAGGGACGCCCCCCCGGCGTGCAGCGAACAAAGCGGACGCGGCGGTCGTTTCATTTTTTAGCCGCCGTCCAGCCCGCAGCCCGGCAGATCGCTCACCAGGCTGGCCTGCGTGACATTGCTGCCCGGCGCCACATCGCGCGTCAGCCAGACATTGCCGCCTATGGTCGAGCCCTTGCCGATGACGACGCGGCCCAGGATGGTTGCGCCGGCATAGATCACCACATCGTCTTCGATGATGGGATGCCGCGGCAGGCCTTTCTTGAGTTCGCCGTTCTCGCCCGGCGGGAAGCGCTTGGCCCCCAGCGTCACCATCTGATAGAGCCGCACGCGGTCGCCGATGATGGCGGTCTCGCCTATTACCACGCCCGTGCCATGATCGATGAAAAAACGCTTGCCTATGGTCGCGCCGGGATGGATGTCAATGCCAGTCTCGGCATGCGCGATCTCGGCCACGATGCGCGCCAGCATGGGCGCGCCCAGGCGGTACAACACATTGGCCAGGCGATGATGGATCATCGCGGTCACGCCCGGATAGCACAGCAGCACCTCATCGACGCTGCGCGCGGCCGGGTCGCCTTGATAGGCCGCCGTCACATCCAGGTCGAGCGCGCGCCGGAGCCTGGGCAGTTCGGCGCCGAACTGCCGCACGATCTGCACGGCGCGCGCCATGGTCTCTTCGCACGACTGCGGCTCATGGCGGCCCAGGTGGCGCAGTTCCAGGTATGTCTGCCCCAGCAGGGCATCCAGCGCCTCGCCCAGCGTATGGCCGACATAGAAATCCTCGCCTTCCTCGCGCAGATCGATGGGACCGAGCCTCATGGGAAACAGCGCCCCGCTCAATTGCGCGACGATCTGGCGCAGGCTGTCTTGCGACGGAAACTCGCGGCCCGCCGAGGCTTCGCGCAGGCGGCCTTGCGGCCCGCGCCAGTCCACCCGCGCCGCGCGCAGGCCCGAAACAATGCCATCCAGATTCCAGTTGGGGCCCCAAGACGGGCTGCTCATGTTTGTATCTCCCGCATTTCAATGGGGTCGAATTTAACCGCTGCGCACCGAACCGTCCGGATCTGCGCGACAAGGCATCAGGGTTTTGTCGGGATACGCGCAGGAGCGGACAAGCGCGTTTTGCTACCATGAATCCGTCGCCCCACGCTTTCCCGCCCGGCATGACGCCTCCCCGCCCGCACTTGATCGACCGCCTGTTCGAGGGCCTGATCGACCCGTTCCGGCCGTCCGTTGACGTCATGCCGCCCGACGGCCTGGTCGGCTTCTATGCCCACTATCTGCGCCAGGTCAAAGGCCCCCTGATCTGTCTTCTGGCCGTCGGCCTGCTGTCCGCCCTGGCGGATGTGGCGCTGTTCGATTTTCTCGGCCGCATCGTGGACTGGGCCAGCGCGATGTCCGGCGGCGCGCCCGGCGGCAATTTTTTCAAGATGCACGGCCGCCTATTGTGGCTGATGGCCTTGGTCACGCTGATTCTGCGTCCGGCGCTCACCGGCATCCACGACCTGCTGGTGCACCAGACGTTGACGCCCGGCCTGGCCACGCTGGTGCGCTGGCAGAACCACCGCTACGTGCTCAAGCAAAGCCTGGCTTTCTTTCTCAACGACTTTGCTGGCGGCATCGCCAATCGCATCGTGCAGACCGGCGCCGCGCTGCGCGATTCGTCCGTCTCGGCCATGGACGCCATCTGGCACGTGCTGATCTACTCGATCACCTCGCTGGTGTTGTTCGCCCACGCGGACTGGCGACTGACCCTGCCGCTGGTCACCTGGATCTCGGGCTATATCGCCACGCTGGTCTACTTTGTGCCGCGCGTAAAGCATCGGGCCGCCATCGCTTCGCAGTCGCGCGGCAAGCTCATGGGCCGCATCGTCGACGGCTACGGCAATATCGCCACGCTCAAGCTCTTCGCGCACCAGCAGTTCGAGGAGCAATACGTGCGCGAGGCCATGGCCGAGCAGACCGAGCAGGCGCAATATGCCGCGCGCATGATCACCCGCATGGGCTTTGTCATCGCGGTGCTCAACGGCATCCTGATTGCCGGCACGCCCGGGCTGGCGCTGTGGCTATGGGCCAGCGGACATATGTCGGCCGGCATGATCGCGCTGGCCACCGGTCTGGCCATACGCATCAACAATATGTCGGGCTGGATCATGTGGGTGGTCAACGGCATCTTCGAGAACCTGGGTACGGTGCAGGACGGCATCCACACCATCTCGCGGCCACGCATCGTGACCGATGCGCCGGGCGCGCAGGATCTGCGCGTGACACGGGGCGGCATACGTTTCGAGGAGGTGTCCTTTCACTATGGCAGGCCGTCGGGCGTCATCGACCGGCTGACTCTGGACATCGAGCCGGGAGAGAAGATAGGCCTGGTCGGCCCCTCGGGCGCGGGCAAGTCCACGCTCATCAATATCTTGCTGCGCCTGTACGATCTGGACGGCGGACGCATTCTCGTCGACGACCAGGATATTTCCCGGGTCGGCCAGGAAAGTCTGCGTTCGCAGATCGGCGTGGTCACGCAGGACACCTCGTTGCTGCATCGATCCGTACGCGACAACATGCGCTATGGCAAGCCCGCGGCCAGCGACGCGCAGATCGTGCAGGCCCTGCGCCAAGCGCAGGCGGACGGCTTTGTCGCGGCCCTGGCCGACCTGCAAGGCCGCACCGGCCTGGATACCCTCGTGGGCGAGCGCGGCGTGAAACTCTCCGGAGGCCAGCGCCAGCGCATCGCCATCGCCCGCGTTCTGCTCAAGAACGCGCCCATACTCGTTCTGGACGAAGCCACTTCAGCCCTGGACTCCGACGCCGAAGCCGCAATCCAGGACAATCTGGAAACCCTGATGCGCGGCAAGACGGTGATTGCCATCGCCCACCGCCTGTCGACCATCGCGCGTCTGGACCGCCTGGTGGTGATGGACAAGGGCCGGATCGTCGAAGCCGGCACGCATGCCGAACTGCGTGCCAAAAACGGGTTGTACGCACGGCTATGGCGGCATCAGTCGGGAGGGTTGATACACGACCCGAATGCGCCACAAAAGAATGCCCCCTGATTTTTCCTTCAGCCTTCCCGGGTGGCAGCCAGCGTCTGGCGCAATATCTCGCCCAGTTCTCCTGGCGAGAATTTCGGGATATAGCCTGTGGCCCCGGCGTTCTTGACATGCGTTTCGTTGGCCGTCCCGGTCAGCGAGGAATGGATGACAACAGGAATGTCGCGCAAATGCATATCGCCGCGGATCCGCCGGGTCAGCATGAAGCCGTCCATCTCCGGCATCTCGATATCCGTCAGCACCAGGGCGATCTTGTCGCGCACGCGCCCGCCCTGCTTCTGCACGGTGTCCGAAATCTCCTGCAGCACCTCCCATGCCTCCTGGCCGGTCTTGGTCATGATGTAGTCCACGCCAAGTGCCTGCAGCGACTCTTCGATGATTCGGCGTGCAAACCCCGAGTCGTCCGCCGCCAGCACCTTGGCGCCGGGAGGAAGACTCGCAAGCGAGCCGACGTCTTCAGGCTTGACATCCGGGTGCTGCGCCGGGAACACGTCGCGCAGCACCTGCTCGACGTCGACCACCTGGGCGAGCCGGGAATCGCCCGTGTTGCCATCGATCCGCGCGAGGCTGGTCACGGAACTGCCGCCGATAGCCGCTTCCGCCGACAACACCTGGTTCCATTCAAGCCGCACGATGTCATCGACTTCCTCGACGGCAAAGGCCTGCACCGTCCGCGCGAACTCCGTGACCAGAAGCAGATTGAGCCCTCGGGTCGGGTCGCAGCCCATCACTTTGGGCAGATTGACGACAGGCATGATCTGCCCGCGGATGTCGACGGCTCCCAGCACGAAATCCGAAGAACCGGCTATCGGCGTCACCGCCGGTATCTGCATGATCTCGCGGATCTTGAAGATATTGATGCCGTAAAGCTCATGCTGATCGCCGCCGCCCGGCGCGGCGCCGAGCCGAAACAGCAGGAGCTCGAATCGGTTCGTGCTGGTCAGGTTGGCGCGTTCGTCGACCAAGCGGCTGCTCGTTTCCATCTCTCGTCCCGTTCAATATTGTTATGAATCTTAACGGTACACGATGAACGACTCTTTAGCATGTCAGCTGGCGCACCCTATGGAATTCCCTAGGGTCTGTTAACCCTGATCTTGCCCGGTCCGCGCCGGCGCTGCCGGTGCCGCTCGGCACGACGTCCATGGTGGCCGCGGTCAAACCGACCGCATCAGCCCACCATCAACGCGCAGGTTCTGCCCCGTGATGTATGCCGCCCCTTCCGAAGCCAGGAAGGCAACTGTGGCCGCGATCTCCTGGCTGGTGCCGTAACGGCCCATAGGCACGCTGTCGCGGCGCTCCTCGGTGGCCGGCAGGCTGTCTATCCAGCCGGGCAGGACGTTGTTCATGCGGATGTTTTCCGCGGCGTAGGTGTCCGCGAAAAGCTTGGTGAAGGCGGCCAGCCCCGCGCGAAATACCGCCGAGGTCGGAAACATATTGCTGGGTTCGAAGGCCCAGGCCGTCGATATATTGACGACCGCGCCGGACTTTTGCTTTTGCATGGCGGGCGTCACCAGCCGCACCGGACGGATCACGTTCATCAGATAGGTATCCATGCCGCGATGCCAGTCTTCATCGGAAATGTCCAGGACGCCTGCGCGCGGCCCGTGACCGGCGCTGTTGACCAGCACGTCGATGCGCCCCCAGCGGGCCAGGACCTGCTCGACCAGCCTGCCCAGGTCCTCGTTGGACTGGTTCGACCCGGTTACACCGATGCCCCCCAATTGCGCCGCCAGCGCCTCGCCCTTTCCGGAAGATGAAAGTATCGCCACCCTGAAGCCGTCGGCCGCCAGCTTGCGGGCGCACGCCGCCCCCATGCCGCTGCCGCCGGCGGTCACGATCGCCACTTTTTCTGCAGTCATGCCTGGCCACCCCCGAAAAAAGAAAAGGCCGGGTACGCAAGCACCCGGCCTTTTTTTCATCTTGGTGCGCCCGGCAGGATTCGAACCCACGACCCCTTGGTTCGTAGCCAAGTACTCTATCCAACTGAGCTACGGGCGCTAAAGAGACAAGATTATAGCTGAATTATTTTAGGTTAGCACCGGATAGTCCACGTAGCCCCTCTCGCCGCCGCCGTAGAACGTGGACTGGTCCCAATCATTCAAGGGGGCCTGCTCGCGCAAGCGGCGCACCAGATCCGGGTTGGAGATAAATGCCTTGCCGAATGCCACCAGGTCGGCCTGCCCGCTTGCCACGGCCTGCTGCGCCTGCGCCCCGTCGTAGCCGTTGTTGGCCATCCAGGCCCCCTTGCCGCCGGCCTCACGGTAGGCCGATTTGAGCGCCGCATAGTCAAAGGGCGCGTCGCCCTGCTGGAAGTCGCGCGCCCCGCCCGTGGCGCCCTCGATCACATGCACATAAGCCAGGCCGTAGCGCGCCAGGCCTTCTACCACGTAGTTAAAGAGCGGCTGCGGATTCGGATCGCTGACATCGTTGGCCGGCGTCACCGGCGAAATACGGATGCCGACCCGCCCCGCGCCGATCTCGGCGGTGATGGCATCGAGCACCTCGAACAGCAAGCGCGCACGGTTTTCGATCGAACCGCCGTAGGCATCGGTACGCTGATTGCTGTCCGAGCGCAGGAACTGGTCGATGAGATAGCCGTTGGCGGCGTGCAGTTCCACGCCGTCAAAGGCCGCCTCGATGGCCGCCCGGGCCGCCTTGCGATAGTCGGACACGATGCCCGGCAGTTCTTCGATGTTCAGCGCGCGCGGCGCGGAGGTCGGCGTAAATTCGCCCTTGCCCTCGGCGTCGATGACGTAGGTCTTGGACTTGGCCGTAATGGCCGAGGGCGCCACCGGCGCGCCGCCATTGGGCTGCAGCGAGGTGTGCGAGATGCGGCCCACATGCCAGAGCTGCACCACGATGCACCCGCCCGCCTCGTGCACGGCGCCGGTCACTCGTTTCCAGCCCTCGATCTGGTCGGCGCCGTACAGGCCGGGCACGTCGGCGTAGCCCTGGCCCTGGTGCGAGATGGCCGTGGCCTCGGTAATGAGCAGGCCGGCCGTGGCGCGCTGAGCGTAATAGGTCGCGGCGATGGGCTGCGGCACGGCCTTGGGTGAACGGTTGCGGGTCAGCGGCGCCATGACGACACGGTTGGCCAGCTTGAGTTCGCCGGCAACCAGGGGATCGAATAATGAGGGCATTTAAAACTCCTGCCTGTCGAGGGAAGGGAAATTGGTGCGTTGCACTATACCTCTGGAGCGGGAGTACCATTGCCCAAAACCCTAAGGGCCAAAAGCCCTTTCAACAACCCGGAGTATTGCAGTGAAATACCGCCAGCTTGGCCGCACCGGCCTGGAAGTCAGCCTGATCGGCCTGGGTACCATGACCTGGGGCGAGCAAAATACCGAAGCCCAGGCCCACCAGCAGCTCGACTATGCGCTGTCGCGCGGCGTCAATCTGATCGATGCCGCCGAGATGTATCCCGTACCGCCCAAGCCCGAAACCCAGGGCCGCACCGAAGCCTATATCGGCACCTGGATCGCCCGGCGCGGCAAACGCGACGATTTCTACCTTGCCAGCAAGGTGGCCGGACCCGTGCGCGACGCCAAGCGCCCCGGGCACATCCGTGACGGCAAGACTTTTCTGGACCGCAAGAACATCACCGCAGCGCTGGACGCCAGCCTCAAGCGCCTGCAGACCGACTACCTCGACCTCTACCAGTTGCACTGGCCCGACCGCACCACCAGCACCTTCGGCAAGCTCAACTACCCCTGGGTCGAAGACGACTACACCGTGCCCGTCGAAGAAACGCTGCAGGTGCTCAGCGACCTGCAGAAGGCCGGCAAGATCCGCCACTTCGGCCTGTCCAACGAAACACCCTGGGGCATGGCGCAGTTCCTCAAGCATGCGGAAATGAAGAACCTACCGCGCCCGGCGTCCATCCAGAATCCGTACAGCCTGGTCAACCGCGTCTACGAGATCGGTCTGTCGGAATTCACCCATCACGAAGGCGTGAGCCTGCTGGCCTATTCGCCGCTGGCCATGGGCGTGCTGTCGGGCAAGTACCTGAACGGTGCGCACCCGGCCAAGGCGCGCCTGACGCTGTTCGAGCGCTTTACCCGCTACAGCAATCCGGAAACCGACGCGGCCGCGGCCGAATACGTGGCGCTGGCCAAGCAGCATGGCCTGTCGCCGGTGGCCCTGGCCCTGGCCTGGGTGAACGCGCGCAAGTTCGTCGCCAGCAACCTGGTTGGCGCCACGACGCTGGATCAGCTCAAGGAAAACATCGATAGCGTCGAGGTGGAATTGAACGCGGATGTGCTCGCCGGCATCGAAGCCATCCACGTCAGGCATCCGAACCCGGCGCCCTGAACGCCTGAAACGCAAATAAAGCCACGCACGCGTGGCTTTATTCATCAATAAACGGACGGCACGTACATATCCTGCGGCTGCGGATTGCGGCTGTAGTCCGGATGATGCACGCGCTGGGGCAGCACGACATCGGGATGGCCCACCTCGCCGTAGGGCACCTGATCGAGCAGATGCCGTATGCAATTGAGGCGGGCGCGCTTCTTGTCCACGCCCTCGACAATCCACCAGCGCGCTTCGGGAATGTGCGAGCGCTCCATCATCTCTTCCTTGGCCTTGGTATAGGCCTCCCATAGGCGGCGCGACTCCAGATCCATGGGCGATAGCTTCCATTGCTTGAGCGGATCATGCACGCGGGCCAGGAAGCGCCGATGCTGCTCCTCGTCGCTGATCGAGAACCAGTACTTGATGAGCACGATGCCCGAGCGCACCAACATCTTCTCGAACTCGGACACGCTGCGGAAGAATTCTTCGTATTCCTCGTCGGTACAGAATTCCATGACGCGCTCCACCCCGGCGCGGTTGTACCAGCTGCGATCGAACAACACGATTTCGCCGCCCGCCGGCAAATGGGATACATAGCGCTGGAAGTACCACTGCGTGCGCTCGCGGTCATTGGGTGCGGGCAGCGCCGCCACCCGGCACACGCGCGGGTTCAGGCGCTGGGTGATGCGCTTGATGGCGCCGCCCTTGCCTGCCGCGTCGCGCCCCTCGAAGAGCACGACGATCTTGAGCTTCTTGTCGACCACCCAGTCCTGCAGCTTGACCAGTTCGCCCTGCAGGCGCAGCAGCTCGCGAAAGTACTGGCGGCGATCCATGTCGGAATCGCCCGCATGGTCGCCCTCCAGCATGGCGTCCAGGCGCTCGTCGTCCAGTTCCATCTCCAGCTCTTCGTCGAGGCTGTCGATCATTTCGGCATAGAGCCGGCGGGTGTGTAAGGAGAGTAGGTCGGAGTCGCTCACGTTGTCGCCGTCGGATGAAAAATTGAGGAGAAAAAGTCCTTTCGCTATTTACCCTATCGGCGTGACAACATGATGAAGCCCACCGCGGCACCAAGACGCCTGTCGGCATCAGCGACCCACCGTGATCCGCAGCACTGCCGATTCGGCCTGCCCCGGCCGCACCCAGCGCAGCCCCAGGCCGTTGTGAATCGCGTCCGGCATACCCAGCCAGGGTTCGACGCAATAGAAATCGGACTCTGCCGCCTCGGTCCAGGTGGTAACGCAATACCAGGGCACCGAACCCGGGCGCCGCAGATCGATCTCGATGCGGCGGTCCAGGCCCGGCATGCGCAGGCGCACAGGTCGGTCCGGTAAGCCTTGCAGGCAATGCATGCAGTCGTGAATGACCGGGTCGTCCAGCGTGTAGCGCGCCTGGCCCGGCACAGCCGCCGCGATGGCGCCGTCGGCCCGATGGTAGCGCCGCTGAGTGGGCGGCAGCTCCATGGAGGCCGCGCCGCGCTGGATGTGCGGCAGCGTGAAATAGAAATGGTGGCCCGCATAATGCGGCAAGGGCGCATCGCCCGTGTTGAACACGCTCAGCTCGACCTCGAGCGTGCGGGCGTCGATCAGCCGGTAGGCGGCCTCCAAGCGAAAGCCGAAGGGATAGCCGGCGCGCGTGGCTTTGCTGTCCTGCAGCGTCATGCGCACGCCCTTGCCGTGCGGTTCGATCTGCGCGATAAACGGCAAATCGCGCGCGAAACCATGCATGGGCACCTCGCGCACCACGCCCCGCGCATCCCGCCAGCGGCCGATCTGGCCGTCGACGCGGTGCCGGCCCAGAAAGGGAAACAGAAGGGGATTGCCGCCGCGCACGCCCCCGAGCCGGCTCCAGTCGGCCTTTTCGGGCCAATGAATCACCGGCTCCCCGTCGACGTCCCAGGACAACAGACGCCCGCCATAGTGCGGGGCCAAGCGCAGCCGCGAACCCTCTTCGGTGATTTCGAGGATCTGCTGCGAAAGTGCGGGCATAGGGTTCACCATAAAGACCTAGATCGACCAGCCCGGAATTTAAGCACGCCGCCCCCACCCTGCCCGGTAAAATGGCGCTGATCGATATATGCGTTTCCCAGGCACCCCGCGTGAACACTCAGCGAGGCTTCATCCTCACCCGGCACTGGCGCGATACGGCCGCCGGCACCGAGATCGAACTCTGGCTGGCCACCGACGCCGGACCGCGCCTGCTGCGCGTTCCTGACCAGGTTTCGGTGGCCTTCATCCCCGCCGAACAGCGCGAAACGGCCCAATCCCTGCTGCGCGGCGAGCATGGCGCCGAACTGCGTCCGCTGGGACTGCGTGACTTCCATCATCGACCCGTGTTGGGCCTCTATTGCACACATCACCGCCATCTACTCAAGCTGGAAAAGCAGTTGCGGCAAGCCGGCGTGGATGTCTACGAGGCCGACATCCGGCCGCCGGAACGCTACCTAATGGAGCGCTTCATCACCGCCGCGGTCGCCTTCGACGATGCGACCGAGCCGCGAGATGGCGCTACGAATTCGATTCGCATCAAACCGGATCGAACCGGCTACCGGCCCACGCTCAGGCTCGCCTCGCTCGACATCGAGACCAGCATGAACGGCGAGCTGTACTGCATCGCCATCGAAGGCTGCGGCCAGAGACAGGTCTACATGCTGGGGCCGGGGCCAGCCCAGGCAGGCGAATGCGATTTCGCGCTCGAATACTGCGCGACGCACGCCGAACTGCTCGACGCTCTCAACGGCTGGATGGCGCGCCACGACCCCGACGCCATCATAGGCTGGAACCTGGTGCAGTTCGATCTGCGCATCCTGCAGGAACATGCACAGCGCCTGGGCATGCCGCTGCGACTGGGCCGCGCCGGCGGGGAAATACAGTGGCGCGAACACGGCGAAAGCCAGCAGCACTACTTCGCGACGGTCCCCGGCCGCTTGGTGATCGATGGCATCGAAGCCCTGCGCTCGGCCACCTGGAGCTTCCCGTCTTTCAGTCTGGAAGCGGTGGCGCGGAACCTGCTGGGCGAAGGCAAAGCCATCGACAACCCCTACGACCGCATGGATGCGATCAACCGCATGTTCGCACAGGACAAGCCCGCGCTGGCCCGCTACAACCTGCAGGACTGCGTGCTGGTCGCGCGCATCTTCGAGAAGACCGGGCTGATCGATTTCCTGCTGGAACGCGCGAGCGTGACCGGCCTGCCCGCCGATCGCAACGGCGGTTCGGTGGCGGCCTTCACGCACCTGTACCTGCCGCGCATGCACAGGCTGGGCTTTGTCGCGCCTAACCTGGGCGAGCGCCGGCCCGAATCCAGTCCCGGGGGGTTTGTCATGGACTCGCGGCCCGGCCTGTACGAATCGGTGCTGGTGCTCGACTACAAAAGCCTCTATCCCGCCATTATCCGCACTTTTCTCATCGATCCGGCGGGGCTGATCGAGGGCCTGCGCGCCGGCGGCCCGGCAGACGCCGTGGACGGTTATCGCGGCGCGCGCTTCTCGCGTGACAAGCATTGCCTGCCCGGCATCGTCGCCCAGGTATGGCAGGGCCGCGAAGCAGCCAAGCGCGAAAACAATGCGCCGCTCTCGCAAGCGCTCAAGATCATCATGAACTCCTTCTACGGCGTGCTCGGCTCCAGCGGTTGCCGCTTCTTTGACCCGCGCCTGGCCTCGTCCATCACCCTGCGCGGCCACGACATCATGCGCCGCACCCGCGCCCTGATCGAGCAGCGCGGCTTTGAGGTGATCTACGGCGACACCGACTCCACCTTTGTCTGGCTCGGGCGCGCCCATGATCAGGCGAGCGCGGCCGCCATAGGCCAGGGACTGGTCGATCATGTCAACCGCTGGTGGCGCGAGCATTTACACCAAACATACGGCCTGGAAAGCGCGCTGGAATTGGAATTGGACACCCATTACCGGCGCTTTCTCATGCCCACCGTGCGCGGCGCCGAACTGGGCAGCAAAAAGCGCTACGCCGGCCAGGTAGTGCGCGACGACGGCAGCACCGAACTGGTCTTCAAGGGCATGGAAACGGTGCGCTCCGACTGGTCTGCGCTCGCGCAGCAGTTCCAGCAGGAGCTCTATCGGCGCGTCTTCGACCGTCAGCCCCACCGGGACTATGTGCAAGATGTCGTGCGGCGCACGCTGCTGGGCCAGATGGACGATCTGCTGGTCTATCGCAAACGCCTGCGTCGACGGCTGAGCGAATACCAACACAATGTCCCCCCGCATGTGCGCGCCGCACGCATGGCAGACGATTTCAACCGGAGCCAGGGAAGGCCAAGGCAATACCAGAACGGCGGCTGGATCAGCTACGTGATCACCGAGGCCGGCCCGCAACCTCTGGAAGTACGGCGCTTTCCCATCGACTACGCGCACTATGTGGATAAGCAGTTGCGGCCCATCGCCGATGCCATATTGCCTTTTCTGGGTGAGGATTTCGACGGCGTGGTGAGCCGGCAACTGGACCTGTTCGGATAGGCGGCAGCACGCACTCCCGTTACAAAAAAGATCGCCGATCGGCGACGGATGCAGCATGCAATACCGGTTAAACGTAGGCAATCCAAGCAAACGGCATGGACTGGCCCTCCTAGGCTGCCTACCCGTCTTCGATTCAAAGGCTAAGGAAATATGGCACGACAACTTTCGCCGCGCGCTTGTGCTCGACCTTTACACCCGAACCGCAACGCCGGGCGCATGGCCGCGACCTCGCTGGCCGCCACGCTGCTCTGCCTGAGCCTGTCTGCTTGCGTGGTCGAACCCGCGCGGCCGGCCGTCATACGCGTGGCCCCGCCACCGCCGCAGATCGAAGTCGTGCCTGCGCCGCATCCGGGCTATGCCTGGGACGGCGGCCACTGGGTCTGGCGCAAGGGGCGCTACGTCTGGATACCCGGCCACTGGCGGGCCGTGCGCGTCGGCTATCACTGGGTGCCCGGTCATTGGGCCGGACGCGCCGGCGGCTGGGTATGGGTCGAGGGCCACTGGGCGCCGTGACCCGATCGGCATCTGACTAAGGCCTGTTAACACTAAAAGGAGCCACGCATGAGCCTCCAACCGCGCGCCTGGCAAGGCGCGAAGCGCAGACGTAGTGGGTGTGCTGCGGCGAGCATTCGCAACGCGGCCAGGCGTGCGTTTGGGGGCTCACCCGTCGGGCTGGATGTCTGCCACGACAGACTCTAATGAATCGCCGCCATTTCCTTCGGGCCGGCACCGCTTCGCTCGCCGCCGCCATCCACCCCGGGCTTGCATGGGGCGCTGCGCGCCCGCCTGATTATGCCCGGCTGCTGATCCTGGTCGAACCCAAGGGCGGCAACGACGGCCTGAACACCGTCATCCCCTATGCCTCGCCGCGCTACGCGCAGCTGCGGCCCACCATCGGCATCATGCGCGACCAGGTTATTGCGCTCGACAGGCAGACCGGCCTGCACCCTGCTATGCAGGCGCTTATGCCGCTATGGCAGCAGCGCGAGTTGCCCATTGTGCAGGCTGTGAGCTACCCCATGCCCAATCTCTCGCATTTCCGCTCCATCGAGATCTGGAATACTGCCTCGGCGTCGAACCAGTACCTGGATACCCGCTGGCTCACGCGCTCGTTCCAGAAGAACCGGGTGCCGCAAAGCTTCGCCTCAGACGCGGTGGTGATCGGCAGCGCGGAAATGGGGCCGCTCGCCAACGGCGCCCATGCCATCGCCCTGGTCAACCCGCAACAGTTTCTACGTGATTCAAAACGGGTCCATTCCGTCGCTAAGACGGGCGGCAACCCGGAACTCGCCCATATATTGGAAGTCGAACACGAAATCCAGCGCGCCGCAGATCGACTGCGGTCCGCGGATGGACAAGCCATGCTGCATACTTCCTTCCCGCCCGGCAATTTCGGCAGCCTCGTCAAGACCGCGATGCAAATCGTGGCCGACTCGCAGACGCGCTCGGACCCGCGCGAGTCCGGCAAGGGCGTCGCGGCCATCCGGCTCACGCTCAACGGTTTCGACACCCATCACGACCAGCCCGACCGGCACCAGAACCTGCTCAGGCAGTTTTCGCAAGGCATGGCCGCGATGCGCAGCGCCTTGGTCGAAATGAACCGCTGGGACTGGACGCTGGTGGCGAGCTATTCGGAATTCGGTCGGCGCCGTGCGCGGCGGCCTCTACGGCGTGCCGCCAGCGCTCGACCGGCTGGACGCGAACGGCAATCCGCCGGTCGGCGTGGGCTTTCGCTCGGTCTACGCAACGATTCTCGAAAACTGGAGGGGCATCGACTCGCGGCCGGTTCTGGGCGGGTGCTACATCACGCTGCCCGTGCTGCGTGCCTAGAAAATGCTTCCCATCCTCCGCGCAAATCCATGGACCAAAAGAAGGAACGGCAATGAAAAGTAGGATACACACCCCCACACAGCGCGTGATCACATCATCGCTGATGGTATCGATGCTGAGCCTGACCACGTTCGGAACACAAGCGCTCGCGCAGCAGGCGCCTGCCTATCCGCCCGCTTCGGCGCCGGCCTCGTCCGCGGCCTACACGCCGCCCTCCGCGGGCCAGCTCTATCAAATGACTGCGCCCATCGCCCTATTCCCCGACAAGCTGGTCGCACTGGTGCTGGCGGGCGCCACGTATCCCGATCAGATATCAGCCGCCAACGATCTGGTGACGCAGAATCCCGATCTCACAGGAGCGGCGCTCGTCAGCGCCGCCGATCAGCAGCCCTGGGATCCCTCGGTCAAAGCCTTGACCGAATTCCCGGCCGTGCTGTCGCAAATGTCTTCGAACATGGCCTGGACGACCGCGCTCGGACAGGCCTACTACAACGATCCGAGCGACGTGCTGAACGCCGTGCAGGTTATGCGCCAGCGCGCCAAGGCCGCCGGCCATCTAAGTTCGAACCGCCAGATAGTGGTCATGACTTCGCCCCCTGTGGTGACGCCGCAATACGTGCCCGCGCCGGACGCACCGCTCATCTACGACGGCCCGCCCGTCGTCGCGCCCCCGCCGCAGACCATCGTGATCGAGCCCGCGCAGCCTGAGGTGGTCTACGTACCCGCCTACAATCCGGCCGTAGTCTATGGCGCGCCGGTTGCCTACTATCCGGGCTATGCCTACGAGCCGCCGGTCTTTGCACCGGGAGTCGGCGTCACCGTAGGCCTGATCTCCTTCGGCGTGGGCATCGTGGTCGGCGCCGCCATGTTCAGTCACGTGGGCTGGGGCTGGCACAACTGGGGCATGCATTGGGCGCCGCCGCCCAGCTACGGTCCCAGCGGTCCCGGCGGCGGCTGGCGCCCGTCGGTGGTCTACAACCACACGACGTACATCTCCCGAACGTCGACCACCATCATCAACCGATACAACCACTACCGCGTGGTCAACAACTACGGCAACAGGCGCCCTTCGCCGCAGCAGATACGCATGCAGCAGATGAATGAGCGGCAGTTGCACGCACAGCAGATGCGCATGCATCAACGTTCCGGCGCAGCCCCCGCGATGCATCCCGCAACCGCGCCGGCCATGCACCCTGGCGCGTTTCCAGATGCGCGCCCCGGACGCACCATGACCATGCCGCAATTCAATGCCAACGACTCGCATCCTGGCCCAAGGCCGGCTCCGCAGTCCCCCCCCAATCGTTCAATGGAAATGCATCGCTCGGGGAATCCGCCCTCGCGCAACCCAGCGCCGCAGTTTCAGCACAACGGACCGGAGCGGGCGCCGGCGGCGCATCCGCAAATGCCCCGGCGCGAAGCCACGCCGCATCAGAGCTTCCAGCCGCCTCACGTCAATGCGCCGCGCCCCGCCGAGGCGCATCCGCAGAGGCCTCAGCCGCAGTTTCATCCACAGCAGCCACGGCCTCAGTTCCATCCACAGCGGCATCCCCAAGCGGCGCCGCGCCCGGCCCCCGCTGCGCATCCGGCGCCTGCGCAGCACACAGAACCCAGGCGTGTGGATGAGCACAAGTAACCGGGCTGCGGCTGCCTGGCATACACAATGCAAACGGGCCGGGCGCGAACGTCTGTCGTTCGCGCCCGGCCCGTTTCTTTCACGGCCTGCTATCGTATGAATCGCGAAGCGAGAAACGGCCGGGGATCAATCGGCGGCGACTCGCCGTGCATCATCGCTCCCAGCAAGGCCGCGGTGCCGGTGCCGGTGGAAAAGCCGATGTGCTGATGGCCGCAGGCCAGCCACAAGCCCCTGCGTCGCGGCACCTCGCCGATGGCCGGCCTGCTGTCGGGCAAGGTCGGCCGCCGGCCCAGCCAGGGCACATCGTCCAGGCGCCTGGCCAAGGGGAAGGCCCTGCGCGCGGCCGCCTCGCAGCGCTCCAGCTGCGCGAAGTCCGGGGGCGCGTCGCGCCGGTTCAGTTCCACGCCGGTCGTCATGCGTATGCCCTGCTCCATCGGGCTGAGCACATAGCCGCCCGCGGCATCGTAGACCGGGCGGTTCAGCTTCGCGCCGTTCTCGCTGGCATAGTGCATGTGATAGCCCCGTTCGAAGGCCATAGGCAGCCGCAGGCCTATCGTGCGCAGCAGGTCGTTGGTCCAGGGTCCCAGGGCAACGACGATTTTTTGCGCCAGTAGCCGCTTGCCGCAGGAGGTCGTAAGCTGCCAGCGCTTGCCGTCCAACACCTGCAGGGCGGCAGCCTCGGCCTGCATCAACTCGCCGCCGCGGTCTGCAAAAACGCGCGCATAGGCCTGGGTGACCGCGCCGGGACTGTCCACCGACATGGCGCCGTCGAACCACAGGCCGCAATGGAACCCGCGCGCCAGGCTGGGTTCGAGGTCCGCGATCCGTTCCTGGTCGAGCAGCTTGTAGGAGATAGCAAAACGGTCGTAAGTATGCCGCGCCAGCGAACCGGCCTGGAAAGCGGCTTGGTCGCGGTACAAGGTCATCCAGCCGGTGTCCCGCAGCCTGTGCAATGCCTGGGCTTCCCGCAGCAGCCGCATGTGCTCGACCGTCGAGAGCGAAATCAGCGCGTGCAGGGCCGCGGCGGTTTCCTCGAATTTCGATCGCCGGGCGTTCAGCAGGAAGCGCACGCCCCATCCCGCCATCTGCATCAGATAGCCAAGGTCATAACGAAAACTCTGTCCTCGATTCTTGAGCAGGCCGGGCAGGCTGGCGAAAAGAGCGGGATTGTTGAAAGGAACCAGCGAACTCGTCGAAAACACGCCGGCATTGCCGTAGGAGGTTTCGCTGCCGGGGGCTTTCCTGTCGACCAGGACGACGCGCGCGCCGCGCCGCTGCATTTCCAGCGCGCAGCACACGCCTACGATTCCCCCGCCTACGACCAGCACTTCATTCATTTCGTTCATGCACGAGTGCATTCAATTGAAAGATGCAGTATGCGCCCGAGATCGTACAGTGTGCTATGGTCGGCTCGCCCCGCGGTTGCGCCGCCTCTTCCCCTATATGAGCATGTCCATCATGAAAAAAGTGCTTCTTGCCTGCGCTGCCGCGCTGCTGCTTCCCCAACCGGCCTGGGCCCACGCCCATCTGAAGCAGGCCTCGCCCGCAAACGGCAGCACCGTGGCCTCGCCGCCGGAAATACGCGGCGATTACACCGAAGGGTTGAACATCGCCTTTTCCTCGATGACGCTGGCCGGCGCCGACGGCAAGATGCTGAACCTGGGCAAGGCCGCTCTGGTAGCGGGGGACGACAAAGCCATGGATCTGGCGGTGAATCACCCCCTGCCCTCAGGACATTACATCGTCACCTGGCATGCCCTGTCCAAAGACGGACACAAGACCCAGGGCACCTGGAATTTCACGATCAAGTAACCATGCTGGCCGCCGCCAACGTCGCTTGCCGTTTCGTCTCGACGCTAGCACCCATGTTGGTCTTCGGCGCGAGCCTGATGCTGGCGGCAAGCGGCAATGCCCAGGCGGCGCGACGCCTCAACGCTCGCCTGCGCCCCTTGCTGCGTGTACTCGCCACGGCTGGCCTGCCTGCCTCATGGCTGCTGCTGAGCCTGGAAGCAGCCCTCGTCACAGACAGCCGCGCGGCAATGCATAACCTGGCGACGCTGCAACAAGTCGCACTGCTCACGGACTACGGCCACGCCTGCCTGGTGCAAGGCATCGCCGCCCTGGCGCTGTGCACGGCGCTCTGGCTGCCCGGCCAGCGTCCGCCCGCACTCCTGGCCTGCCTATCGGCCTGCGTGCTCGCCGGGATCGGCATCAACGGGCATGCCGCCATGGACGAAGGACTATTGGGGCTGGCGCACATGGCCAACAACGTCGCGCACATCCTGTGCTCGGCCTTCTGGATCGGCGCCCTGCTGGTCGTGCTGCCGCTGCTGTGCTCATGGCCGGACGAGCAATACGACGCCGGACCCATCATGGTGCGTTTCTCAACACTGGGCCATATCGCCGTCGCGGGATCCATCCTGACCGGCGTCCTGGATACCTGGCTGATACTGCGCGGCAGCGGCCTGAACCCGCATTCGCGCTACCAGCAATGGCTGGCCCTGAAAATCGCCGTCGTGCTGGGCATGGCCGTTCTGGCCTTGAGCAATCGTTATTACTGGGTCCCCCGCTTGTCGGGCGAGCCCTATGCCTTGCACGCTCTGCGCCGGCAGGCGGCCTATTCGGTGGCAGCCGGCTCGATCGCCGTGTTGATCGTGGCCTTGTTCGGCACCTTGCCGCCTGCTTGAAAACGCCGCACCTATAGCAAGAGCCCGGTCCTTTGCGGACCGGGCTCTTGTCGGATCAAACACTCGCAGCGCGCGCGAAAATCATCCAACAGTCAATGCCAGTGGCCGTGATCCCGATCGGGGCCGTGATCGCGATCGGGACCGCGGCCGTGATCCCAGTGATCGCGGCCCGGGGGATGATGGCGATACCAATCCTCGCGTCCCCAGTAGCGGCGGCCATCCCAATAGCGGTCGCCGTGCCAGCCTATGATGACGGCCGGCCCGGGAGCGGGAACGTAGTAGGTCGGCGGGGGCGGGGGCGGCGCCACATATACCGGCGGGGGCGCAACCACTATGGGCGGGCCGATATTGACTCCGATGGATACTTCCGCCAAGGCGCTGGCCGAAGCGACAATGGCCAGAACACCGACCAGCACTGCGTTGGCACGAATGATTTTCATGAGATCACCTATTGACTGGCTTTATTGAGTCGGGTTTTGTTCAATTCAATATAGAGCAAGCCCATGGGGGATATATTTCGGCATTGTAATAACTGCTGCACAAAGCCACGCCGGCCGAGCGGAGTAACGCAAAGAAATTTCTCCCTCGATGCGACACCGGCGCGGACTCGTAAGCTTCCCCGTGCGGTAGACAGTCGTCAGTAGAATATTCGGAGCCTCCCCCGTTAGGAGTCTCCCTTGAAGAAATCCAGATTTACCGAAAGCCAGATTGTTGCCGCGCTGAAGGAAGGCGAAGCCGGTGTGCCGGTGGCCGAGCTGTGCCGCAAGCACGGCATCAGCGCAGCGACGTACTACAACTGGAAGAGCAAGTATTCCGGTGTGCAGGTATCGGACTTGCGTAAGCGTCCGGTGAGTACCGTTCTTCCGTGAGCATTGAATAGCCCTCAAAATTGTGTCCACAAAAAATTCTGGACATGAATGTCGGACGGTCATGGCAAACCCGGGGCGAAAATACCAACACCACTCTGTCGCGCGCAAACGTGAGATCGTCGAGGCGTCGCTTCGCGGCGATGAGTCAGTGGCCGTCGTGGCGCGCGAGTATGGTGTGAACGCCAATCAGATATGGGCTTGGCGCAAGCTCTACAGCGAAGGTCGCCTGGATAATGGCCCGGTCGTGGCTGGGTCCTCGGCATCGACACTGCTGGCGGTTGACGTGATTGAGGAAGCGCCGACACAGCCCGTCACGGCATCGCATGGCGGTTGCCTGGAGATTACGGTGGGTCAGGCCAGGCTACGAGCCACGGGCGCCATCGACCCCGAACTGCTACGGACGGCGCTCGTGGCGCTACTGGCCTGATGCTGCCGACCAACACACGCATCTGGATCGTGGCGGGTATCACCGACATGCGCTGCGGCTTCGATGGCTTGGCAGCCAAGGTACAGGTGCATTTGCAGGCAGATCCCTTCAGCGGCCAGGTGTTTGTATTCCGAGGCCGGCGCGGTGATCGGATCAAGGCCTTGTGGTTCGATGGCGATGGGATGTGCCTGTTCTGCAAACGTCTGGAAGCAGGCCGCTTCGTGTGGCCCCAGGCGCAGGACGGGCGCGTCGCGTTGACGACGGCGCAGCTCTCGATGCTGCTCGAAGGCATCGACTGGCGTATGCCACGCCGCACTGCACCGGCGCTTGCCGCATGACACGTCTCCTGGCCATCGAGTCCACGCGATAACGCTTTATACGCGAGCACTGCGCCGATAAAATATCGGTATGTCCACGCCTGTTGTCACCACCGATCGCGAAGCTGCCTTGCAGGCGGTGATCGATGCGCTCAAGCAAGAGAATGACTATCTGCGCTGGCAACTGGCCAAGGCCAGGCGCGAGCGCTTCGGGCGCAGTAGCGAACGGGGCGATCTGCTCGATCAGCTGGCGCTCTATGACGAGCCTGTGCAAGAGATGCCTGCCACCATGGCCGAGGCAGTCATGGCCAAGCGCGCGGATCAGCCTACGCGCCGCACTGGGCAGTCTCGCCCGAGCCTGCCGGCCACGTTGCCGCGCGAAGAGCACATTCACCCTGCCAGCGACGCTTGCGCCTGCCCGGCCTGTGGCGGACAACTCAAGCTGCTGGGCGAAGACGTCAGCGAAGTCCTGGAGTATGTGCCGGCCAGCCTCAAGGTGGTGCGCCACGTGCGGCCCAAGCTGGCCTGTGGCCGGTGTGATGCCATCGTGCAAGCGCCTGCGCCGAGCCGCCCGATTGCACGCGGCCTGGCCGGACCTGGCTTGCTGGCGCAAGTTCTGGTCGCCAAGTACTGCGATCACCTTCCCCTGTATCGCCAAAGCGCCATCTATGCTCGCCATGGCCTCACGCTGTCTCGCTCGACCTTGTCCGACTGGGTGGCCGGCAGCAGCCAATTGCTGCGTCCCTTGGTCGCGGCGCTACAGCAGTATGTGACCGGCCGCGACAAGGTTCATGCCGATGACACGCCGGTTCCCGTGTTGGCCCCAGGCCGAGGCAAGACCAAGACCGGGCGCTTGTGGACGTATGTACGCGATGACTGCGCAGCAGGAATCACTGCACCTGCCGCCGTCTGGTTCGGCTACTCGCCCGACCGCAAGGGCGAGCACCCGGCGCGGCACCTGAGGCACTTCTCTGGCATCGTGCAGGCCGATGGCTACGCGGGCTTCAATCAGCTCTATGCCACGGGCCGGGTCGTCGAGGCCGCCTGCTGGGCGCATGTGCGGCGCAAGTTCTACGACATCGCCGAGCAACAGGCCAGCCCGCTGGCGCTCGAGGCGATCGCCCGGATCGGGCAGCTCTACGGCATCGAGGCGCAGTTGCGCGGCCAGTCGGCGCAAACGCGACAGCGTGTTCGCCAGGCTCGGGCTGGCCCCTTGTTGGCCGCCTTGCATGCCTGGCTGCACGACACCATGCGCGCCTTGCCGCGTAAATCGGCGCTGGCTGGGGGAATCCATTACGCCTTGGCGCGGTGGGCGGCACTGACGCGCTATGTCGACGACGGCCGCATCGAGATCGACAACAACCCGGCCGAGCGCGCGCTGCGTGCGGTGGCGCTCGGGCGCAAGAACTACTTGTTCGCCGGTTCTGACGCGGGCGGTCATCGCGCGGCGGCGATCTATAGCCTGCTCGGTACGGCGGCGATGAACGGCATCGACCCTATGGTCTACCTGCGCGAGGTACTGGCCCGCATCGCCGATCATCCCATCAACCGCATCCAGGATTTGCTGCCATGGAATCTGGCTTTACCCTGCAACGAACAGGCAGCGTAAGCCGCCCCAAAGTTGTTCCCTTGCAAGGCACGGCGCTGGTGCTGCGCATCGCGTTGCGCCACATCGCGCCGGTTATCCATCGCACCGTGGTCGTGCCCAGCCGCATCACGCTGCCCAAGCTGCACGTCACGATCCTGCGTGCCATGGGCTGGCAGGGCGGGCATCTGCATGAGTTCGCCATCAACGGCGTGCGCTATGGCGAGCCTGATCCCGACTATCCAGAGTTGAACCTACGTAGCGAAAAGCGGGTGCGGCTGGACACCGCGCTGGGCGATGCCCAAAGTCTTGACTACCTATACGACTTCGGCGACTACTGGGAGCATAAGGTCCGTCTAATGGAGGTAGCCACCTTCAACGGCCCGATGGCCTCGCCCTGGTGCCTGGACGGCGCCAACGCCTGTCCGCCCGAAGATGTCGGCGGCCTGCCGGGCTACGAACACTTCTTGCATGTGCTCTCAGACCGCACCCATCCCGAATACGACGACATGCTGCTCTGGCATGGCAAACGCTTCGATCCCGCCGCCTTCGACCTCGATGAGGTCAATGAGCGTCTGAGTCAGATCCAGATCTAATGCAAGACGGCCTCGGCCGGACGCTTACGGACTTGCAGCGCTTACGCGAGTTGGAGGCGGAGAACGCCAAGCTCAAGCGGATGTATGCCGACCTGGCGCTGGAGAACAACGCCATCAAGTCGGTCCTAGAACGAAAGTTTTGACGCCATCAGCCAGGCGCGAGGTGGCGGAGCATCTGGTGCAAGAGAAGCTCCGCATTCATCGGGCCTGCAAACTAGCTGGCCTGTCGCGGGCGGCGTTTTACAAAAGGCCAGTATCAGCAGCCGAGCGAGATGCGCCGGTCATTGATGCGCTCAATGATTTGGTCAGCAGTCACGGCCGCTGGGGTTTCTGGAAATGCTTTGACCGGATTCGGCTCGACGGCCGCGCCTGGAATCACAAGAGGGTTCACCGCGTGTACTGCGATATGGGCTTGAACCTGCCGCGCCGTGGCAAGAAACGGGTGTGGGAACGAGAGCGTCAGCCGCTTACCCTTGCGACCGAGATCAATCGTTGCTGGGCGCTGGACTTCATGAGTGATGCGCTCTACAACGGCAGGCGGTTCCGCACGCTCAATGTCATTGATGAAGCCAACCGCGAAGCGCTGACCATCGAGGCAGGATTCTCGATTCCTGCGGCCAGGCTGATTCGTGTTCTGAGTCGCTTGACCGATTATTACGGCACGCCGGAGTTCATCCGCATGGACAACGGGCCGGAGATGACTTCGCATGCGTTTGATGAATGGGCCAAGGCCAAAGGCATTCAACTGCTCTATATCGAGCCAGGCAAGCCCAACCAAAATGCCTTTGTGGAACGATTCAATCGCACTTTCCGCACAGAAATCCTGAATGCCCACATCTTTGAAAACATTCAGCAGGTGCAAGCCCTGGCCGACGAGTGGCTACGCGATTACAACGCATTCCGTCCGCATGAATCGCTGGGCGGCGTACCGCCGGTGCAATATCTGCCCCGGTTAACCCTGGCTTCGAATGTCTACAACAAACTGTCTACTTGACGGGGAAGCTTACGGAAGCAGCTGTCGTCATGTCGAGTTAGCGTCCAAGGAAGTTTCGAACTCTATGTCCTAAATCGGTGGCGGATTTCTCACTCCACCCACGCGAAAAGTGATTTACCTCTACGATTTCGGAGTGCAGTTGCTTTTCACGAACATAGGTGATGGCTTCGTTTCCGTTCAAGCCGCGTAGTTTTGAGGCGTTCGCTTAGGCCCAGAGTCACGGCGAGTTGCAAAACCGCGGCGCGTGCGCGAATGCAGACTAAGTCTGCTGATACCCGTGTCACTGCCCTCATGCGGCCAGTCTTCGATGCTGGGATCGGAAATGCGCGTAAGTGAAACTAGGGGGGCTGCGCCTGTCTCGCTGACGATCAATGTTGCGGAGCGCGTCACAGACCGCGGTACAGCCGAAGCGTTTTCGAACACGGCGGTGGAGTTTGACGCTATCGATTCCAGGACTAGGCGACGCAAGTACGCAATATGCAGCACGCAGGGCGCCGTAACGCGGTACGCGGGATCGGCAAGCGAAAGGGTTGTGAGTACGGGCACTCCCGGAAGCCCGAATATCGCAAACGGTCCTTTGGCTGCGTTGCCCTTGATCAGTTTCGAAAATTTTGTCGCTTCGGCTAGCACCTTGGCTCGCGCCTTTTCCACTGCGGCATCGCGCTCGGAATGAGGGAGTATCGACCATTCAACGTCAAGATACAGATTCAGCAACGCCGATTCGGCCTTGACAATATTGCCTTTGTCAAAGGGAACACCAAATCTTTTGCAGACGTCACTCACGATCTCGCTGTAGTCAGGACCGCCCCCACGCACCGCATTGGCCATCGTATTACCGCCAAACCTTCGGATCTCGTCACCAATTGCCCGGTAGTACCGAGACGGTTGTGAGGGGGATTTCTTGTACTGATCGTATGATTCGATTGAGCTGCTAACACGGTCTTTGATTAGCGAGAGGAGCGGCTCTAGATCATGATCTGTACAAACCGACAGTAGTGCGTAAAGGTCACCCTTTCGAATATCTCCGATCATTGAATATTTGATCGTACGCGCGGTCTTCTCGGTCATAATCTTCTGTGTTGTGACATATTCGACGTCCCCCCCGTTTTCGGTAGCACTGGGCTTTAGAGTCTGGGGGTTAATTTAACTGCTTTGGGATCAGTGTCCTGGCATAGGCCGCTGGGGTCAGACCACCGAGAGATATCTTGTGTCGCTCTTCGTTGTATTCCCGGCACCAGGATTCCACGACAACACGGGCATGCCGCAAGCTGGTGAACCAATGCTTGTTCAGGCATTCATCTCGGAATCGTCCGTTTAAATGATCCTTCTCAAAAACTATTGAATTTGATAGTTAGGAAGGGGCTTGAGGCTGTTCTGTAACAGAGGAAGACTACGGTTGAACTTGCCCTTCTACCCGTACGCCGCTAAACAGACCGCGCGCGCCCGACACGCGGCGTAAACTGACTGGATTGCGACGACCTCACGGCCGTATGGTCTCGAACCGCTCAACCAACGGGTTGAGCACACGTCCATCAATTGCCCCCCCATGAATCCCAGCAAGCTTTTCAGCGGCATCACCAAATAGAATTGGCAACCAGCGGGTCAATTTTTCATCTTCCTTCACCAACTCGAATTGCCAACGCCTCTGAGCGTAGCGCATCATTGCGATACCTCGCGCGGCGATCGTTGCAGCATTCCAACTAGGGCAAATTACTGAAATCTGCCACTCAGAATAACTGCCACTTTTATAAATCTCCCTTTTATCCTTGCGCGGATCATCATTTCTGGTATAAAGATAGTTTTTCGCCCGAGCATTTAACGGACAGGACAACAGCAACAAATTCCCTATCGAACCCAACATCGCGTTTTTGACCCGAGGAGAAGTACGTCCATCAATTGCAATACTGTTCTCCCACCCATCAATTGGAGTCTGGGGGTAGACGTGTTCGACCGAATCATCCCACGAGAATTTTTCCCAGGATTTTTTCACGGGCCTCCCAGATTCTCCACGCAAATTTTCTTCCCAGCCATTAATTATTAGTTTGCCAAAAAGCCAGCTATAAAACCCATTGTTTTGCAGTCGCTCGGTAATCGCTGTAATCATTTTTGCCGTTGTGAAAAAACCTTCCCAAGGAAACCTAGCATCTGGGAACTGACCTTCTTCATCTGGTTGACTATCTATCAAGGCTTTAACATAAGCCGCGACATAGCTTACCGCAGCCCCTGGCGTCTTGGGCGCATCAGCTGAAAAACCGTCATTTACAGTCTCATCAGGATGTCCAAGCAGATAAGAAAGCCGATTGAAAGCACTCTGGCCTACGTTAGCTTGGCGTTCGTTTCCAAGCAGCACAAGCACAGAGAACCTCTCAGCCTGTAAAACCAGTTCTTTAAACGGCTCTAGCCAAGCATGGCCATACTTCTTAGGATCGCTGATAACATCCGGAGAAGGAGCATTTTGCGCCGCACGCCATAATGCCCATAGCAAAAGTGGACGAGTACTGAAAGAACTTGCACGCTGCCAATCGTTCAGCATCCGTTCTATTTCAGAAGGCAATTCATCGGGATGATTGAGGTAATACCACCATGCCGATAGTTGCTCTAGATTCGTAATATATTCTTCTATTTTTTCCGGGGAAATATTGGCAGAAAGGTGAAATTCCTCATCGAATAATTGAGTAGTTAACCACTCCGCCCGCTTCTCCTTGCGGAACCATCCATCCGCATGCGCTCTCAAGAACTCATCGTCATCAAGCAGAGTATCTCCTTTTCCTAGCCAATAGTAGATAGTCTTCCATGTGCTATGCACCCGATCGGCAACGCGAGAACCAACCGCCTGATCAGCAGTGGTAGAACATAGGTAGATCAGCCTATTTTTTAATTTTTCTAGAATTGAAAGATCTCGCCCTCGATTGTTGATGGTTTCAAACGTAACATGAACATTAAACTCCGGCGATAGAGTCAACATGAACATCTTGAATCGGTCTAGCAATACTTGAACTAATTTTTTGTGCTGATCAGATGGTAAATTTTGCACTTTACCTTCGAAAAATTTTGCAGCATCTTGCACATTACGCGCATAGAACGACCGATGTTGCCCCAATCGGGCATCAATAGACTGGTCGCCGCGCGCGTAATAGTTGAAATATGTCTGCAATGGTTCATTATTTTGGAATTCAATATCTAACACCGGCGCGCCCAGTGCGCGAAGAAGCAGACTAATACTTGTAAGCCGCTGCTGCCCATCCACTACTTCGACCTTTTCATCTATGGATCGCAGCATCAACGATCCCGAGAAGTGATCTGCCGTGATGCTTCGATCAACAAAGGTCTGGGCATCATTCCATAAATCCTCCCACTGAGCCTTACCCCAGGCAAAGCCTCGTTGATATTCGGGGATGATAAATTTGTATTTCTGCTCAAGAAGGTCTCTAACTGTTATTAATGATGCCTGTTGGATACCCACGACAACTCCTATTAATATAAAAAATAATTCCAACTCAGTTCGAAGGTAGGCATCGAGTTCAACCGTTGAACGCTTCCCATAACTTCACCATCGCCCACGTGTCCAGTTCACAATACTTCCAAAGCTGCGATTCCAGCTCCGTCTTTTTCTCGGGCGAAACATTCGGGTGAATAGCCTCTGCATAGGCATCCATTGCCATGCCACCATCTTGCACACCATCCAGTTGTTCGTAGCTCAGTTCAGGGCATAGTGCGGGCAATACGGCCTTGATGCTCCAGCTTCCTTGCTGGCTGGGGTGATAGTAGTGATCCCGCACGATGGGCAATAGGTCAACAATGCGGCCCACCAATGCCAGCAGTTCTTGTCTGCGTTTCGGAAAGCGTTCCGCTAGTTCCTTGATGCGACCACTTTCAAAACCCGCGTTGTAGACGAATATCGGACCAGACTTGCCACAACTGTTAATCAAGGCAGCAACAAACGCAGGGGATGGATCATTCCCGGACAAATCCAGGAAACCATCATGTGTGGCCTCCCATTTTCGATCAAGCCGGTGCACACTGAATTGAAAAGGTACTTGTTGATAGGGGCGCACACCTTTCCAGATCGGCACGGCGAAATTTATCGTCTCGAAGTCCAGGAAGTACGCGGGGAATTTGTAGCCCACCAAGGCCGCTACGGTTTCTTTTTTGCTGAAATAAGGCTTCCCAGACAGCGTCACCTGCTTCACACGCAGTTGTTTGGTGTTAAGCAGATCATCTGGCACATCTCGCATATCTTTGATGCCGTCATCATCAACCAGGGAGTTCAGCTTTTGGCTCCACCTGCCTGGTAACCATTGCACCGGATATTCCGCCTGTGCCTCTTGACTGATGCAGTAATTATGGAAACCACAATCAAAAGGGTCTGAGCAATGCTTGCCAGTTCTGATTTCAGGCTCCGCATCCAAGGCGACAATTTCCTGCGACTCGCCTATCCAGGTTCGCACTTCATCGCTGCGGGAAAAAGCCGATTCACTGACGTCCTCTTCAATCAGCAGTCCAGCATAGTCGTTACCCCCGGGATGCACCCACGAACTATCAATGTGCGCCAGGGCGATTGCCTTCAGCGGGACACCCGACTCCAAGGCGATGAAAGCTTGCACGGCTGCATCATCTAGGTGGTAGTTCTTGACACTAGTGGAGGATTTGACTTCCACCATGCGCCACCCGCGGTTGGCACCACGACCAGTAGGCAGCATGATGTCCGCAAAAGCCAAAGCGCGTCCGATGGTAAAGCCTGCCTCAAAGATAGGTTGATCTGATTGCAGGAACTCGCGGGTACGGTCGTATACAAATTGGTAGCCATCTTCCTGTGCGGTCAGCAGCACCCCTTTCCCTTTGGGGTCGTATAGCCGTTGGGCGATTGCGCCGACCTCATGGCCGGCCTGCATGATTTTCTGCGTGTTAGCGGAGTTGTCCAGCAAGTTTTTGCGATGCACTTCCAGCCACAGCCGTTTGGGGCATTGGCGGTAGGCGATGATCTTGGACTTAGACAGTGCCTTCATGTGTAGTTCCGTGGCTAACTAACAGGAATTGCAGTGTATGTTCCATCATGGACAGTATCTGTCTCTTACCGATGTCATGATGTCGCTTTCTGTAGATGAAAAGGCTATCACAATGCCCGGTATTGCCGTCTACCGAAAAACCGCTGAATGAACCAACAGTACTCCTGCCATCCCGATTGCCGCTGAAGCGGGCAAGCGTTTAACAATCTTTATCTCTGATCTCTCAGAGCCATAAGCTCGGCATCGATTTGTTGCAACACGCTCAGCGCACCGCCTTGAATACCCATGCGGCTCTTCCCGCTGGGCACTCCCCATTCATTGGGATTAATCCGAATGAATCGATGCGCAAATCGCTCGCCATACCTCCGGACCGTAGAGATCGTTTTACCAGCTCCCAACTCGATGACAAGCAATTCATTTTTGTGCTTGAATCCCCAAACATTAAACGCCGACACCTCCTGCATCGTTGGTCCGTCGATATATCCCCAATCATCAAACATCAGGACATGAGGTCTGGCCAGACCGCCACAATGCGGACAAGTAGGCGGCGGGCAGAGAAGATTTCCTTCAACGCAGAATTTGGGTTGATACACATCGGCATCCCATATGTCATCGCGGCAAGGTCTGAGGCACTGAAGCCTATGTATGCTGCCATGAACCTCTAAAACCTGATGGGAGGCAAAGCCTGCTTTCTGAAATTGACCATCGATATTGGACGTGAAAACACGATGCCCCTGAGTGGTGAGGGCCACCCAACGCAAAAGAATCTCAAACCCTGCGTGCGGCGTCGTTCGACGGTAGGAATCCAACCGCTTGGCGTAAAAATTCCAGGCCAGGTATGGATGCTCCCTGAACGCCTTAGGTGAGGCGATATCCTGAAACCCCCAGTTGAGTTCCTTCAATTCCGGAAATTTTGTCCACAACCCCTGTGCCCCCCGAAAATCTGGCAACCCGGAATCCACTCCCATTCCCGCACCCGCAGCAATCATGATGACAGACGCCTCTTGTATCCACTGTGCCGCAAGCTTGGCTTTTTCTTGAATTGACATGGTGATCTTCCCACCGCAAGACAGGGCAGCTATTATTCATTAAGACTCGGACATTTGTTGTCCATTATCAATATAAAAATTTCCTCATGTCGACTCTCAATCAATTCATTCTGTCGCTGCTGCCTGACAAGAACTCATCGCCTCCTTGGATGCCTACATCCGAACTCATCCGGCAATTGAAAGAGCGGGGCCATGAGGTCCCCTATTCCAAGAAAATCGTGCGAGCACTACAAGCACTGGAAGAAGAAAATTTAGTCGATGGCCAGGAAATTGGGCGCACACTTGAATGGCAACGCAAAGCCGGCGCCACCGGAATCAACAAAGGGGCCATGGGCTTGGACGAAGCACTAGCCCTGCAAATTCTGCAGCGCTATTCAATTCACCAGTTACCTGAGTTGGCTCAGAAAACGCTCAAAGGCCTATTTGACATGGCTGCCACTCGGCTCAAGCACGCCAACGATGCACGCGAAAAGCAATACGCCAATTGGCCACTGAAGATCGCCATGGTCGGGGGAGGATTCCAGCTTATTCGCCCCAATCTTGATGACAAGGTTTTCTACCCGATTACCAACGCCTTGTTCACGGAACGGCTCTTGAAGATTACGTATCGCAAACCGGGATCCATCGACAAGCCACAAGCCTATACGCTTATGCCCCTGAGCTTAGTCGAAAGCGCCGAAGGTCTGCTTTACCTCGTAGCCAAGACTTTTTATAAAGACGGCTTTGTGCCCAACCCTGCACGTTATCGCGTGGATCGAATCGCCAGCGCAAAAGTTGATGATGAAAGTTTTTCCTATCCGCCTGACTTCAACTTGACCGAATACATAGAGAAAGATCGGGCGATGGAGTTCTTCGAAGAGAAAGCAACGACTGTCGTTTTGCGAGTTAGCGGCTTTCTGACGCAACTCCTACAGGAAACCCCGATTTCCAAGGATCAACAGGTTAAGCGACACAAGGACGGCAGCGTGACCATTCATGCCACGGTTGTACCAAGCATGCGCTTTCGTTGGTGGGTGCTGTCGCATGACGCACAGATCGAGGTGATATCACCCAAGCGCTTGCGAACGGAATTTGCAGAAAAGATTGAGGCGATGCACAAGCTTTACAACTAACCCTCTTGATCTACTCATGACTCGATTGTAGGCATGTAGTCGAGCCAATTATCGAATACCAAACTCCCGTCAGCGTTACGCCAAGTAGACGCTGCAGCGGCGTGGACATTTCTTGCGGCCTCGCCATCGTACGCATCAGGATCCACACGCAGCAGATATCGTCGCCGCGTGCCGTCCGGTTCAGGTGTGCTATTTAGCAGATTGACAAAATACAGTGGGCTGTCGCCGCGACCCATGCTTTTCTTCAGTAAGCATGCGGTGCGCAGTCCTACTATGCAATGATCCTCTGGAATCACGTCGATTACATGTGCGCCGGTATCAAGCACATATCTCTTCAGGCCATAAATCTCCAGCATCAACCGACGCATCTCAGCATTCTGCTCGGCTTCGATATCCCGAGTAGTCAGGCTTTTAGGATCGCTTACAAAATGCTCCACACGGCCTGGAACGAACGTACCGTGCCAATAGTGCATCCGCAGGCCATCCCTCCATTGGATAGCTGCATCGCCGTCATCGTGCAGCCGTCCACTCTCATCAATGCTAATTCGCGCTGGACGATCACTCACTACACAAAACTGCTCGAAGGGCAGGCATATGCCGGCACCCAAGCAATAGGCCTCCCATGCCTTTTGTTCTTCGGTCTTTGAATCCGCAATACCGAATACCTCGTGCATTGCTTCTGAAAAAAATGCCTCATCGCTTACAAAGTTGCCGAAATTGACCTGATAGGGAATGCGCATCCAGTACGCCCTCAGCAATTGCGGTGAAATATCGAAGACTTCCCCTAGATTCTGGAACAGGGTTTTGAGCATCTCCACGGGCTGGGAGAAAGCCAGATTATGACTTTCTATTTGGAGATTCACTTGCCTATTGGCGTGATAAAGCTGCATATTTTCAGCAAGCATGGAGATTGCGTCTGCCGCTTCGTCATGCAGCGCTTTGAGCACACTCGGATCATTCAATGCTGAAATTTCAGCAAGCCTCATGTCCTTCACCATCGCCTGTGCCGGTTGCCAGCCTTCACTCCAGAAGGAATTCATTCTCGTCGCACCCGGTGGCAACCAAGATTCATTGCCAAATCTAGGGATGCTTCGCCTAGCCATGTTGATAGCAGCCGCCACGTCGTAACCCAGGGGGGAAGCCCCTTCAGGAGATGACTGCTCAGTTTTGGCTTCAACGGGTGGCACAGTCATCACCTGTCGTTGTGACCTTGCCAAGACCCGGCTACCGGGCTCGATACCAAACCGTCGAGCGTCATGCATCGATCTGACACCAGTACATTCAGCGTACAGAATTCCCGTTATAGCCCCTGCCACAATGGCCATGACGAATGGAGACGAAACCACAACCACACTGGGTTCTCCCAGACCGCTCACTCGATACCTGGCTTTGACCAGAGTAATAGCGCCCGAAGCATCCACCGACACCGTAGATAAGGCATTAGCTCGCCATTTTGAGGCAAGCTTTTCCAACGCGTCTCTTTCCACACGCGTGACTGAACCCGTTGCAATGGATCTGTTCCGAATGCGTTGACGCATGATGTCAGTCCTCAACACGACGCAGTAGGACAGGACCGTCGTATTCGACCTGTTGGGGCAACTTGTAGACACCAACAGGCAGCGAAAGCTCCGTGTGTTCTTCGTGCTGTAGCGGCACCGAGACCAATACCTGCAGGAATCGCTCTGCTCCCGCCTCCCACAACCTAACCGTAGGTTCGACTTCCGTGCCTCGGTCGTAAATCGCGTGAGCATGACCCGTGACTTCACCATGTGCCAGAACGACGCGTCCCTGCGCAGGTGTCACGTCAATAGCATCCGTTGGTAGGCCTGTGGCGCCGATAAGAAGTACATCCCCTTGCCGAATTATTGTTTCCATGATTTTTTCCAATCGAAGGTAATAGGTCTGGTTTTACCTTCTAATCAGGACAATTTATGTCCATAAATAGCACACCCACTCTCATGTCGCTGCCCCCCCCAATCAAAGACATTAAATGTCTCATTTTGCAGCAACAATGTCTTTACAGCATACGGTGAAAAATCATTCGCATGCTTGATCTTCGTCTGCATAAGGAGAATGACATGGTCACCCATACGAACAATAAATACGAGCTCATCGAATCCGACACGATCGAGTTCGAAGACGGGACGATTTTGCGGTGGATCCGAGCGCTCATGCAGTTGGGACAGTCAGTATTTCCCGGCGATTTGGGTGGCTACCTGGAGAGCGAGCGCAACCTTGATCCCGAAGGCCTCGCGTGGGTTTACGACGATGCGCGTGTCTACGGCGAGGCCAGGATCAGCGAAAACGCCCGCGCCGCTTTCAATACACGGGTACACGGTAACGCGCAAATCTTGGGTGACGCCTCGGTGGACTTGGCCGAGGTGTATGGAAACGCCCAAATCAAAGATAACGCCCAGGTCTTTGATGACGCCTTAGTTCATGGACATGCAGTAATTGCGGGTAATGCCCAGGTGTATGGCCAAGCAGAGGTCTATGGCAGTGCTCAAGTCATGGACAACGCTCAAATCCTAGGTAACGCACGGATCCATGGTAAGGCGAAGGTTTCGGGTAATGCTCGTGTATTCGGGGATGCTGAAATCCACGAGTCGGCTCACATCTACGACAACGCTCGGGTGTACGAAAGCGTTGTCGTACACGGCCGGACGAAGATCTACGGAAATTTCGTTCTCTCAGGCACGGCAGACCTGGGAGGAGATCTTTCCATTTCGCGAAACGGCTTTACGATCTTGCAATAGGGAGCACGACCATGCGTGGACGTGGCTTGAAAAAATCCGAAATAGCACCCATCACAAAATTGTGGATTTTGCGCGCTCTCGTTCCGGTGGGCCTCTACAAGGACTTCGTTCGCGGCCGGCGCGGCTTTTCCGATGATCGACTCGCACGCGAACTCGGCCTGGAGCGCTGGCTGGACAGCGAGGACGGCATTAATGAAGTCGCCGTCCGCAAGGCGCTGGAAAGACAATACGAGACCGCGGAAAAGTCGAGCGCCGGTTTGCGCGTGCCCGATACGCTGCATGCAAACATCGCCAGACTGACCGAGGTAGTGGGACTGTCCGAGGTCGACTGCCGCTTACTCGAATTCGCAATCATGGCGAATCAGGATGCATCGCTAATGAACATCGCAAATCTCTTCGGTGAAATGAATGCGTCGCGCCTGATCAGCTTTCTGTCAAGCACGCTGAATCTGTCTGAACAGGACGTCGCCGAAGCGCTGAGCCCCCGAGGCCTGCTGGCGCAATCCGGCCTGATGTCGGTCGACGGTTCGTCTTCGCATCGCTTCGAGTCCAAGATCGATCTTCTGTCGCGGGGTTTTGCCGACCGAGTCTTCAGCGCTCCCATCGACATGCACAATCTGCTGCGCGACGTGGTGATGCCATCCGACCCGGCCAAGCTGGACTTGGCTAGTTATGAG
This sequence comes from Bordetella sp. FB-8, assembly GCF_000382185.1. Classification (NCBI taxonomy): domain Bacteria; kingdom Pseudomonadati; phylum Pseudomonadota; class Betaproteobacteria; order Burkholderiales; family Alcaligenaceae; genus Bordetella; species Bordetella sp. FB-8. The sequence continues at coordinate 2,417,137 of NZ_KB907784.1, read as the reverse complement.
CATCTCTCTTCATTCATTCGGGTGCTTTCGGCGTATTTGAATGAAGCGGTAAAAGCGCGGCGCAAGGGTGTGAACATCCTGCTGCACGGTTCGCCAGGTACGGGCAAGACCGAACTCGCCCGCGCGATCGCGCGCCATATGGGCTGCGAATTGTTCGAGATATCGAGCGAGGACAGCGACGGCGACCCCGTAGAGGGAGAGGATCGTCTGCGTTCGTATCGGGCAGCGCAGTGTCTGTTCGCCAAACAGAAGAACACCATACTACTGTTCGACGAGGTCGAGGATGTATTCAACGACGGAGCCAGCCTGCTTGGCAAGCGCAGTACCGCCGAGAAGCGCAAGGCCTGGATGAACCGCATGCTGGAAAGCAACCCCATCCCCACCCTATGGTTGTCGAACGCGGTGTACTGCATGGACCCGGCTTTTCTTCGTCGCTTCGACATGGTCAAGGAAATGCCCGTTCCGCCCAAGGCCACGCGAACGAACATTATCCGTGCGGCCTGTGACGGGCTGCTGAGCGAGCATGAAGTGCTGCGCCTGGCCGAATCCCAGGATCTCTCCCCGGCGGTGATAACGCGGGCGGCTTCGGTGGTGCGCAGCATCGAAGGCGAGCTGAGCGTACAGGAAATTAGCGACACGATGAACATGCTCATCGCGGACAGTCTGGAGGCGCAAGGTCTGCGTCTCGTCGCCAGGCACGATCCAGCGCGCTTGCCTGAGGTTTACGATCCAGCCTTCATCCATGCGAATGTCAATCTCGACCAAATAATCGAAGGGCTGATCCAGACGCGTTCCGGCCGCGTGTGCTTCTATGGCCCACCAGGTACAGGCAAAACAGCACTGGGCCGTTATCTCGCCGATCGGCTCGGCGTTCCGCTGCACGCCACCAAGGTGTCTGATCTGGTTTCGCCTTGGGTTGGGATGACCGAGAAAAACATCGCCAGCGCCTTTCGCGACGCGAAGCGGGAAAAGGCGCTACTGCTGATCGACGAGGTCGACAGCTTTCTGCAGAATCGGCGCGGCGCGCGGCATGGCTGGGAAGTGACGCAGGTCAACGAGATGTTGACCCAGATGGAGGAGTTTCCCGGCGTGTTTGTGGCCTCGACCAACCTAATGGATGACTTGGACGAAGCCTCGCTAAGGCGTTTCGACCTGAAAGTGAAGTTCGATCACTTGCGCCCGGATCAGGCCCAAGCCCTGTTTACCAGGCATTGCGCGGCTATGGATATTCAGCCTAGTGAGAGCGATCTGGCGTCGGTACAAGCCTTGCGCAATTTGACTCCGGGGGATTTCGCCGCCGTCATCCGGCAGTCCAGATTTCACCGGCTCAATACGGCACACGATTTCGCTGCTGCCCTGCTGGCAGAGTGTGCCCTGAAGGTCAGTGGCATCAGGCAACGCATCGGCTTTATCTGAAAGTCAAGAAATAGCAGATACGACATCCGCGTTAAGCCTTGTCCGACCGGTCGTGAGTAGCGCTGCTTTAACGCTGTGCATGCCCGCCATGGGGAAGGTTTTCCGAGGGGAGGTGCAGTGAAAGTCTTTCTTGATGATGAGCGGCAGGCGCCAGAAGGATGGGTATCTGCTCGCTGGCGGGAAGAAACCATCGCACTGTTCGAAACCGGTACGGTGACGCAGATCAGTTTGGATCATGACCTGGGTGACGATGAACGTGGAACCAGCTACGACATGCTCCTTTGGATCGAGGACGCGGTTTTCATGCGCAAATTTTCTCCATCCTCGATCACTATTCATTCCGCCAATGCGCCAGCCCAAATAAAGATGTTGTCGGCGGTCGACAGCATCATGAAGCATGTAAGCCGTCAATCATAGGAACGTACCATCATGCCGTACCTGATGCGCACCCCGGAAGCTATCTTCCGGGAAGGGGTCTATCAGTAATTTCGTGTTCAGGGCATAACATGTCTCCAAGGAGAGGATATGCCCCGCAAGCCGAAGACCCCGTTGGCAGAACTGCCGACCCTACCTGCCGAATTGCTTGAGCTGCTCGGCGACGGTCCGAAGACGGCCGCCGAGATCAACGCCACAGTCATGGCGCTGAAGAAGGCGCTGATTGAAAGGGCGCTGTCAGGCGAGATGAGTCACCACCTGGGCTACAAGCCTGGCATGGCCAAACCGGAATCGGTGACTAACCAGCGCAATGGCAAAGGCGCCAAGACGGTGCTGACCGAAGACGGCCCGCTGCGCATCGAGGTGCCGCGAGACCGTGACGGCAGCTTTGATCCTATTCTGATCGCTAAGCACGAACGGCGGTTTACCGGGTTCGATGACAAGATTATCGCCATGTATGCCCGAGGCATGACGGTGCGAGAAATCCAGGGTTTTTTGCTCGAGCAATACGGCACGGAAGTTTCGCCGGACTTCATCAGCACGGTCACCGATGAAGTCATGGTCGAAGTCACGGCGTGGCAGGCCCGGCCGCTCGAACCGATGTATCCGGTCGTGTTCTTCGACGCTCTGCGCGTGAAGATCCGTGAAGATGCCGTGGTGCGCAACAAAGCGGTTTACCTGGCGCTAGGCGTTCTGGCCGACGGCACCCGGGACATTCTGGGTCTATGGATTGAAAATACCGAAGGTGCCAGGTTCTGGATGAAGGTCTTCAACGATCTGAAAACCCGAGGCGTTAACGATATCCTGATTGCCGTCACTGACGGCCTGAAGGGGCTGCCCGATGCGCTGGCGGCGGTGTTCCCGGCAACCACCCCGCAGACCTGCATCGTTCACCTGATCCGTAACAGCCTGGCTTACGCTAACTGGAAAGAGCGCAAGGCGCTGGCAGCAGCAATTCGATGCGCTCCCACTGGGCTTGGCTAAGTTCGTAACGACTGGGGCGGGGATGCATTTGCTTGGACATCCCTTCATTTTAAAAATGAATGTCGATTCAGCCTAGGGTCTGTCATCAATTGAGCCAAATGACGGCAGCGGCGAGATGAATGGCGCCAAGGAACGCGGTGCGGGTTTTATCGTAGCGCGTGGCGATGGCGCGGTACTGCTTGAGGCGGGCGAAGAAGTTCTCGATCAGGTGACGCGCCTTGTACAAGTGCCGGTCATAGTCTCGCTGGTGCTTGCGTGTGCGTAGAGAGGGGATGACGACGGACTTTCCAGCGCGTAACAGGGGTTCGATCACGCGCTGCTGCGCGTCATAGGCTTTGTCGGCCATCACTGTTTCCCCTTGCGTATGCGGCAACAGGGCATCGGCCCCTTCCAAATCCGAGGCCTGCCCCGGCGTCAGGTGAAAACGCGTTGGGTTGCCCAGCGCATCGACCGTGGCATGAATCTTTGTGCTCAGCCCCCCCCGGCTGCGTCCGATGGCTTGCGCCTGAGCCCCCCTTTTCCGCCTGTGCCATGCTGGTGGGCTCGCACAATCGTGGCATCTATCATCGCGTACTCGTTGTCCGCATCCTGTGCCAGCGCCTCAAACACGCGCCGCCACACGCCGCTACGGCTCCAACGCATGTGCCTCAGATGCACGACGCGGAAATCCCCGAAGCGCTCCGGCAAATCCCGCCAGGGTATACCTGCGCGATAGCGATACAGCACCGCCTCTACGAATAGGCGATTGTCTCGCGCGGTCACGCCAGCATGGCCCGCTCGCCCAGGCAGCAAACCTTCAATCCGCTCCCACTGATCATCTCGCAATGCATATCGTCTCGACATACGGCCGAAGTTTGGAACGCCTGGCCTAAAATCTCAAGCCATCAATTGATGACAGCCCCTAGTCATCCGTGAGGTTCGCGCCCGCGCCGCGCCCTGGTTTTCCCCCGTGGCGGCCCTCCCGAGAACGCGGCAGCGTCGGGGAGAGGGCAGCCTGCCCGATCACCATCCCAGCAACATGCACACCAGCGCCTTGACGTGCTGATATCTGTCACGCCGCACACCTTGCGCAGGTAACGACCGAACCACTTGGAGAAATTGCCGGACGCCTTACCGTCCACGTCGGGCACCAGCTCAGGGAATATCCGCTTGCTCTCCGCCTTCTTCGCGGCCCGGACAACATCCAGCCAGCCTAGACGGATCAACTCGGCATGCACGGGGATGCGCCTCTCGCTGCCCTCATTCTTGACGCGCTGGCCCTCGGCCTCGTTGTTCACGAAGCGCATAACCCAGGCCGTGCAATCCTTGCCGTGCATGTCCTGGTAACGCTCCTCGTATACGTCCTCGGGCCGTAGCTGCGCCAACTCCTCCATACGTGCCCCGGTGTACAGAGCCAGCACGGGAAGCCAGTACGCGGCCTCCCCTCCCCCGCCTCGGGGTCGCTCGTGCTGCGTGTAGACCGGGCTACCGAAGATCGCCTGCATGGCCGCTAAGTCGAAGGCGTCCCGTTTGTCCCTGGCCCGCACCTTGTCGGTAACACTGACGCCCTTGGCCGGATTGGCCGACATGCCCAGGTCGTTGTTCACGGCGTAATTGAACACCGTGCCCATCGTCGCAAGCTGGACGTTGATGTTTGCGGCTGTCTGCCCCTTGGACACGAGCGAGTCTTTGAGCTGCAAGACGTGACGCCGCTCGACCTTGGCCGCAAGGATGACGCCTGACGCTGCTGTGAGTGCATCCAGGGTACGCTGGGCGCGGGCTACGGTCTTCGCAGCGGGCTTACGCTCCCTGGCCCACTTATCGAGGATGTCATTGAGGGTCGGGCCTGACGCCTTGCCAGCGGGCTTATCGGCGGGCTTGGACTCCTCCCCCTCCTGCCGCGCAAAGATCGACTGTAGGGCCTCTTTGTCAGCCGCAGGCATATCAAGGCCCATAGCTTGCGTGAAGGCCATAACGGACCTGTACGCCTCCCGACGATTCGCCTTGTCTTCGCGTATCTCGTCAACGAATGCGTTGTCCGTGGCGACTTGTTCAATAGCCCACTGCTCGCCCTCCCACTGCGCCCGCTCTTGCTCAGGCGTCAGAGGCTTGACCTGGGGCTTGGGGCCGGGCGTTGCCTGTTCTTCCAGCATCATCGCCCGAGCCTTGGCGAATATCGCATCTGTCGCTATGGATTTCTTGCGGCAGGCAACCTCGGCAGTGCGCCGGTCTTTCGTGCTCAGGGATTCATTGAATTCGTACTTGCCGAAGAACTCGACAAGATCGAGAGGGACGCGACGGCGGAAGTAGTAAACGCCGTTGGACCGCTTGTGGAGATGAGTACACACAGGGTTCTCCTTGGGAGTCTGTGTAGCACTCATGTGTATCAACTTCGCTTTTAAGGTCTTGATTTACCTAGGAGTCCTGACAAATCAAGACCTTAAAGAAAGCTGGCGGAGACAGAGGGATTCGAACCCTCGATGCAAGTTTTAGCTCACATGCTCCCTTAGCAGGGGAGTACCTTCAACCTCTCGGCCATGTCTCCGGAAAGAGCAAAAGATTCTAGCAGAATTTCCGCATCGTTACTGCGTTGCGGAAAACCCCGCCACGGTGCCGAGTCAGCCCTTGGCCGCCGGTTCCTTGTCCAGGTCGAAGGCCTTGTGCAAGGCGCGCACGGCCAGTTCCAGGTACTTGTCGTCGATGAGCACCGAGGTCTTGATCTCGCTGGTGCTGATCATCTGGATGTTGATGCCTTCCTGCGACAGGGTCTGGAACATCAGGCTGGCCACGCCCACATGCGAGCGCATGCCGATACCGACGATGGAGACCTTGGCGACCTTCTCGTCGGTGATCAGTTCGCGCGCGCCCACTGCGGGGATGACTTCGCGCTTGAGCACGTCGACGGTGCGCAGGAATTCGTTGTGATTGACCGTGAACGAGAAGTCGGTAGAACCCGCCACGGACACGTTCTGCACGATCATGTCCACATCGATATTGGCCGCGGCAACCGGACCCAGGATGGAGTAGGCGATGCCCGGCTTGTCGGGTACGGCCAGCAGGGTGATCTTGGCTTCGTCGCGGCTGAAGGCGATGCCCGAAACAACGGCGGCTTCCATTTTTTCGTCTTCCTCAAAAGTAATCAGCGTGCCCGAGCGCATTTCCTCGTCGAGCGGCATGAGCGGGTCGGTCAGCGACGACAGCACGCGCGTAGGCACGCGGTACTTGCCGGCGAACTCCACCGAACGGATCTGCAAGACCTTGGAACCCAGCGAGGCCATCTCCAGCATTTCCTCGAAGGAAACGACGGCCATGCGACGCGCTTCGGGCACCATGCGCGGGTCGGTGGTGTAGACGCCGTCGACGTCGGTATAGATCAGGCATTCATCCGCACCGATGGCGGCCGCCACGGCCACGGCCGAGGTGTCGGAGCCGCCGCGGCCCAGCGTGGTGATATGGCCGTCGTCATCTACCCCCTGAAAGCCGGTGACGATGACCACGCGGCCCGCGCCCAGGTCGCCGCGAATTCGCGTGTCGTCGATCGAGTTGATGCGCGCCTTGGTGTAGGACGAATCAGTCTTGACGGCCACCTGCCAGCCGGCGTAGCTGCGCGCCCGGACGCCTTCGGCCTGTAGGGCGATGGCCAAGAGGCCGCTGCTGACCTGCTCGCCGGTGGCGGCGATCGCATCGAGTTCGCGGCCGTCGGGCTGCGGCGACAGTTCGCGCGCCAGGCCCAGCAGGCGATTGGTCTCGCCCGACATCGCAGAAGGAACGACCACGACTTGATGGCCGGCGGCATGCCACTTGGCAACGCGGCGCGCGACGTTCTTGATGCGCTCGATCGAGCCCATCGACGTGCCGCCATATTTATGAACGATCAGGGACATAGTGCTCTGAAATTCGTGCTCTGGACAAAAACAACGCCGCCTACCGCAATGCGCACGACTCGGGATAGGCGGCCGGCAAAGCCAAATATTTTAGCGCGCTGGTGAAATCCTGCTTCAAACCCTGGGCGATAAGGAAATAACCACCCGTTCCCGCACGCATCCCACCACCCTGCCCGCGTGCTCCCAGCGCAGTTGGCGGTCGTGGCCCATGGCATGCAGCTGCCGCAGTTGGCGCGCCAGTTCGGCCAATCGGGCGTCGCTGGGCATGGGTAGATCCAGGCCGGCCAGCCAGTGGCGCAGCACCTGCAGTTGCCGCGCTGGCGACAGATCGCGCCAGGCCAGCAGGGAAAAACTGGCGTCCGCCGATGAAAAACCCAGCGCCACCAAGTCGGCCTGGGCCACTTCGGCCAGCACTTGGGCCGCTTCGGCCATGTGGCGGGCATGGCGCGCGACGATGGCCTGCCATGCCGGCCAGCGCGCATCCAGCGCAGGTTTGAGCTGGGTGCGAACCGCCGCGCGGGTATAGCGCGCATCGGTATTGGTCGGATCCTCCACGGGCTGCCAACCCTGGGCCTGGGCAAAACCGGCGGCCGCGGCGCGGATCGCCGCGCGCGGCACCGCCAGCCAGGGGCGCAGATAGCGCACGCCATCGCGCTCGGTCTGAGCCGCCATCGCGGCCATGCCCTGCAGGCCGGCCCCGCGCAGCAGCCGCAGCAGTACGGTCTCGGCCTGGTCGTCCTGGTGGTGGGCCAGCAGCACGTCGGCAACACCGCACTGGCGCGCCAACCCGCCCAAGGCTTCGTAGCGCGCCTGCCGGGCCGCGGCCTCGATGCCCTTGCCGGTATCGTCGGGCACGCGCACACGGGCCTGCAGCACCGGAACCCCCAGCAAGGCGCCCAAGGCTCGAACATGCGCGGCCCAGTCATCGGCCTGGGCCTGCAGACCGTGATGGACATGGAACAGGAAAAGATCGAGACCCAAGCCGCGCGCCGCATGCGCGGCAGCCAGCGCCAGCATGGCCGAATCGGCTCCGCCGCTGACCGCGGCGGCGATTCGCGACGTGTTCCTGGGCAGCCCCCGCAGCGCAGCGCGCACGGGAGAGATCAGTTCGACAGGGCAATCGGGCAAGCCGCCCGGACCTTGTCCAGCCGGCACGGGCGCTGCGTCACGCATGCATCGCCTCGCGCAGCAGGCCTACCCTTTGCGGGTTCAGGCCTTCACTTCCTGGTAGCGGCCGAAGGACAGCAGGCGCTGCAAGCGCTGCTCGACCAGTTCTTCCGGACTCATGTCCTGGAATTGACGCAAGGCATCGCCCAATGCGCGGCGCAGCAGGCGCGCCATGACGCGCGGATCGCGCTGGGCGCCGCCCACAGGCTCGTTGACCACGCGATCGACCAGGCCCAGGTCCTTCAGGCGCGACGCGGTAATGGCCAGGGCCTCGGCCGCGTCGGACGCCTTGTCGGCGCTGCGCCACAGGATGGACGCGCAGCCTTCGGGCGAAATCACCGAATAGGTCGAGTACTGCAGCATCAGCACGGCATTGCCCACGGCAATGGCCAGCGCACCGCCCGAGCCGCCTTCGCCGATGATGGTACTGATGACCGGCACCTTGAGCTGGGCCATGACGTACAGATTGCGGCCGATGGCCTCGGACTGGCCGCGCTCTTCGGCGCCGATACCGGGATAGGCGCCTGGCGTATCGACGAAGGTGAAGATCGGCAGGCCGAATTTCTCGGCCAGCTGCATCAGGCGCAGGGCCTTGCGATAGCCCTCGGGACGCGGCATGCCGAAGTTGCGCGCGGCGCGCTCCTTGGTGTCGCGGCCTTTTTGATGACCGATCACCATGCACGCCGCGCCATTAAAGCGCGCCATGCCGCCGATGATGGATTGATCGTCGGCGTACATGCGATCGCCATGCAACTCATGAAAATCGGTGAAAATCTCACGCACGTAGTCCAGCGTATAGGGCCGCTGAGGATGGCGCGCCACCAGCGCGGTCTGCCAGGACGTAAGCCTGCCGTAGATTTCCTTGGCCAGCGCCTGGCTCTTTTGCTGCAGCCGGCTGATCTCGTCGGAAATGTCGACCGCCGAGTCAGCCTGCACGTAGCGCAACTGCTCGATCTTGTTTTCCAGTTCGGCCAGGGGCTGTTCGAATTCCAGGAATGTAATAGGCATGTAGAAGGTTCCGTTGAAAGGCGCCTTGATTTGCAATGGCCTGATTTCAGTACTGGACCGGAATCGGGTCCAGGCTGCGCCAGAGATACCAGGTCGCCACCGTGCGCCAGGGCTGCCATGCCAGCGAAACTTCGCGGGCTTCGAACCGCGAGACCGGCTCACCACTGAAATAGTGTAACGAGATCGCCCTGAGCAACCCCAGGTCGTCCAGCGGCAGGATATTCGGCCGTTGGAGATTGAAGATCAAAAACATCTCCGCTGTCCATCGGCCTATACCCCTAATGGCGACCAATTCATCGATGACGTTCTCGTCGGGCATGGAGGCCCATTTTTCGGGATGCACCCGGCGCTCGCCAAAGTGCGTAGCCAGATCCTGCACATATTCGGCCTTGCGTTGGGACAGGCCGGCGGCGCGCAGGCCTTGCACGCCCGTCTTGACCACTGCTGCGGGTGACGGACGCTTGCCCACCGCGGCGATGAACTTATTCCAGACCGCGTCAGCGGCCTTGGTGGAAATTTGCTGGCCCACAATGGCGCGCGCCAGCGTGATGAAGGGCGTGCCGCGCGAGGTCAGCCAAACCTCGGGATGCTGCGGAATGATTTTCTTGAGTATGCGGTCGCGCTTGATCAGATGCGCGACGGCCTCGTCCCAATAGTCGGGCTTTGCAATGGGAGTATCGGCGGAACTGGACATGCGGGTGTGGCTCCGGTCAGGCACGGCCGATCAGGCGCGACGCCATTGGGTGAGGCCGCCCGGCTTGTCGTCGAGCTCGATGCCGGCCGCGCGCAATTCGTCGCGGATGCGGTCGGCCAGGGCGAAGTCGCGCGCCTGCTTGGCCGCGGCACGGGCCGAGATGCGCGCCTGGACGGCATCGGCATCGAGCGCGGCGGCAGCGGCCGCGCCGGCGCGATAGCGCGTGGCACTCTGGAAATAGGCTTGCGGGTCTTGCTGCAGCAGACCGAGCAGGCCGCCCAACTGTTTGAGCTGACCCGCCGCACGCGCGCTCTGGGTGCGGTTGGCCTCGGAGGCCAGTTCGAACAGCGCGGCCACGGCGCCCGAAGTATTGAAGTCGTCGTCCATGGCGGCCTTGAAGGCCTGCGCCTGGGGCTCGTTCCAGTCGATGTTCAGCCAGTCGGGCGCGACGTTGCGCAGAGTCTGATAGAGGCTGTCGAGCGCGCTCTGTGCATCGATCAGGTTGCCGGGAATAAAACTCTGCGGGCTGCGGTAGTGGTTGCGCACGATGAAGAAACGCACCATTTCAGCCTCGCGCGGGCGCACCTCGTAGGCAGCCCGATCATCCGACAGGCTGGCTTCTTCGGCCAACGCCTGGCGAATGGTAAGAAAGTTGCCCAGCGACTTGGACATCTTGTCCGCGCCGACCATCAGCGGACCGCAATGCATCCAGGTATTGGCCATGATGCCGCCGAAAGCGCCTTCGGTCTGGGCGATTTCGTTTTCGTGATGCGGAAACTTCAGGTCGGGGCCGCCGCCGTGAATGTCCAGAGGCTGGCCCAGCAGGGCGCGACTCATGGCCGAGCATTCAATGTGCCAGCCGGGCCGGCCCAGGCCATAAGCATGACCGTAGTCGGCGGGGTTCCACCTGGTATCGGCGGGCTCTTCGGGCTTGGCAGCCTTCCACAGCACGAAATCCAGCGGATCGCGCTTGGCCGAGCCTACGGCAACGCGCTCTCCGGCCCGCAGATCGTCGAGCGAGCGGCCCGAAAGCTTGCCGTAACCGGGAAAGCCCCGGACCGAGTAGTTCACGTCGCCATCAGCCGCCTCGTATGCCAAACCGTTTTCCTGCAGCGTGGCGATGATGCCCAGCATCTGGCCCACATACTGCGTGGCGCGCGGTTCGTGCGTGGGCTTTTCCACGCCCAGAGCCTGCGCATCGGCGTTCATGGCAGCGATGTAGAACTCGGTGACTTCATGGATACTGCGATTGGACTGGACGGCGCGCCGAATGATCTTGTCGTCGATATCGGTGATATTGCGCACATAATCGACGGCGTAGCCGCTGACGCGCAGCCAGCGCTGCACCACATCGAAGGACACCAGCATGCGGGCGTGGCCCAGGTGGCAGAAGTCGTACACGGTCATGCCGCAAAGATACATGCGCACCTTGCCGGGTTCGACAGGCGTGAATGGCGTCTTGCTACGCGTAAGCGAGTTATAGATCTGCAGCATGAAAAGGCGGATTGCCCGAACGAATTGCCCGGTGGATCGCGAGTCGCGGCATGCGAGCCGAAATGCCGAGCTAAAATGGCGGTCGACAAGTATAGCAAGCGGCCTGCCCTGCCCCGAGAGGTCGGGCAGCCCGCTTCCTCAAGCCACCGCCATGCCCATAGCCATGATCCCGATGCCGCGTTTCCGACTTGCCGCGCTGGCCATGTCCATCGCCGCCACGCTGGCCGCGTTGGCAATCTGCCCGCAGGCCGCCCAGGCCCAGTCCATGGGCGGCGGCGGCGTCCTCGTCGACAATTCCCGTCTTACGACGCTGGACCCCTACCCGCCGGAGCAGGGCTGGCAATGGCTGTCCAAGGAAATGGACAAACTGCGTCCCGATGTCGACACCCGGCTCAAGCCCACGCCGTCGCAAATCACCGATCACATCGCAACCCTGATCGACCGGGGCGACTACGCCGGCGCCCTGAAGCTGATCGAATGGCGCCAGGCCCAGCTCCAGGGCAAGCCCGGCACCGACGTGCAGCTCATGTTCCAGCATGCGCGCGTGCTGGTCGGGCTGGGCCGCATCGACCAGGCCGTCGCGATCTACAAGGACATGACCATTCGCTTTCCCGAACTGCCCGAACCGTGGAACAATCTGGCGGCGCTCTATGTCCGGCAGGGCAAGCTGAAGCAGGCTGGCGCAGCGCTGCGCACGGCGCTGCAGGTCGACCCCGGCTACGCCGACGCGCAAGCCAACCTCAAGCAGCTGGCATCGCGCGACCCCGGCGCGGCCCGCCTCCAAATGAAGGAAGCCCCTCCGCAATGATGTATTTCAAGCATTCGATTCGCCTGTCGGCCTGCGCCCTTGCGCTGGCCGCCCTGCTCCCCCTGGGTGCGGGCGCTCAGACCGCCGCCCCCGGTTCTTCCACCAAAACAGACAAAGGCACTCAGCAAATGAGCAACACCCACCCTCGCGTCAAGCTGGAAACCAACCTGGGCGACATCGTCCTGACGCTGGACGCCGAGAAGGCCCCCAAGACCACCGAGAACTTCCTGACCTACGTCAAGGAAGGCTTCTACAACGACACGATCTTCCACCGCGTGATCGCCGGCTTTATGATCCAGGGCGGCGGCTTCGAGCCGGGCCTCAAGCAAAAGCCCACCCACGCGCCTATCGAGAACGAGGCCAACAACGGCCTGAAGAACGACAAGTACACGATCGCCATGGCGCGCACCAGCGATCCGCACTCGGCCACGGCGCAGTTCTTCATCAACGTGGCCAACAACGATTTCCTGAACTTCACCTCGCCCACGCCCACTGGCTGGGGCTATGCTGTATTTGGCAAAGTCACCGAGGGCGAAGACACGGTCGACAAGATCGCCGCGGTGAAGACCAGCAACAGCGGTTTTCACCAGAACGTACCCGTCGATGATGTGGTCATCAAGAAAGCCGAAATCCTTCAATAAGCTCGCGCTGCCGGAAGGCCCCGCCTGGCTGGCGTCCGATCTGCACCTGGGTGCCGACACGCCAGCCACGCAACAGGCCTTCCTGGGCTTTCTGCACAAGGCCGCCGACGAGGCGGCCACTGTGCTTTTGCCGGGCGACATTTTCAATGTCTGGGTAGGCGACGACACAATCGCCGACCCGCCCCACTGGCTGGCCGAGGCACTTGCCGCAATGAAGGCGGCGGCCTCGCGCCTGCCGCTCTATCTGGGACGCGGCAACCGCGATTTCCTCATCGGCCAACGCCTGGCCCGCGAACTGGGCGCGCACCTGCTGCCCGAGGTCGTTCTGCTGCAAACGCCGCGCGGCCCCGTACTGCTCTCGCACGGCGACGAATATTGCACAGACGACCGCGCCTACCAGCGCTGGCGCGCCGCGGCGCGCAATCCTCTGCTGCAAAAACTCTTCCTCATGTCCAGCCTAGCCTGGCGCCAGGACTTTGCCCGCAAGGCACGCGCCAAGAGCATGCAGGTCAAGCGCGGCACGCCGCTGCAGATCATGGACGTAAGTCCCGATACAGTGGATGCCGCCTTGCGCGAGAGCGGCGCGAGCGTCGTGGTGCACGGCCATACACACCGCCCGGCGCATCATGTGTTCGCCGTGGACGGCCGCCGCTGCGAGCGCTGGGTACTGCCGGATTGGGAACTGGATCATGCCGAACCCAAGCGCGGCGGCTGGCTGGTGATCGACAAAGACGGCCTGCGGTTTCAGGACCTCTGAATCGCCGCCGTGATTGTTGTTGGGCTCTTAAAGCGTTTGCCGTGCCGGGGTTGGGCCTCGATGCAGCAATGCTATCGATGCGATCGACGTCTCAAGAACCTAAGCGGCAGGTTTCTCGTACGACTCGCCATCCGGCGCTTCAGGCTCGATGTGCGACTTCTCGACCCGCACCGAAGCAATGCGCCGCCCTTCGATCTGCAAGACCTCGAAGCGGAACCGCATGTTGTGCGCCTCGTATTCGCACATATCGCCGGGCTTGGGCAATTGCCCGAATCGCGCCAGCAGATATCCCGCCAGCGTTGTGTAGTCCTGCGGCTCGTCGACCAGCCCATCGGTTTCCAGCACCTGCTCCACATGGTGCAGATCGGCCGCTCCGTCGATGCGCCATACATCCTCGCGTTCGGCCAGGATATCCGGCATTTCGTCCTCGTCGGGAAATTCACCGGCAATCGCCTCGAACACGTCGATGGGCGTGACCAGGCCGACAATGGCGCCGAACTCGTCGGCCACCAGCACCAGTTGCCCGCGCGAGCGCTTGAGTATGTCCATCAGGCGCAGGATGTCGGTGGACTCGTGCACGATGATCGGCTCGCGCAGGTGGCTGCTGTCGATGCGGCCCTGGGTGATCAGATCGGCCACCAGGTTCTTGGCCCGGCCTATGCCGACGATCTCATCGAGCGCCCCGCGGCAAACGGGAAAGAAGCTGTGCGGGGCCTCATCCAATTGGCGGCGTATCTCGGCCGTGTCGTCGCCGATGTCGATCCAGGTTACGTCGGTGCGCGGAGTCATGATCGAGTGGATGCTACGCTCGGCCAGCGTCAACACGCCGCTGACCATATTGCGCTCCTCCACGCCGAAGGCCTTTTGCGCGGCCTGGGCGGACGGCGGCACATCGTCGTCGGGTTCGATGTCCAGCGGACGACGGCCCAGCATGCGCAGCACCGTTTCGGCCGTGCGCTCGCGCATGGGGCGCGTGCCGTCCAGACGCAGCAAATTGCGCCGTGCCAGCTGGTTGAGTCCTTCGATGGCGGCGGAAAAGGCGATGGCCGCGTACAGATAGCCCTTGGGCACCTTGAAGCCCAGGCTCTCGGCCAGCAGCGAAAAACCGATCATCAGCAAAAAGCCCAGGCACAGCACCACCACGGTGGGATGCGCATTGACAAAGCGCGTGAGCGGTTTGGAAGCCACCAGCATGATGCAGATGGCGATCGCCACGGCCATCATCATGACGACCAGATGTTCGACCATGCCTATGGCGGTGATGACCGAATCGATCGAGAACACGGCATCGAGCACCACGATCTGCGTCACGATGACCCAAAAGCTGGCATAAATGCGCTTGCCCAGGCCGTCGGCATAGACGCCGCCTTCCAGGCGCTCATGCAGCTCGACCGTGCCCTTGAAGAGCAGGAACAGCCCGCCCAGCAACAGGATGAGATCGCGGCCCGAGAAGGAAAACGGCCCCAGCGAGAACAGCGGGCGGGTCAGCGTGACCAGCCAGGACATGACCGAAAGCAGAACCAGCCGCGTGATGAGCGCCAGGCTCAGACCCATGATGCGTGCACGATCGCGCTGCTTGGGTGGCAGCTTGTCCGCCAGGATGGCGATAAAGATGAGGTTGTCTATCCCCAGGACGATTTCGAGGATGACCAGCGTAAACAGGCCCACCCACGCAGTCGGATCGAACAACCATTCCATCAAGGGCTCTCCGGCAATTCAGATAGTCCTATGGTACAGACATCAGACTGCAGGCTTGTGCTGCAGCCCCGCGACCATCTGCGCGAAGATCTTCGGACTGCCGGCCAGCACATCGCCGGTCGACATCCAGCTTTGCTCGCCATCGAAATCGGCGACCAGGCCGCCCGCCTCCGTTACCAGCAGGCTGCCCGCGGCCAGGTCCCAGGGCTTGAGGCCCACACCGCAGAAGCCGTCCAACCGGCCGCTGGCCACATAGGCCAGGTCCAGCACGGCGGCGCCCAGGCGGCGCACGCTGGAGCAGCCTTCGGCCATCGCGGCAAAGCGCGCCGCGCCCATGGTCGGACCGGTCGAGCCGGGCCAGTGCGCGCCCAGCAGGGCCTCGGCGAAACGCGTGCGGCCCGACACGCGCACGCGGCGGTCGTTCAGGAACGTACCGCCGCCGCGGCTGGCGGTGAAAAGTTCGTTGCGCGAAGGATCGTACACCACGGCCTGGGTGAGATGCCCGCGATGCTGCAAGGCGATCGACACCACGTAGTTGGGCAGGCCGTGGATGAAATTGGTGGTGCCGTCCAGCGGATCGACAATCCATTGGAACTCGGCGTTCTCGGGTCCGCGCAGGCCGAATTCCTCGCCCAGCACGGCGTGGTCGGGATAGGCGGCCAGGAGCGCCTCGACGATGGCTTCTTCCGAGGCACGGTCGACTTCCGTGACATAATCGCGAGGACCCTTGCGCGCCACGCTGAGGCGCTCCAGGTCGAGGCTGGCGCGATTGATGATGGTGCCGGCACGCCGGGCCGCCTTGATGGCGGTGTTGAGCATCGGATGCATTAGGGTTCCGTACGAGTCAAGAGCAGGATCGCGGCCGTGCCGCCGCCAATACGCGGCAGCCGGATAGGCCAAAACCACCTATTTTAATTTAAATGACCCAGCAGGCATTTTCGCGGGTGCGTTTCATCATGACGCAGCCCAGTCACCCCGGCAACGTCGGCTCGGCCGCGCGGGCCATCAAGACCATGGGGTTCTCCGAGTTGGCGCTGGTCGAACCCCGGCTGCCAGACCTGGCCGCCCAGCCCGAAGCCGTGGCCCTGGCCAGCGGCGCCGCCGACGTGCTGGAACACGCCCAGGTATACGCCACGCTGGAAGAGGCGCTGGCGCCCGTCACGCTGGCATTCGCCTTGACAGCCCGCGTGCGCGACCTGGGGCCGCCGCCTTGCGACATCCGCCAGGCGGCCGAACTGGCTGGCGCGCATCTGGCTGAAAACGGACAGGGCTGCGTCGCCATCGTGCTGGGCACCGAGCGTTCGGGCTTGACCAATGCCCAGATCGCCCTGTGCCATCGCATCTGCCACATTCCGGCCAACCCGGAATACAGTTCGCTCAACGTCGCGCAGGCGCTGCAGCTGGCCGCCTGGGAGGTGCGTTATGCCCTCTTGCATGCCAGCGGCGCGGCCATGCTGCCCGTCTCGACGGCGCAGCAGCCCGATCCGGGCGCGGTGCCCGCCGACGGCGCCGCCGTGCAGGCCTTTCTGTCCCACTGGCAAGACGCGCTGATCGCGGTGCAGTTCCTCGACCCGGCGCATCCCAAGAAGCTCATGCCGCGCATGCGGCACCTCTTCAACCGCCAGACGCCGACCCGCGACGAGATCGACATGCTGCGCGGCGTATGCACGGCCGTGCTGGCCACGGCGCGGCGCGCCGAATCGGGCGGCAAGAAATAGGCCCGCAGATTCGGCTGCGGGCCTGAGTCACAATGCGGCCTGCTCGCCCTTGGGGCGTCGCGCCGGGCTCAATCGACTGTCGCGCCCGATGCCTTGACAACCGGCCGCCACGTATCGACCTGGCTCTTGATGAAGGCTCCGAATTGTTGGGGCGTGGTGTACTCGATCTGCGCGCCCAGGTTGGCAAAACGGGCCTGGACTTCGGGCTTGTTCAAGGCCGCTTCGATGGCGGCGTTGAGCTTGTCGACGACCTCATCGGGCGTACCGGCCGGCGCGATCACGCCGAACCACGATGACACATCGAAATGATCCAATCCCGGGAGATGCAGCTCTTCGATCGTGGGCAGATCGGGAGCGGCCGCGGAGCGCTGCCTGGTGGTGATCGCCAGCGCGCGCAGCTTTCCGGCCTTGGCCTGAGGCCACGACGAGGGCATGTTGTCGAACATCAGTTGCACATGGCCACCGACCAGATCGCTGATGGCCGGACCCGAACCCTTGTAGGGTACGTGCGTCATGTCGAGGCCGGTCTTGAGCTTGAAGAGCTCGCCGGCCATGTGGATGGAGGTGCCGCTGCCCGATGAAGCAAAGGCCAGCATGCCCGGGTGGGCCTTGCCGTAGGCGATAAGTTCCTGCACGGAATGGACTGGCAGTTGGGGATTGACCACCAGGATATTAGGCACCTTGGCGCCCAGAGCCACCGGCTTGAAGCTCGTTTCCAGATTGAAGGGCAGGCTTTTGTACAGGGTCTGGTTGATGGCGCTGGTGACGGCCACCATCAGCAGGGTGTAGCCGTCGGGCTTGGCGCGCGCCACTTCGCCAGCGGCCAAGTTGCTGCCCGCGCCGGGCCGGTTTTCCACGACGAAGGCCTGGTTGAACGTGGTGGTGAGTTCCTTGCACAGAGTACGCGCCACGATGTCGGTCGTGCCGCCGGCCGAGAAGCCGACCAGCATCCGCACGGGCTGGTCGGGATAGGCGGCCTGCGCGGCGGACAGGGTGAAAGCGCCCGCCAGACCAGCGGCCAGCACGGCCGCCTTGCGGATGAATGAACGGCGCCGCGGCAGAACAGAAGAAGTCATGAACGAGTCTCCGGTATGGCGTCCGCGCGCGAACAGGGCGAGACCGAGAGCTTGCGCGGACTTTTATAAGAATGGAATGTTCCCGGACAGATGCTATACCCGGACGCCCCGCCGCCGAACTGCGGGGACGCCCGAGGGCCTGTCGGCGCTAAGCGCGAGGCATGGCCTTGCGCAGGTCGCGCCCCTGGGCCGGCGGACGAAAGCCTTCGCGCGCCATGACCACGCGGATCTGGTGGAACAGGTCCCAGCGCAGGTCCCAGTAATCGGAGGCCTTGCTCCAGACCCGCACATTGATTTCCGTGCCGGTGTCCTTGTAATCGTTGACCTTGACGATAGGCGCGGGGTCGGCTTCGGTCATGGGGTGCGCGCCGACAACCTTGTTCACCAGCGCGATCGCCGCGTCCAGGTCGTCGCCGTAATTGACGATGACGGGCAAGTCGAGACGACGCTGGGTATTGCGGCTGTAATTGGTAATGGTAGCCGTCCATACCGTGCTATTGGGCAGCAAGACGACAATGCCGTCGAACTGCTCGATGCGCGTGATGAACAGGCCGATCTCGTCCACCGTCCCCGACGCGCCGGAGCTGAGCGCGATCGCCTCGCCTGCGCGGATCGGCCGCAACAGCAGCAGCATGATACCGGCGGCGATGTTCTGCAGCGTACCCTGCAAGGCCAGACCTACCGCCAGGCCGGCGGCGCCCAATACCGCGATGAGGCTGGCGGTCTGCACGCCGAAGCGCGCCAGTACCGCGATCAGCGTAAAGACCCGTATGGCCCAGGCCACGGTGGTCTTGAACATGGGAATGACGGTGCGATCGACCCGACCGGAATGCTCGGCCACGTGATGCACCCATTTGCCCAGCAGGGCCGATACCCACCAGCCTATGACCAGTATCGCAATGGCCACCACCAGATTGAACCCCATATCCACCAGGCGTGGCATCAGGGCGACCGCGTTGTTCCATGCAGATTCCATATTTCCTCCAGGCATCGCGCATCCGTCGCGCGGCAAATTCAGCAACTCTAACAGACGATGCGCGCCCAGATTCCTGCACTGCATAAACGGCCGGCGCCGGGGATTTATCCACTCCCAGTGTGGACAAGGCTAAGGACAACTTCGTGGCAATTCGCTTTTCGCCAAATAAATCAATGCCTTGTTAACGTTGCGCAAATTTTATCCTGCCGGCCCGATACAATCTCGCCCATGACTTCGCGCACCGATCAGGCCACAGCAGACGCCTACGCCGGCCACACGCCCATGATGGCCCAGTACCTGCGCCTGAAGGCGCAAGCCGGTCCCCTGCTGCTCTTTTACCGCATGGGCGATTTCTACGAGATGTTCTACGAAGACGCCGAACGCGGCGCGCGCCTGCTGAGCCTGACGCTCACCAAACGCGGCACGTCCAATGGCGTGCCCATTCCCATGGCCGGCGTTCCGGTCCACGCCATGGAACAGTATCTGGCGCGTCTGGTGGCCATGGGCGAGTCCGTGGCCATTTGCGAGCAGATCGGCGATCCGGCCGCATCCAAGGGTCCGGTGGAACGCCAGATCGTGCGCATCGTCACGCCAGGCACGTTGACCGACGAGGCCCTGCTGCCGGCCAAAGCCGACCGCGCATTGGCCGCCGTGTTCTTAGGCGGCAAGCCTGGCAGAACCGAATCGCGCGCCGGCCTGGCCTGGCTCAACCTGGCCAGCGGTGAATTCCGCGTCACCGAGTGCGCGACGGCTCAACTCGAATCCGAACTGCATCGCGTCGCCCCGGCCGAACTGGTCTGCGCAGAGAGCGCCGAACTGCCCTTCTCCTTCGACGGCGCCAATTCGCGCGTGCCCGACTGGCATTTCGAGCACGACGCTGCCCGCGCCCACCTGCTGGCGCATTTCAAGATCGACTCGCTGGCAAGCTTCGACGCGCAAGACATGCCGGCCGGCATCTGCGCTGCCGGCGCGCTGCTGCGCTACGCGACGCGCACGCAATCGCAGGCGCTGGCACATGTGCAGCAGCTGCAGGCCGAGCGTCCCGGCCTGTTCGTGGTGCTGGACCCGGTCACGCGCCGCAACCTCGAACTTACCCAGACCCTGTCGGGCGAAGAGGCGCCCACCCTGTTCTCTTTGCTGGACACCTGCCGCACCCCCATGGGCAGCCGCTTGCTGCGTCGCTGGCTGCACCATCCGCTGCGCGACAATGCGCCGGCGCGGGCCCGCCAGCAAGCCGTCGCCGCGCTCATGGCCGCGCGCGCAGACGCCGACCAGCCCTTCGAATCGAGCAGCCTGCTCGACGGACTGCGCCGCGCTCTGAACGCTTATCCCGACATGGAACGCATCGCCGCGCGCCTGGCACTGCGCTCGGTGCGTCCGCGCGAGTTGGCGAGCCTGCGCGATGCCCTGGCCGCTCTGCCTGCGCTGCGCGCGCTGCTGGACGATCTGCAAGGCAGCCCGAGGCTGGTCGAACTCGCCGCGCACCTTTCGCCTGACGCTGGCATCGCCGAACTGCTGCAACAGGCCGTCGCCGGCGAGCCCGCCGCGGCCTTGCGCGACGGCGGCGTAATCGCCGCGGGTTTTGACACCGAACTGGATGAACTGCGTGCCCTGGCCACCGACGGCGGCGATTTCCTGCTGCAGCTCGAATCACGCGAACGCGAACGTACCGGCATTGCCAATCTGCGCGTCGAATTCAACCGCGTGCACGGCTTCTACATCGAAGTCACCAAAGGGCAGACTGACAAGGTGCCCGAGGACTACCGCCGCCGCCAGACCCTCAAGAACGTCGAGCGCTATATAACGCCCGAACTCAAGACCTGGGAAGACCGTGTGCTGTCGGCTCAGGACCGCTCGCTCGCCCGCGAGAAATGGCTGTATGAAAGCCTGCTCGACACACTGGCTGCGCATGTAACGGCGCTGTCGGCCTGCGCGGGCGCCCTGGCCGAGCTGGATGCGACCGCCGCGCTGGCCGAACATGCGCGCAGCAACGACTGGACCGCGCCGGAGCTGAGCGAAGAGGCCGAGATCGAGATCGAGGCCGGCCGCCACCCAGTCGTCGAAAAGACCATCGAGCGCTTCACGCCCAATGGCTGCCGGCTCGGCGCCATGCGCCGCCTGCTGCTCATCACCGGCCCGAACATGGGGGGCAAATCGACCTATATGCGGCAGACGGCGCTGATCGCGCTGCTCGCGCGCATAGGCAGTTTCGTGCCTGCCTCGCGCGCGCGCATAGGCAGCATCGACCGCATCTTCACCCGCATCGGCGCGGCCGACGATCTGGCCGGCGGCCGTTCGACCTTCATGATGGAAATGACCGAGGCCGCCGCCATCCTGTCGGCCAGCACGACCCACAGCCTGGTGTTGATGGACGAAATAGGACGCGGCACGTCCACCTACGATGGCCTGGCCCTGGCCTGGGCCATCGCCCACAGGCTGCTGACACACAATCGCGCCCTCACGCTCTTTGCCACGCACTATTTCGAGCTTACGCGTCTGCCCGCGGAGCAGAACACCGCGGCCAACGTGCACCTGGCCGCAGCCGAGTCGGCTGGCGGCATCGTGTTCCTGCACGAGGTGCGGGACGGTCCGGCCAGCCGCAGCTACGGCATCCAGGTGGCGCAGCGCGCCGGCATTCCCCAGGCCGTGATCCGCCAGGCCACGCGCGAACTGGAGCGCCTGGAATCGCAGGGTGCGCCCACACCTCAACTGGGCCTTTTCGCCGCCGCAGCCGATGCCCAGGCGCGAAGCCAGGCTCAAGCCGAGCAAGAACAGACGCTGCTGACACGGCAGGCGCTGCACGAAAGACTGAACGACCTGGATCCCGACAGCCTCACCCCGCGCGAAGCGCTGGACGCGCTGTATCAATTGAAGTCGCTGCTGTAAGGCTGACCCGAAATGCCCATTGATCCCCACACTGCCCTGCCGCTGCTGGGTGGACTCTCGCCTTCGGGCTTCATGCGCCGACACTGGCAGCGCAAGCCGCTGCTCATCCGTCAGGCCATCCCGGACTTCAAACCTCCCGTCCCGGCTGCGGCGCTCAAGAAATTGGCCAGGCAGGATCACGTCGAATCGCGCCTGATCTGGCGCGAGCAAGGCCATTGGCAGATGGAGCGCGGACCTTTCGCGCACCTGCCCAAGGCGCGCGAGCCGGACTGGACGCTGCTGGTGCAGAGCATGGACCTGCACGATGATGCCGTGTGCACGCTGATGCAGCAGTTCCGCTTCGTGCCCGATGCGCGACTGGACGATGCCATGATCAGCATCGCCACCACGGGCGGCGGCGTAGGACCCCATTTCGACAGCTATGACGTCTTCCTGCTGCAGGCCGCTGGCCGGCGGCGCTGGCGCTACGGCATGCAGAAGGACCTATCTATCGAGCCCGGCCTGCCGCTCAAGATACTGAGCAACTTTCAGCCCGAAGAAGACGTCGTGCTCGAACCCGGCGACATGCTGTACCTGCCTCCGCAGGCCGCGCACGACGGTATCGCGATGGACGATGACTGCATGACGATTTCCATCGGCTTTCGCGCGCCCAGCCTGGCCACGCTGGCCCGCGGCCTGCTCGAGGCCGCGGCCGACCAGACCTCGGCACGGCTGGGCCAGTCCGCTGGCCCTTATGGCGACCCGCCGCTGCCAGGTCCGCGACTGGACGGCCTCTACCGCGATCCGGGCCAACCCGCCTCGATGCACCCAGCCGAACTTCCCGAGGCGCTGATTCAAGCCACGCTGGGTACGCTGAACAAACTGCGATTCGACGCTGCGCTTGCGGCGCGTTTCCTGGGCTGCTGGTTCACCGAACCCAACGCGCTGAGCGTGTTCACGCCCTCTGACGACACGCCTGATCTGCAAACTCTGTGGCCCCGGCACGGTGCGCTGGTGCTCGATCGCCGCAGCCGCATGCTCTACCGCGACCGCCAGGTATTCATCAACGGCGAAACCGCGCCTGTTCTCCCTACGCCCGCCCTGCGTGCGCTGGCCGATGATCGTCGCCTGGCTTGCAGCGATGTGCGCTGCCTCAGGCTGACCGAGGACACCCGAGCCTGCCTGGCCGACTGGTTGTCGGCAGGCTGGCTGCATTACGTCGCAGCGTGACCCTCCCGCACTGCCGCGGCCAGGAAAAAACAGGCCCGGGATCTCCTCGAACCCGGGCCTGTCTTGCAAACGCCGGGCCCATGAGCCCGGCCTGCATGTTTACATCTGCTGCATCTTGCTCTTGAGCACGCTCAAGATGCGCTGGGCGGTCACCGTGGTGTCGCGCGCGCCATTCTGATCGAGCACGGTCACTTGCGTTTGCGCCCCGCCGTCGTTACTCAAGTGCAGGCGGTATTCCGGCGCCGTGGCGGACTTGGCGCCGAACAGGTAGCGGCTGAAGATATTGGGATCCTGGGGGCGCACACCCGTATCGGTGTCCAGATAGCTGATGTAGTAGTCGCCCGCGGTGCGGTTGCGATCCTTCACCGTGAAGCCGCCGGAGTCCAGCGTCACGCCCACGCGACGCCAGGCACGATCGAACGGCTCGCCAATGGTGAGCTCGGACACACCGTCCTGGGCGGTCAGCTTGGTGGCGGGGCCATTGGAGACGGCCTGCGACTGCGCCAGCAACTGACGGGCGCGGTCGGTGCTCGTACCCAGATAGACCATCAGGCGCGCCATCATGGCGGCATCCAGACCGGGGTCCGGCTTGCCGTTCGTCCAGACCGCCAGGGCGCTCGGACTGTTGTTCTCCATCTTCTGGATCATCTGCTCATGGGTGATGTAGACCTCGGTGTGACCGTTCACCCGTTCGATGCGCGTGCGAAAGCGCTCGCGCTCGCCGCTGTCGAAGGCGCTGCTCATGAACGAACCCAGCAATTTGTACATCAGGCTGTCGTCGACCTTGGCACGGTTTTCGGCCCAATCGGTCTGCAGCAAGCCGGCCTGCGGATCGTTGGTGGTCAGCGTAAAGCCCACGCTCGTCCAGAAATCCACCAGCTTGGGGAAGACTTGGTTTGGCGGATGGTCGATCACCAGCCAGCGCAGGTCGCCGTCGCGCTCGATGCGCATGTCGCTGCGCTGGGGCAGCACGCTGCCGCCCGATTCACCTGAGGCGACCGCCGCGGCAGCCGTCTTGCTCTGCTGCTGATATTGGTTATATGACGTGGCGCCGCCCATGTCCGGTGCCCGATAGCGAGGATCAGAAGCCGCCTGGGTCAGGTCGGGCGGGATGCTCAAGGGCTCGCTGGAATGAGCGCTCTTGTAATCGATAGGCTCGTTGGTGCCCATGGCATTGTTGATGCTGTCGCAGCCGGCCAGCTGAGCCAGGCTCAGGGCCAATGCAATCGATGCCGCGGGCTTAACCCAACGCCCGGCATGACGCTTTTTCATACGTATCCTCGCGATATTCAAAGAAGACCAGTTTCGCTCAAGGCCTGGCGCACCGCAGCATGGTGTGCCGCACCCAGTTCGCACAGGGGCAGGCGATAGCCCAGTTTGGTACGGCCCATCTGGGCTAGCGCCCACTTGACCGGAATGGGATTGGCCTCGACGAACAAGACCTTGTTAAGCAGGGCCAGGCGTGCATTGAGCTCGCGCACCTTGGGTAGGTCACCCGCCGCCGCCGCCATGCAAAGTTCATGCATCAGGCGCGGCGCCACGTTGGCGGTAACCGAGATATTGCCTCGCCCGCCCAGCAGGATGAGTGCCGCCGCAGTGGCGTCGTCGCCGCTCAGAATCTGGAAACCGGCCGGCGCGCCGCGCAGCAGCAGCGCGGCGCGGCCTATGTCGCCCGTGGCATCCTTGATGCCGATGATGCCGGGCACCTGGGCCAGGCGCAGCACGGTCTCGTTCGACAGGTCCGCCACCGTCCGGCCCGGCACGTTGTAGAGAAGCGTAGGCAAGGCCACGGCTTCCGCCACGGCGCGAAAATGGCGGTACATCCCTTCCTGGCTGGGCTTGTTGTAGTAGGGCACGACCGACAGGCCCGCCTGCGCGCCGACCTTAAGGGCATGACGCGACAGGTGGATGGCTTCGGCGGTGGAGTTGGCACCCACTCCGGCTATGACAGGAATGCGGCCGGCCGCATGCTCGACCGCGACGCGGATCAGCTCGGCGTGCTCGTCGATGGAAACGGTGGGCGACTCGCCCGAGGTACCGACGACGACCAGAGCGTCCGTGCCTTCGGACACGTGCCAGTCGATCAGCGCGCGGTAGGCGTCCAGATCGAGACTGCCATCGGGATGCATAGGGGTCACCAGGGCAACCAGGCTGCCTTGGAAGACAGGGGTCGTTGTCATCGAAAACTCCAGACCTGGATTCGCCAGGCCGGTTGAAAGCGGATTAAACCCACGAGTTTACTGGATAACGCCCGCAACGCCATACAAATTCCCATTACAAGAACCAGCTTACGACCATGTGCCCAAAACTCAGAAACGGCTCCAGAAACAGTCCGAGCGCGCCTGTGACCAGCAAAAGCAGCACGATGATCAGGCCATAAGGTTCGATGCGGGCGTAATGCCAGGCTGCGCGGTTGGGCAACAGGCTGAAAAGGATGCGCCCGCCGTCCAGCGGCAGGACAGGCAGCAGGTTCATGGCCATGAGCACCAGGTTCACATTCACCCCGGCCACCGCCATGTCGAACCAGAAATATTCATGCATGCCGCTGCCCGCGTAGACGCGCAGCAGCAGCGTCCAGATCAGCGCCATGGCCAGATTGGCCGCAGGCCCCGCCAGCGCCACCCACAACATGTCCTTCTTGGGACGGCGCAGGCGGCCGAAATCCACCGGCACGGGTTTGGCCCAGCCGAACAGCATGCCGGTGCCCCCCAGCAGCTTGGCACCCAGGAGCATCACCAGCGGCACCAGCAGGGTGCCGACCGGATCGATGTGCCGGGCAGGATTGAGGCTTACCCGGCCGGCCTGATAAGCCGTCGGATCGCCGAAAATGCGTGCCACATAGCCGTGGGCCGCTTCATGCAACGTGATCGCGAAGATCAGCGGCAAGGCATAGACCGCAATGGTCTGGATGATTTCGTTCATGGGGAAATTGTAGATGCGCGCGGTTGCGGCGTGTTCATGCCAGGCCCAGCAGCGCTGGATCGCCGCGCCCCCGGCGCAGTACCACCGGTTCCGAGCCGGTCAGGTCCAGCACCGTGGTGGGCGACTGGGCGCAGGCCCCCGCGTCCAGCACCGCCGCCAGCTCGTGCGCATAGCGCCCGACGATTTCTTCGGGGTCGTTCAGGGCATCCTTTTCGTCCTTGGGGATAAGCGTGGTCGACAGCAGAGGTTCGCCGTTTTCCTCGAGCAGGGCCAGGGCGACCTTGTGTTCGGGCACACGGATGCCTATGGTCTTGCGCGACGGGTGCGACACCCGCCGCGGCACCTCGCGCGTGGCCTCCAGAATGAAGGTCCACGGCCCCGGCGTGGCCGCCTTGATCAGCCGGTACTGGCGGTTGTCGACTTTCGCCATCAGGCCGATCTCGGCCAGGTCGCGGCACAGCAGCGTCAGATGGTGGCGCTCGTCCAGGCCGCGCAGGCGCCGCATGGCGTCGGCGGCTTCCTTGTCGTCGAGCCGGGCCACCACGGCATAGCTGGAATCGGTCGGAACGGCCAGCAGCCCCCCGTCGCGCAGCCATTGCGCCGCCTGGCGCAGCAGGCGGGGTTGGGGGTTCTCGGGATGCAGGGTCAGGAGCAAAGCCATACGACTATCCTAGCATTGCCGCGTCGCCTCCCTGGGAGACGGCCAGGCTCAGCCCTGAACGCCCATCAGGCCGTCGACGATGGACTGCCCATGGGAAACCGCCGCCTGCACGGCCTCGCGAGGGCTGAACACGACGCTGCCCTGCTCGAAAAAAGGCACCTGATATTCGTGACCTGGATCCTGAATCGAATTGGCGGCGACGACCTGCACTGTGGCGGTAAAGATCGGACTGCTGGCATTGGCCGCCATCACCTCCTGCGCGGTGCCCCGCAGCACCTTGGCGGTCAGGCGATAACCTTTGTAGACACAATTGTTTTGAATCACGCGATACTCCTTGAACCCAGCATACCGTGGCTTGATGACGGTTTACGCACGACTGTGGCCTTGCCGCGACAGGGGCAAACCCGGCAATTGTGGCCCCGAGAACCCAAAATGCGCCGGAATATCGTGCTAGAATCTCGCTTCTTTACCGTGACGGCTGCCACATAATAGCCGTTACGCTATGGTGGCCGTAGCTCAGTTGGTAGAGTCCCGGATTGTGATTCCGGCTGTCGTGGGTTCGAGTCCCATCGGCCACCCCAAAGTTATCTACAAAAAAGTTAAACGTCTGAATTGCTCAAGCGCTTGAATTCCTCAAGAATTAGGCACTTTTCTGTAATAGGCGTTTTAAAGCTTGTCATATAGCCTGCTGCGCAGGCGTATGAACTCGTTTCGGCTTCAGCAACGTTACCCGCACAAAATTACCTGCAAATCAAAAAATTGCAGGAAAAACAATTAAGCGGTATCGAACACGGCGGGCTGGCATACTTATGGCAGTTGAATATAGCCATATCGTGAATTTTTTCAAATCAATCGCCTCTCGCATTTGCTATCGGCGGCATGTCCGATATTCGCATCTCAAGACGCTACTCACCGTGATGCGTGATGGCATATTGCTCGTCGGACACGATGGAAAAATCGAATATGCGAACGAGACCTTTTGCGAGCAATTCTCCATTGATGCTTCGCCAAACTCGCTGACAGGCATGACCAGCGGCGCGTTGATCGCTATCATTGCCGCGAGCTACAAAGACACGAAATCGGCAATCGAAAGAATCCGTTTTCTCGTCGATCAGAACGAGCCATGCCTGGGTGAAGAGATCGCAATGAGTTCCGGGCGCACGCTATTGCGCGATTTCATACCGATCGAACTTAGTCCCGGAAGAATGGCCCGCGTCTGGCATCATCGCGACGTGACCGCATTGCGTGCGGCCCAGGCAAAGCTGGAAACGTTAACCAATATCGACGGACTGACGGAGGTCGCCAACCGCCGCAAGCTTGACGATTACCTCCCGCGGGAAGTGCATCGCTGCGCCAGCGAAAATCTACCGCTTTCGTTTGCCATGATCGATGTCGACTACTTCAAGAAATTCAACGATCGATATGGGCATCTTGCGGGCGACGACTGCTTGCGACGCATTGCCAAGACGGTGCAGCAGTGCGCCCATGACCCCCGCGACTTGATAGGACGCTATGGCGGGGAAGAATTCTTCGCGCTGCTCCCGAACGCGGATTCGGCGGCGGCGGCGCGGATCGCGGCACTCATGCACCAACGGGTTTGCGGCCTGGGGATCGAACATCTCGATTCGGGCGTCTCGCCGTATGTAACCGTGTCGGTCGGCCTAGTCACGCTTCTGCCTGGCCCCTGCACCTCGATGAACGACATATTGAAAACAGCCGACGCGGCACTCTATCAAGCCAAGGAGCAAGGGCGAAATCGCGTTTGTACCCGCGAATTACTGTGACACAATAACAACTTAAATCAGTCTGCCCGCTGCTAGCCGACGCAATGAATGAACTCGAGCGCATCATCCTGCTGCCGATACGCCTGTCGGGACCTTTGAACATACTGCTCAAGGAAATCCTGAACAATGTCCTGGCCGAGGCACGCAGGGAATACGAAATAACGGGCATGGTCCGCGCCGTGGCCAATGGCTACCTGCGCTGGAGCAACGAGTTGCTCGGCATAGAGAACGAGATCCACCAGACCCTGGGCGCTTACGTGCGCATGCTGGCTATCGCCATACCCGATCTTTTCGTGGTTTCCTATGACCGCAAGGCCTTCCGCGACTACCAGCTCGACGACAGCGAGAAGCAAGCGCTGGACGCCGCGCGCGCCATTTTCGAAGCCAAGCTGAGCCTGGCCAAGACCGCCGCGACCGCCATGGGTTCGAATCTGTCCACGCTGCAATCGTCCATTATCCGACAAAGCCCGGTTTTCAACGGCGACAGCAGGCCGAAAGTCCAGCGGGTCTACCGCTGACCGCTGCGCCCCCGACCGGTCCCCCGCCCCGCTTCGACATGACCACCCGCCCTCGCGTCATCGTTTCCGTCCCCGTTCCCGAAGACTTGCGCGCCGAATTGGCCGGCCGTTTCGACATCGTCGATGTGCCCGTGGGCGAACGCCCCGCCGAAGTCCTGTCCGCCCAAGTGCGCGCCGACATCCAGGGCCAGCTCATCACGCCGCGCACCCGCGTCGACGACGACCTGATGCAATCCCTGCCCAGGCTGCGGGTAAGCTCGAATTTCGCCGTCGGCTACGACAACGTCGACTTGCCGGCAGCCAATCGGCGCAAGGTGCTGATCTGCAATACGCCCAATGTGCTCAACAACGCGGTGGCCGACGTCACGTTGGGCCTGATGCTTTGCCTGGCGCGCAATCTTGTCGCCGGCGATGCCTTCGTGCGCAGCGGTGCCTGGACCCGCGGCCCCTTCCCTTTGACGCACGACATCCGCGGCAAGACTTTCGGCCTGCTTGGCATGGGGCGCATCGGCCGTGTGGTGGCCCGCGGCGCGCAAGCCTTCGACATGAAGGTCATCTACCACAATCGCCGCCTCGACGAGGAAACCGAAGCCCTGGGACTGGCCTCCTATGTCGATCGCGACACACTGTTTCGCGACGCCGACGTGCTTTGCGTGCTGGTGCCGCTTACCGCCGAGACCCGGCACAGCGTCGGCGCGCGCGAGTTCGCCATGATGAAACCCACGGCCTATCTCATCAACACCGCGCGTGGCGCTGTGCTGGACGAGGCTGCGCTGATTGAGGCTTTGCGCAGCGGCAAGATCGCCGGTGCCGGCCTGGACGTGATGGAAACCGAGCCTTTGCCAGCCGACAGCCCGCTGTGCAGCCTGCCCAACGTCGTCTTGCAGGCCCATGTCGGCAGCGCCACCCACGAAACGCGGCGCGCCATGATGGAGCTGGCCGTGCACAACCTCATCGACGCCTTGAGCGGCATACGCCCCACAGCCATGGTCAACCCCGAACTCTGGGGTTGAGCGGCGCTACGCCGATGCCGTCAGCGTTTCGAGCAATTGATCCGCGGGCATGGGGCGGGCCAATAGAAAGCCCTGCAGCGAATTGCAGCCAATGCGGGTCAGGAACTCCTGCTGCGCCCGGGTCTCCACGCCTTCGGCCACGACCTTCAGGCCCAGGGCGCGGCCCAGCGCGATGATGGCCGACACGATGGCCGCGTCTTCCGAGTCCTGCGCGTCTGCATTCAGGTCCTGAATGAAACCCTTGTCGATCTTCAGTTCGCTGGCCGGCAGCCGCTTCAGGTACAACAGGCTGGAATACCCCGTCCCGAAGTCATCGATCGAGATTCCCACCCCCATCTCGTCCAACTGCTGCAGCACGCGCACACTTGCCTGGGTATCGCGCATGGCCGTCGTCTCGGTGATTTCCAGCACCAGGGACTGCGGCGGCAGCGCATGGCGGCTCAATGCCTCGCGCACCGAGTGGATCAGGTCCGCGTGACTGAACTGCTGAGCCGATATATTGACGGCCACGGTCCAGTTGGCATGCCCCATGCTGTGCCATAGCGCCATCTGCCGACAGGCTTCGTCCAGCGCCCAATTGCCTATGGACACGATCAGCCCCAGCCTCTCCATCAAGGGAATGAACTTGTCGGGTGGCACGACGCCCAACTCCGGATGCACCCAGCGCATCAAAGCCTCGACGCCGCTGACCGGTCCGCTCGGTGCGTCGAACTTCGGTTGATAGTAAAGCGTGAACTCCCCGCGATCGAACGCCTGGCGCAAATCCGCCAGCAGTTGCGTCTGCTCCTGCACGACGGTGCTCATCGATTCCTGGAACAGGCTGTAGGTGTCGCGCCCCTGCCCCTTGGCGTGATAAAGCGCCGCATTGGCGTTGGTCACCAGCGCCTCGCGGGTCTTACCGTGCTCGGGATACATCGCAATGCCAATGCTGGAGGTGATCTGCAACTGGTAGCCCGCCAGCCGAAAAGGCTGGCGCAGGCCCGACACCAGCTGCGATGCCAGCTTGAAAACTTCGTCGACGCCATCCGCGCCGGCCATCATGATGAACTCGTCGCCCCGGGTCCGCGCCACGACTACCTGCATCGGCACGATCTCCCGCACACGGTGCGCGATTTCGACCAGCAACTGATCGCCGATCGTATATCCGTACGCCTCGTTGATGGCCTCCAGGCCGTCGCAGTCCATGACCAGCAGGCCAAACCGCTCAGGCCTGCGGCGCTGCTCGCCGGCCAGAGTCTGATCGAGCAACTCATTGAACATCCGGCGGTTGGGCAATTGAGTGAGCGAATCGTGTTGAACCAGCCGGTCGATTTCCCGCTTGGCCTTGTCCAGCGAGCGCACGGTCAGCCCCATACGCGACCGCGATTGCCGATCGGACACGATGAACAGCACTAGAAACGCCAAGAGGAGCGCCGACAGCACCAAGATTATGTTGTCGCTGCCTAGCATCACGATTCCCTCATCACCACGGGACAGCTATAGATGCCCTTGATGTTACACCACTGAAACATAGTGAATCTTTCGTTCGTGTAACCCACGACAATTCATCCCCCCGGCCTGACGGGGGCGCTGCGTACGAAATAAATGCGCATGGCCTGGGCATGGCCTTGGGCATCGCTCACGCGCAGTGTCGCCTTCTGGGGCACAAAGCCGTCAGGCAGCGAGATGCTGCCCTGCAAGGGAGCAAGGCGGTCCAGCGTGAACGCAAGGGGCGGCGAGGCGAACGTGTCGGCCCGTCCATTGCGGGTTCCCGAAAGCTCGACCGCGAGCTGCCCCTGGAAGGCCGGCGCATTGCCGGCCTGCTCCCGCATGACGAGGACGCGGTAGTTCACCACGCCATTGCCCGCCGTGATCTCGCCCCAGCGCACGCCGATATTGCCGCCGCGCGGATCGGCCGGCACCGCGTCCTGCAGGATCTGCAGCGTCTGCGTCAGCGTGGCGATGCGCCCGTTGGCCTGGGCCAGATCGGCAGACGCCTTTTTCTGCGACGACTGGATCCGGTCGCGCTCGCTCCGGACATGGCTGAGCTGAGTCTGCAGACTCTGGCGTTCCAGCGTGATCGCCTGCAGATCGCTGAGCAGCTTGTTGGATTCCTCGACCGTCAATTGCCGAGGACCGTAGTTGTGCTGCAAAAAGAGCACGCCGCTCACACCCAGCGCGACGCCGACAAGCAGAAGCATCAGCCAGCGCGGCATGCGGCGCGCGCGGCGCCTGGACGCATAGGGTGACGATTTGAATACATTTTCCCGCGAACTTCCGAATATCCCCATGTCTTCGATCCATCCTTGCTGGACTACGGTCTTGCCGTGTAATCACGCAGGATATCGTCGTACAGGGCTCGCGCCGCGCTTTCAAAATATTCGGTTGCTCAAGAAGACACTGTGAAAAACCGTGTATCCGGCGCACGAGGAGCCCGTCTGAATTTCGTAACGAAAGCGCTCACGGGCCGGGGGCGCCGCGCCCTGCGCTTCGAAGGAAAAAGACCATCGGCCGTTATGCGGCCAGCACCAGCAGATCGTTCTCGCAAACGCTGATCTCAACCTGCGAACCCACCGCGGGCGGCGGCGCGTCGGGTTGATTGAAGGTATCGAGCAAGACGGACTGGTCGGCGATCGTCACACGGATACGAATTACCGAACCCAGGAAATGCACGTCGGCGATACGGCCAGCAAGCACGACATCGCGACCTTGGCGCCGGCCCAGCGCAACCGTCTCGGGACGCAGCGCCAGACTGACCTTGTCGCAGCCGCCCTCGACCGCCCGGTTCAGCGTCACCGGCACATCGCCTATCCTGAGCCTGCCGGCACCGGCTTCCAGGACAGCCGCATCGAGCAGGCTGAGCGTACCGACAAACTGCGCCACAAAGCGCGTGGCGGGACGGTTGTAGATCTCGAACGGGGTTCCGATCTGATCCGCCACGCCTTCGTGCATCACCGCGACCCGATCCGACATGGAAAGCGCCTCTTCCTGGTCGTGCGTCACGAAGATGGTCGTGATGCCGAGTTCGCGCTGGATGCGGCGGATCTCTTCGCGCAGGCTGATGCGGATCTTCGCATCGAGCGCCGACAAGGGTTCGTCCAGCAGCAATACGCGCGGTGAAATGGCCAGCGCCCTGGCAAGCGCCACGCGCTGCTGCTGCCCGCCCGACAACTGGAAGGGATAGCGTTCGCCCAGCTTGGATAGGCCGATCAGTTCGAGCATCTGCCCGACGCGCGAGCGGATTTCGGTCTTGCTCTTGCCCTGTACGCGCAGGCCAAAACCGACGTTCTGCTCGACCGTCAGGTTCGGAAACAGCGCATAAGCCTGGAACACCATGCCGATGCGACGCTGGTTCGGGCGCATCGGCGTGACGTCCTGCCCGTCAATGCGGATGACCCCCGAGCTCGGCGCCTCGAACCCCGCGACCATACGCAGCACGGTCGTCTTGCCGCAGCCCGAAGGTCCGAGGAAAGAAACGAATTCGCCCTTTTCAATGGCAAGATTGAAGTCCTTGACGACATGGGTGCCGCCAAAGGTTTTTTCGAGATGCGCCAGTTCGAGAAAAGCCATGACTATCGCTTTGCTAAGGAGGATTTGGAAAAACGGGTGACCCGTTGCATCAGGCCCATGCAGGCCCAGGTGATCAGGAAAGCCACCACCGCCAGCGCCGAGGGTTCATAAGCCCGGTTGCCGCCCATCCAGACCATGTACGGTCCGAAGGTGTTCAGATTCAACAGGGCGGCAAAAACGTACTCGCCGATCACGATCGCGAAAGTGAGAAACGCGCCGGACAGGACGGAGACGAAGACGTTGGGCAGGATCACGGTCGCCAGGATCCTGCCCCATCCGGCTCCCAGGCTCTGCGCCGCCTCGGTCAGGCTTGCGATGTCGATGGCGCGCATGCCCGTGTCGATGGATCGGTACATGTACGGCAGCGCCAGCATTGCGTAGCCAAACAGCAGCAGGACGTTGGTGCCCAGCCAACTGCCGGTAAATGGCAGGACGGACGAGGTGTTGTAGATGCGTATGTAGCCGAACACGATGACGATGGGCGGGATCACCAGCGGCATGAGCGTGATGAACTCGATCACCGGACGCACCGCCGGAAATCGCAGCCGCACGATATACGCCGTGGGCACGACGATCAGCACGCCCAGCACGATGGTCAGCAGCGCCAGCGCGACGGAATAGCCGAAGGTCTGCTGGAACTGCGGATCGGACAGCACGACGCGGTAAGCCTCGAAACTGTATTTTCCGCGCTCCATCTTCAGGGAAAAGTCGAACATGCCGACAAGCGGCAGCAGGAAATACGCGGTTCCCAGCGCGACGGCAATCCAGGACCAGAGCCTTTTGCCCTTCATTTGACCCACCTTTCGGCGCGCATGCGCAGGCAGATGTAGATGCCGTTGGCGACGCCGGTCAGCGCAATCATGGCGAACGCGATGGCATAGCCCAGATGCGGATCGTTCAGCACATCGCCGCGGATCTGCGCGAAGAGCATGATCGGCGCGATGGAAAGCGAAGAACCGGTGAGCGCGATGGCGGTGGCGACCGCGCCGAAGGAATTGGCGAACAGCAAGGCCAGCGTACCCAGCAGCGATGGCCAGAGCACCGGCAGGGCGACCATGCGCCAGTATTGGATACCGCTCGCGCCCAGGCTCGCGGCCGCCTCGCTCCATTCCTGGCGCAGTCCTTCCAGGGCCGGCAGGATGATCAGCACCATGAGGGGAATCTGAAAATAAAGATAGGTAATGGCCAGGCCACTGAAGGAAATGAGATCAAAGCCGGTCGCGTAGAGATAGACGCCGAACCAGTCGCGCAGGAGCAGCGTGACAAAGCCCAGGCGCCCCAATGTAGCGATGAAGGCAAAGGCAAGGGGCACGCCGGCAAAATTTGCGGCCACGCCGCAAAACGTGATGATTGCGCTGCGCAGCCCGCCGGGCAGCCTGCCGAAGGTGAGCACGGCGGCGATCGTGAAGCCGAACAGGCAGCCGAGCACGGCCGTCAGCACGCTCAGCTGTATCGAGAGCCAGAATGCATCGCGTATCGAGGGCGTAAAGAGCTTGACCAGATTGCCCAGCGTCAGGTGACCGTCGACGTCGCGGAACGCGCCGACCACGATGTTCAAGGTCGGCAGGATCAGAAAGAGCAGCGCGAAGAGAAAAAACGGCGCGACCGCCAGCCAGTTGCCCACCTGCCGCGAACGCGCGGCGGGCAGGAAAATCGTAGAAGTGCGTGTCGCCATGCCTTTCCGGCTCCGATCACAGACACAAGGAGAACCGCCGCACCGCTCCCCCCTGGGGCTTGCACCCGCCAAGGGTGCTTGCGCCAGGGCGCGGCCCGGCTGAAAAAAGACTCCGCCGCGGCGGGCGGAGCCTGTCATGCGGTACGGCCGGGTTTACTTGACGTTGGCGCCGACAACCTTGTCCCAGCCGGCGACGATCACGTCCTTGTTGGCGCTTTGTTCCTCGATGGTCGGAAACACGGCATTTTTATAGTCTGCCGCGGGCGGCAGCCTGTCGAGCATGGCCTGCGAGAACTTGTGGGCCGCCGACATGGCGTTGAACCGCGCCGGGTGGCAATAGCCCTGCAGCCAGCCGATCTGCCCCTGGTCGGAATACAGGAACTCCTCCCAGAGCTTGGCCGCGTTCGGATGCGGCGCATAGGCGCTGATCGCCTGCACGTAGACGCCCGCCAGCGCGCCCGTTTTCGGCACGACCACATCCACCGGGGGATTGCCCTTCAGACCGTCGCGCCAGGCCAGCAGGTTGTAGTCCCAACCGATGATGATGGGGGTCTGGCCCTGGGCAAGCGTGCCGGCCTTGCCGATGACGGGCACGAAATTGCCGATCTTGTTGAGCTCGGCGAACATTTCCAACCCCTTCTTGCCCGCATCCGCGCCGGGCTTGCCACCCATCGACAGGCCGGCCGACATGACGCCGAGTATGGCCTCGGCCGCCGAGCGCGGATCGCCCGCCAGCGCGACCGAGTGGGAGTATTCCTTTTTCTTGAGGTCGGCCCAGCTGGTGGGATCGTCCTTGATGAGGTCCTTGTTCACGCCGAAGGCGATGGCCCCGTAGTAGTCGCCGTACCAGTAGCCGTCGGCATCCTTGACGTTGTTGCCGATTTCGTTCCAGGTCGAGACCTTGTAGGGCTGGAGCAGCCCCTCCTTCTTGGCAGCCGGCGCGAAGGCCAAGCCCACGTCGATGACGTCGGGCGCCTGCGGGCCCGTGTTGCCCTTGTTGGCCCGGATGGCCTGCAGTTCGTCGGCGCTGCCGGCGTCCGGATTCAGTTCGTTGACGGTGATTCCGGGATACTTGGCCTTGAAGGCGGTGATCAGATCGCCATAACCGCACCAGTCGTGCGGCAGGGCGATTACCGTCAGCGCGCCTTCTTTCTTGGCGGCGGCATAAAGATCGCCGAGCTTGTCGGCGTGGGCGACCGCCGGAAGTGCCGCCGCGGCGGCAATAGCGATGGCAATCTCGGAGACAACAATCTTGCAGCTTGCAGTTTTAACCAACTTTGTCATCGACTTCTCCTGAGAGCTAGCCGCCAGTCACCGACGGCTTGGGCAGTTTACGAGCATTAAGGGCCATGGAGCATAATCGTTCAAAATTACGGGGCGTTTACACCATACCGATACGGGAAATCCAGAATTTCCAGACACCCTCGACTTTGATTAAGCGCGAAAATTACATGCGGCCGGATCCTGGCAACGCATCGGCGCCCTCGGCAGGGAGGTGCCCTGCGCGCCGTCATCGATGGATTGCGCGCCGAACGCGGACCCGAAACCTGGAGATAGACATGCAAAGACCGGACAAAATCGGCGCGGCGAAAGCGCTGTCCTCGCTGACTGGCTGGACAGCCGTCGACGGGCGCGACGCCATAGCCAAGACCTTTCTCTTCAAAGACTTCAACGCCGCCTTCGGCTTCATGACGCGCGCGGCACTCGCAGCCGAGCGGATGGATCACCATCCCGAATGGTTCAATGTCTACAACCGGGTCGAAGTCGTGCTGTCCACGCACGACGCGGGCGGCGTGACCGAACTGGACGTACAGCTGGCGCGGCTCATGGACACGCTGCACGGCGCCTGAGGCTTGGCGAACGCGGCAACCTCGCCTGCCCCCCGCCCAGGCACCCCTGGCGCCCTACAGTTCACGCGGAATTTGCGATACAACGCAAGACTGGCGCGGCACGGGCCCATACAGGGAGTGCCCGGGTTCGTTCCGACCGGGCGAATCCCCGACAATGGAGACCCCCCGATGCTTTGTTCCGTTTTCCCCCTGTCATGGCGGCGGCTGCGCCGCCTTTCGCGCGACCTGCTTCGGGTTGCGCTGGCGTGCGCCGCGCTGCATGGACTGCCGGGTCAGCCCGCTCGCGCCGCGTCGCTGCCCGCGGTCCAGGGCCGGCATGCCATGGTGGTCTCGGCCCAGCGCCTGGCCTCGCAGGCCGGGGAAGACATCCTCAAGCGCGGCGGCAACGCCGTCGATGCCGCGGTCGCGATGGGTTATGCGCTGGCCGTGGTGGACCCTTGCTGCGGCAATCTGGGCGGCGGAGGGTTCATGACATTGCACCTGGCCGACGGCCGCAATGTGTTCCTGAATTTCCGTGAAACCGCCCCCGCGCGGGCGACGCCGGGCATGTATCTGGACGCCCGGGGCCAGATCGAGCCCCGCGCCAGCCTGGACGGCTGGCGCGCCGTGGCGGTCCCCGGCACCGTCCTGGGGCTGGATACCGCCCTGCGGGAATTCGGCACCTTGCCGCGCCGCGAGGTGATGGCGCCCGCTATCGCGCTGGCCAGCAAGGGTTTCGTGCTCACGCGCGACGACGCCGCCATTCTGGATCTGGACACGGCGCGCTTTCGCCGCAATCCGCAGGCGCGGCGCATTTTCCTGCATCCGGACGGCAGCCCGTTGCGGCCCGGCGAGCGTCTGATCCAGCGCGATCTGGCCGCCACGCTGAAAGCCATTGCGGATCACGGCGCCGGCGCCTTCTACCATGGCCCGATCGCCGCTGCGATCGGGCGCGCGTCACGCCAGTCCGGCGGCGTGTTGCGGACATCGGACCTGGCGCATTACCGGGTCACGCAATCGGCGCCCCTGTCCTGCCAGTACCGGGGCTATACCGTGCTGTCGGCGCCGCCGCCCAGTTCCGGCGGCGTGACGCTGTGCGAACTGCTGGGCGTGCTCTCGGGCTACGACCTGCATGCCATGGGTTTTGGTTCCGCCCAGTACGTCCACACGCTGGTCGAAGCCATGCGCCACGCCTACGAAGACCGCAATACCGAACTGGGCGACCCGGCCTTCGTCCACAACCCCATCGATCGCCTGCTCAGTCCCGCGCACGCGCAGGCCATCCGGGATCGGATCAAACCCGGCGTTGCCGGCGTGTCGCACTTGCCGGCCGCCGGCGCCGCAGCCGAGGAAAAACCGCAGACCACGCATTATTCGGTCGTCGATGCCCAGGGCAACGCGGTGGCCGTGACCTACACCCTGAATGGCCGTTTCGGCGCTGGCGTCATGGCGCCCGGCCACGGGTTCTTCCTGAACGACGAAATGGACGATTTCACCTCCAAACCCGGCGCGCCCAATCTCTTCGGGCTGGTACAGGGCAAGGCCAATGACATCGAGCCGGGCAAACGGCCTCTGTCGTCGATGGCGCCGACCCTCATCCTGCGCGACGGCAAAGTCAAGCTGGTGCTGGGTTCACCAGGCGGATCGCGCATCATCACCATCGTCCTGCAAGTCGCATTGAACCTGATCGACTTTGGCATGCAGCCCCAGGAAGCCGTGGATGCGCCGCGCATCCATCATCAGTGGCTGCCCGACGTCGTCGATTACGAACGGGGCGGCCTGTCTCCGGATACGCTGCGCCTACTCAAGGCAATGGGTTATGACATGAAGGCCGAGGCGCCCTGGGGCGCCGCGGAAATCATCCAGATCGGCGCCTTGCCCGGCCAGCGCGAGAGCGCGACGCAAGTGGGCAACGATTCCGTAGCCGATACCGGCGTGCAGGCAGGTCGGCGCTACGGCGCCAACGATCCGCGCCGGCCGGCGGGCGCGGCGATCGGGTATTGAATACAGTGACGGCGCAAATGCGCTGCATAAGCCGTTGGTCCGCCCTACACGATTCGAACGTGTGACCGCTCGCTTAGAAGGCGAGTGCTCTATCCAACTGAGCTAAGGGCGGCATGGATAAGCCATGTCCGCCTGTCAGGCGGATGGCGGCATTTTACCGTGGCCCGACAGACCGCGTTGACGCATGATTTCCTCGCGCTGCAGGTCGCTGACGAAGCTCTGGATGCGGATGCGCACGCTCCAGGGCATATCGACGAAGGAGCAGCCGATGCGGCGCGCCTTGGCCGTGCCATTGTAAGCGGGCTCTTCGCCGCTGGCATGGATCACGCTCAGGTTTACATCGAAGGCGCCCGCACGGGGGATGTCCAGCCGGGCCGCGTAGAGGCTGCCGTACTCGGCATCGAGCACGCGCGCCGGATCGGCCAGGGCCAGGCCCGTCACGCTCAGATCGCGCACGGCCAGCCGGCCGGCCGTGGGATGGATGGCGGCGTCCTTCTGCAGAATCGTGCAATTCACGTCCTTGTCCGGCGGGACGGCGGTACGAAAGGCATCGCGCCGCTGCATGTAGGTGACAGTCCTGGGCAGGCCGGCCTTGAGTGCGGGACGGCCGAAATAATCCGTCTTCTCCAGGCCTTCGATCTCGAACATGAGATAGACCTGGTCGCAGGAAGTCGAGACCACGTGCGGGCCGCGGTTAGCCAGTAGCTGCTCGGTCAGGCCGGAATCGGACAAACCGGCAAAGACAAGCATCTTGGCCTGCTGGACGACTTCCAGAAGCGTGGTGACGCCGTTGTCGGCCTGTCCGTTCAGCGAAATGATCGCCAGGGACTGCTCGTCGCGCACCGAGCGCAGCAAATGGACGATTTCCAGGTGCTTGCCGCTCGATTCAGGCTGGGCATCATGCGCGTCCGCGCCGGACGCTCCCCTGGCAAGCGCCACGGCGTGCAACTTACGCAGCCAGGACTTCAGCAAAATCGCCCTCCCGAATACGCCGCGGCCCAAGGGCGCGGCGCAGAGTGTTCACAATGCACGTAAAAAAATTCAAAAACATGGTAGCAGCACACCGAAAACTCCGACGGCGCGAATTCAAGCCAGGGTCCGCCGCAATTCGTAGACCACCGTATCCAGCCGGGTCAGACCGCGGGCGGCGAACGACGGTTCCTTGTCCAGAATGCCGCGCCGATCCAATACGCAGACCCCGGCCCAGGATGCATACAAAGTCCGGACTTCTTCTTCAAGAACTGCAAAGGGCGGACCGGCCATCTCCTGCTGGTCATACTCGAGCGTGAGAAGCAAGGCCCGGCACTCGGCAGGCAGTTGTCCGTAGACGTGGCGCGCATAGCGCTCGCGCATGGGCGTCGGCAGTGCAACCAGGGCCGCCCGATCATAGGCAGCCACGCATCCTGCGAAGTCGGCCTGGCCCAGCGCGAAGATGTCGCCACACAGGATCTGGATGTCGCCCGC
The DNA here is from genome assembly GCF_000382185.1 of Bordetella sp. FB-8. Lineage (NCBI taxonomy): Bacteria > Pseudomonadati > Pseudomonadota > Betaproteobacteria > Burkholderiales > Alcaligenaceae > Bordetella > Bordetella sp. FB-8. Next base: position 2,376,888 of record NZ_KB907784.1, on the reverse strand, counting down.
GCTGTAAAGCGTGCCTGCCGGCACCGGGCGCATCTGAGGCACGAGCCGGTTTTCAGCGAAGAACTGCTCTACGGCCAGCGCAGACAGCTCCACGCCCAGGACCTGGTGACCCTGGCCGGCCAACCAGAGCATGTCCAGCGACTTGCCGCACAGGGGCACCAGCACCCGGCCCTTCCGGGCCAGGCCCAGGGCCGGCCAATACTTGGCCAGCAGGGGCGTGGTCTTTTTCATGTGGAACCCGGTCTGCCCCTGGCGCCAGCGCTCCAGCCAAAAATGCGAATCCATTCCTTTGCTCCTTTGCCTGCGTTCGCGGCCGGCCTGGCCGGCCGCGCTCGGGCAAGAATACTCGAAGCGATCTTCGGTTTCCTTTCAGCCTTCAATGTCATAATGCCCCGGCACCTCCTGCCGCAATCCGCCATGCCTTTGACATCCTCCCGCTTCGGCCCGCTCATCGTGCCGCTCATTGTTGCCTGCGCGCTGCTCATGGAGAATGTGGATTCGACCATCTTGGTCACCGCCATTCCCGTGCTGGCGCGCGACCTGGGGCACAACCCGATCACGCTCAAGCTAGCCGTCACCAGCTACGTCGTGGGTCTGGGCGTCTTCATCCCCATCTGCGGCTGGGTGGCCGACCGCTTCGGCGCGCGTACGGTCTTTCGCACCGCCATCGCAACCTTCGTCGTGGGATCGCTGTTGTGCGCGGCGGCCACCTCGCTGACCACGCTGGTGCTGGCCCGCTTCATCCAGGGCGTGGGCGGCGCGATGATGGTGCCCGTGGGCCGCATCCTGATGTTTCGCGCCGTACCCAAGTCGGAGTTCATCCGGGCCGTCACCTATCTGACCATCCCGGCCCAGGCCGGACCGGTGCTGGGGCCGCTCCTGGGAGGCTTCATCACCACCTATCTGAACTGGCGCCTGATGTTCTTCATCAACGTGCCCATCGGTATCCTGGGCATCTACCTCACCAACCGCTACATCGAGAACAGCCACGAAGATCACCCTGGCAAGCTGGACTGGACCGGCTTTGTCCTGACGGGCCTGGGCGCTTCGCTCTTCATGCTGGGCATGTCGACGATAGGCAGCGGCCTGATCCTGGAGAGCACGGCGGTGGGCCTGGTCCTGATCGGCGCGCTGCTCCTGGGCCTGTACTGGATCTACTCGCAGCGCGTGGAAAATCCGCTGCTGGACCTGAGCTTTCTGCGCATCCCCACCTTCAATTGCAGCGTGCTGGGCGGTTCGCTGTTTCGCATCGGCCTGGGCGCGCTGCCGTTTCTGCTGCCGCTGCTGCTGCAGGACGGACTGGGCATGACGGCCTTCGAAGGCGGCATCATCACCTGTTGTTCGGCCATCGGCAGTTTCTGCACCAAGACCGTCGCCATCAAGATCCTCAAGCGCTGGGGCTTTCGTAATGTGCTGATCGTCAACGCCGTACTGTGCGGCATGGCCGTGGCCCTGTGCGGCGTCCTGCACCCGGGCATGTCCTGGCTGACCATCTGGTTCATCGTGACCCTGGGTGGCATTTTCCCCGCGCTGCAGTTCACCAGCCTCAATTCCCTGGCCTATGCCGACATCGAGACCCGCGACGTCGGCCGCTCCACCAGCGTGGCCAGCGTCATCCAGCAGATGTCGCTGGGCCTGGGCGTGACCATCGCGGGCATGCTGCTGCATCTGTCGCAGTCGCTGAACGGCCACGCGCAGTTGGCCTGGACCGATTTCTGGCCCGCCTTCCTGATTGTGGGCATGTTCTCGGTTGCGTCGATCGCGATCACGCGGCGCATGCCGATCGACGGGGGCAGCAGCGTGGCCGGCGCCTCGGCCACGGCTGGCGGCCACTGACTTTCGCGTCACGCCGCCGCGGCGGTTTTCCATGCTTGAAATTTAAAGCTTCAAGCTTAAACTATGTAGCTCCAGGACAACTTCCGCCCAAGGACAACCATGAGCACATCCCGCGCGCCCCTGCATGGCCAGAAAGCCCTCATCACCGGCGGCAGCACCGGCATCGGGGCGGCGCTGTGCGATCTGCTCCTGGAGCTGGGCGCCCAGGTGGTGTCGCTGTCACGCTCGGATCGCGCCGGATTCAGCCACCCCAGGCTCACCCAGCGCGCCATTGACCTGAGCGATCCGGCCGCCGTCAAGGGCGCCGCCGCGCAGATCGCACGGGAAGGCGATTACGACATCCTGGTCAACAATGCCGGCCGCGTCATCCACAAACCGCTCGAAGAAGTCACCGACCAGGATTTCGACGATCTGATGAATCTGCACGTGCGCGCGGCCATCCTGCTGACCCAGGCCGTCGTGCCCGGCATGAAGCAGCGGCGCTATGGCCGCATCGTCAATCTGTCCACGCGCGCCATTGTCGGGCTGGCCGGACGCACTGTCTACTCGGCGTCCAAGGCCGCCATCGTGTCGATGGACCGGACCTGGTCGCTGGAACTCGCGCCCTACGGCATTACCGTCAATACCGTCTCGCCCGGTCCCATCGGCACGCCCATGCTCGATGCAGGCCTGCCCGTAGGCGACCCCAAGCGCGATGCCCTGGCCGCGTCGATCCCGCTCAAGCGGCTGGGCACCGCCGAAGATGTGGCGCGCGCCATCGCCTTTTTCCTGGAACCCGCCAACGAATGGATCACAGGCCAGAATCTGTTCGTCTGCGGCGGCTCCAGCGTCGCGGCGACGATCGCGCTCTGACCCAACGCCCCCAACCTCGAAGGCCCGACACCATGGCTATTACCTGGTTTTGCGTTTGGCAAGGCGCGGGCGCAAGCGCCGGCACCCGTGTCGACGAATACGACCTGAATGCGCTCAAGGCGCTGATCCGCGGCTGCCCGGGCCTGCTGGCGGGACACATCCTCACCCCGGCCCAGGCGCACGATCCGCATTACGCCGGCGAGCAGGAGCAGGCCCAGCCCGCGCTCATCCTGCAGCTCGATTTTGCCGACGTATTGGCGCTGGAAACGCTGCTGCACCCCGGCGCGCACCTGTCGGTGCTGGTCGAACCCAAGTTCCTGCCCAGCCTTAAGGGCGTGCCGGCCGCGCAGCAGGCGATGCTGGCGCGCCGCTATGCCGTCGCCGACGAACGTATCGCGCAGGGCGAGGACGGCAGCCTGAGTTATTGGGTGGAATATGCCGGCCCGGCCCAGGACGAAAACGCCTGGCACGTCTTCTATGTCGCCCACCACCCCTACCTGCTGGCGAAATTCCCGGGCATACGCGGCATCGACATCTACACGCCGGCGGTGGCCATTTGCGATCTGCCGCTGCCCGTGCGGCCCTGCATGCAGCGCAACAAGGTGATCTTCGATACGCCGCAAGCCATGACGGCGGCCATGCAGACGCCGGTGCGCGACGCCCTGCGCGCCGACTTCCATGAGTTTCCCGACTTCACGGGACATGCGCTGCATTTCCCGTTCAGGACCTGGACGCACCGGCCCTGAACCGCGGCGCCGGCCGGCAGGCCTCGCGGGACCCACGCCGCCTCGTCCGTCAGCGCACGATGGATCTGGCCAGGCGCGCCTCGACATGCCGCTGCACCGCCGCCATCCCGGTGCTCAGCAGCCAATAGATCGCGGCGGCGGTCAAATACAAAGGCAGCGGCTGGAAGGTCGCGGCGATCACTTCCTGAGCCGAGCGCAGCAGTTCGGTCACCGTGATCACCGAGACGAGCGAGGTGTCCTTGATCAGGCTGATCAGCGTGTTGCCCAGGCTGGGAACCGCGAGCCGCAGCGCCTGCGGGCAGATCACGTATCGCAATATCTGCAGATAGCCCAGGCCCAGGCTGCGAGCCGCGTCCCACTGGCCCTGGCTGATGCCCAGGATCGCGCCGCGCATGCTTTCCGACAGGTAGGCGCCGGCATTGGCGGTCAAGGCGAGTATGCCCGCCGATGTCGGGTCGAAGGTAATGCCGATGTCCGGCAGACCGTAATAGATGACGAAGATCTGCACCAGCAGCGGCGTACCGCGCATGAGGCTGACGTAGCCCTTTGCAGTGCGCCTGAGAGCGGCATTGTGGCTGATGCCCATGATGGCGACCACGACGCCGACGCATAAGCCCAAGACCGCCGATGCCAGCGCGAATTTCAGGGTAATCGCAGCGCCCTGCAGAAGTACGGGCAAGGACTGCCAGATGAGATCGAGATGCGCCATGTGCAATCCGAAAAAACCGCGCCGCGCCAGCCGTTGCTACGGCGGCGCGGCGCAAGGGGAGAACGAAGGATCAGTGTCCGATGGGATGGGTCACATCGGTGTTGAACCAATGCATCGAGATCTTCTTGAGCGTACCGTCCTGCTTCATCGCGGTCAGCGCGTCATTGATGGCCTTGGCGAACTTGGGGTTGCCCTTGCGAAAGGGGATGCCCATTTCCTGGTTGGCGCCTTGCAGGATCTCGCCCGGACGCAGCGGCAAGTGCGAGGTCTTGATGATGTAGGGCAGCATGAGCCTGTCGTCGATGGTGGCGTCGATGCGATGCGCCATCAGGTCGGCCAGCTTTTCAGGCGCGCCCGAATACGTCTGCACATTAATGCCCGGAACCGCCTTGGCCATCTGGTCGTAGTTCGTGCCCAGCGTCACACCCAGCTTGAGCTTGCCCTTGAACTGGCTCAGCGACTTGATGTCGCGCTTGTCGTCGGCGCGCTGGATCAGCTGAGCCGCCGAATACGTGTAAGGCTGGCTGAAATCCAGCGCCTGCTGCCGCTGCGGCGTGATGGTCACCTGGTTGATGATCACGTCGAACTTGCCGGCCTGCAGGCCGGCGATGATGCCGCTCCATTCCGTGGGGATGAACTGGGGTTTGACGCCCAGCTTGGCGCACAGGGCCTTGGCGACGTCAACGTCAAAGCCGACGAGTTCGCCCTTGCTGTTGCGCGAGTCGAACGGAGGGTACGTGCCTTCCAGGCCGATCTTGAGCACACCGGCCTGCTTGACCGAATCCAGCAGATCTTGCGCACGGGCCGCCGCGGCGGTCAGGCTCAGGGCGCAAATCGACAACATGCCTGCAAGCAGGATTTTCGAGAACTTCATGGCGCGTCTCCTCATTTGTTTTGATCGCCTCGTGTTGTACCCGATTCGTCGGGAGTCGATCAAGCGCTCGAGGGATCCGCAACGCCGGGCACGCACGCCGCAGGCATGCGGCCAGCCTTGGCGATGATGCCGCCCATGCGGTGCAACGCCTCGTTGATGCTCATCATCGCCCGCACCATGTTCTGCACCGCCTCCTTGCCGCGATCGACCACCACACGCGTGTCGCGCGCCAGTGTCGCGCCTTCGCCGGCCGGCGCGGCTGCGCTCTGCACAGTGCCGTTGACCTGATCCAGGGCCGCCGCAGCCTGCTCCAGGCTGCGGGCCTGCGATTGCGTGCGCGCGGACATATCCTGGTTGCCGACCGCGATGGCCTGAGTGCTTTGACGCAAATTCTCCACCTCGTCACGCACGTCGCGCACAGCCATATGCGCCAACAGCGCCCTCTGCGCCAGCACAAGCCCGATCCGGGCGAGTTTCCCCTTGCTAAGCGAGCGCAGGCTCGCCGCGCCGAAGAATCGACGCGGCGGATCGGAGAAAGAGCCGACTTTCCCGGTATGCCGGCGACGGATCGAATCGGCCTATTGCGTCAGCGCAAGCCGCTTGGCCGGAACCCGCGTGGGTTCCGATGGGTTGCCGCGGTGCTGGCGGCGCAACTGGACCGCATCGGCCTGTGCCAGGCTCACGTCCTGGGCACTCAGGTGGAACACGCGTATGGCGTCGTGCACCTGGTTCACCTGATCGTCCAGCGAGGAGGCCGACGCGGCCAGTTGCTCGACCATGGCCGCGTTTTGCTGGGTAATATCGTCGAGCTGCGTGACGGCCGCGTTGACCTGGGACACGCCAAGGGATTGTTCCTTGCAGGCCGTGTTGATCTGTTCGAGCAGACTCATGACGCGCTGGACCGACTCCATCACTTCGTTCATGCGCTGGCGCGCCTGCTCGGTACGCTGGTCGCCGACGGTCACCCACTGGGCGGACTCTTCGATCAGTGTCTTGATCTCCTTGGCCGCCTGGGTCGTGCGGTGCGCCAGGGCGCGCACCTCGCCGGCCACGACGGCAAAGCCCTTGCCCTGCTCGCCGGCGCGCGCGGCCTCGACCGCCGCGTTCAGGGCCAGGATATTGGTCTGGAACGCCACGCCTTCGATTACCTGAATGATGTCGCCGATGCGGTTGGAGGCCTGATTGATGCTCTTCATGGTATCGACGACGTTTTCGACGGCCTCATGGCTGCGCGTGACCACCATGCTGGTGTCGCGCGCCAGAGATGTTCCCTCCTCGGCGAGCGCCGCGGTGTTCTGCACCGTACCGTTGATCTGATCCATGGCGGCCGCGGTTTCCTCCAGACTGCTGGCTTGCGATTCGGTACGCGAGGACATGTCCTGGTTGCCCGCGGAGATTTCGCGCGTACCGCTGCGCAGGTTGATCACCTCGTCCTGCACATCGCGGACAGCGGTGCGTATGGATAGCGCCATTTGTGCCAGGGCAAGCTGGATTTGCGCGAATTGACCCTTGCCGCTGACCTCGATGGGATTGGACAGATCGCCGGCGGCCAGCTGATTGGTAATGCCGAGTATGTTGCGCAGTGGCCGCGCGACCATGCTGATCTGCACCATCGCCATGGCTAGCGCGGCAAGCAATCCGGTGACGGCACAGACCCACGCGGGAGACTGCATGAACACCAGCGCGACCGGAACCGCCGCCGCAGCCAGCGTGGTCAGAACGAATTTTCCGCGCAAACCCAGGGCCAGCATGCGTTTGAGACGGCCCCACGGTGTCTTGACGACCAACTCGCCGCGATGCAGAACATGCACGAGACGGCCGCGCTCGAGGTCGCGCCGCATCCTGGCGTACAGCTTTTCAGCCAGCTCGGTTTGCGCTTTCGGCGCATGGCTGCGCACGGAGAGATAGCCGACGATTTTCTCGCCGTCGCGCATGGGCGTGGCATTGGCCCGCACCCAGTAGTAGTCGCCGTTCTTGCGCCGGTTCTTGACCAGGGCGGTCCACGGACGTCCGGATTCGATCGTATCCCACATATCGCGGTATGCCTCGGCGGGCATGTCCGGGTGACGCACCAGATTGTGCGGCTGCCCCAGCAGCTCGTCCTGGGCGTACCCGCTGACGGTCGCGAAGTTGGAATTGCAATAGGTGATGCGGCCTTTTAGGTCCGTAATGGAGATCAGCGTCTGGTCAGCGGGAAAGACGTATTCGTTTTGCGTAACGGGAAGATTAATTCGCATGATGCTCTCAGGGGCAGAAAATGAAGTGCTTGAGCGAACGAGGCATCGCCTCGCTCATACTGGCGGCCTGTCCGGACAGGCGTTGAAAATCATGATGATCAGCTCTTCGCGGGCTTGGACGTAAGCCATGCTGCGCAGACCGTCATCCAGGGCATTGGCAAACAGCTGGTTCTTGGCCTGAACCGCACCGGAGTCCGAAATGGGCATAGACATGATCAAGTTTCGCATGTCGCAAAGCCGGGCGTCGTCCGTGGGCAGCGGCGGACAGGTGCCTTCCAGCAGCAGGTGCAGTTCCTCCTCCCAGGTCAGCAGGCACGCCAGCTTGACCATGGGGTTATCCGCGCGGACATTGTCGCTGCAAACGGGCAAGGGACTGCGCGATGAGGCCAGCCAGTCGGGCAAGGCATCGGCCGGCATCGGCCTGGCGACCACATAGCCTTGCACATAGTCCGTATCCAGCAGCGCAATCGCCCGAAGCATGCCTTCGTCTTCGACACCCTCGACAACGACCTTTTTGCCCAGGTTGTGGCCCAACCGGGTCAGTTGATAGACAAAGCGAAGCGCATTGAACGCGTCCTGCCTGACCTGATGGATGAGACTGCGGTCGATTTTGACGATCTGGAAAGGAATTTCCCGCAAACGCGAGAGACTGCTGTAGCCGGACCCCAGGTCGTCCTCGGCAAGCATCACCCCAAGGTTCAGGTAGTGGCCAAGCGCTTCGATCAAGTCGACGTTCGGCGCGAGCTCTTCGGTCTCGAGCACTTCCAGGGTGAGCGCAGCCGGCGGGCAGGCGTGGGTTTTCAAGGCCTCGCGCGTCGCTTGGACGTATCTGGCATCGGTCAGCCCGGCTGCCGGCAAATTGACGGCAATGTCCAGTTCCAAACCTTGCGCACGCCATTGGACGCGCTGCCTCAAGGCCTGATTCAGGCCACGCACATACAGATGGAAGAAGTCTTCCATCGACAGTGCGGGAAAAAATTGCGCGGGGGTGAGCAACCGGCTCCCGTCGCGCAGCCGTGCCAGCGCTTCGACTTTGGTGGTGCGGTTCGTTTTCAGTTCGACGATGGGCTGATAGTGCATTTCGAGGCCGGTATCCTCCAGCAGGGCATGCCAGCGGCGCCTTACGAAGTAGGGAACGGTGTGCGTCACGCCGCTCCAGCTCTCCAGCCGGTTGATGCCGAAGACCAGCAAAGACTGCACCTGAACCAGGAACGCCTTCTGTTCGCGCGAAGAAAATCCGCCCGGAAACTTTGCATACAGGGCAAGCAGGGCTATGGGATCGCGGTCCTGGGAGATGACCAGCGGAAGCGTGACGCTCGAACGGATCGCCGTGCCTCGGATCAAGGGGGCCCAATGCGCCACCGACGCGTCCGTCGCGTAATTCAGGCAGCGTTCGATCTGCCTGGTATGCCAGGCCCTGTGGGTCGGCCCCGGCTTGGTCGGATCCTCGCCCGCCCACAGCCAGGTCTTTTGCTGTGCCTGGACGCTTTCGAAAACATCATGAACCGCATTGCCGGCCAGCGCTTCGAGCATGAGCAGGCCACTATCGTCCGGACGCATGAGGACGCACCCCAGGATGCCCTCGCTCAGCGCCAGGACATCGGTCGCCTGGGTGATGAGATCGAGATAACTCCTGGCATTCCATGAAAGCGCGTTGATCTCTTGCAAGATACGCTGATGGGACTGCTGAAGATCCTGCACGGCGTGCAATTGCCACGCAAGCTCCTTCAGGAGCCGGCGGTAAAGTATCGAAAGCGCCCGTGAGTGCCATGACGCATCGACATAATCGAGGATGATGCTCTGCAGCGTTTCATGGCTATCGGCAAGTATGGCCCGGTCCAGGCCGGTCATGGCATGCATGCGTCCCAGCCTCAGGGCAGTGGCCTCATGCTCTCGCTCCGTCAGAACCGGGGAGCAAAGCATCAGGATATTGTCTTTTTGCTTGCCCTTCAGGTGTGAGAGTTCGTCCTGAGACAGGCTGTTGATGATGTCCTGGGCGCCAGGCATCTGACTGAGCCGGCCGTAAAAGTCGTCGACGATGGCGTCCATGTGTGGCCGCAGGGTCGCGGTCAGTGATGCCAGGCTGCGGGAGACGCTGCCGCCATACAGCGCAGACCGCTTCGAGGCGGGTTCGCGCCCTGCGGCATTCGGTTCGATGTTCGTAAGAACCTGGCCCGTGCCTTCATCCAGACCCTGGCTGGAATCGCTGCCCTGTAAGCCGGGCTGGCCGTCTCCCGCGTTCTGGGCATGGCGCATTGCGGCTTGCGCATGCGCGAGCAGCGCCTGGATATCGGCCCCGTTTTGGGGATAAGTGGCCACGCCCAGGCGCGCGCGCACCGCGCCACCCGGAATGTTCTGGCCCATGCCCGAGAACGGTTCGTTCAGCATGTGCGCAATACGCGCCGCGATCGCCGTAATGTGCCGGGGGTCCTCATGGCGCACAAGGGCCACGAACACGCGATCGCCGGCGCGCCCTAGAAAATCCATATCGCGGAAGGAATTTTTCAGACACCCGACGACTTGCTGGATCGCCACATCGCTCAAGGGGTCGGTCAACGTTATCCCGACCGATGAGAGTCCGTCCAGACCGATCAGCAGCAAAGAAAGATGCGTAGCGGCACGCTGGAACTCGGCCAGAAGCCTTTGCCCCTCCCGCAGGACCATTGCCCGGTTGGGCAAATCGGTGAGCGCGTCATAGGCGGCCGGCGCTTGTGCAGAACCGGGTAGCGCATTGTCGATGTTTTTTTGATCTTTCATTCGACTCTCGCTATAGGACTTGATCGAGTCATGGGCCACAAGCCATACACCCTGTACTACAGAGTCCGCAGATCGAGCTTATTGACCGCACACGTAGGATGTTACTTTACGCATCTATTTGGCGCATTGCGAATAACAATAACGCTGAGTTGGTAACAACCGGGGCGGGGCTGCGTTCGCTTGCACAGCCCCCAATCTTAAAAATGCATGTCGACTCAGCCTGGCGCCTGGCGAGGCGGGCAAAAAAGCACATGTTTGCCGACTCGTCCTTCTTGCAGAACGACAATTAGAAAAGCAAGGCTACTCCCTGAAGGAAAGCCGCGATAGTTGCCGCTCCTGCCGCACAGGAATTGCGATGAGACCGTCATCGACGTCAGCACACTGAGCGAAGCCCGCATCGTACAAGTCACCGGACAAGCCCTTCACCTGCTGTGCGAAGGACACCTCGTACAGGCGGATATCCACCTCTGATTCTTGTTCCCGGCACAAGGCCAGCAAGGCGGTCAATCGGCCCTGTGAAACGCTGTCCGATAGCGCAGGCCATGGTAGCCCGCCGCGACAGCCTTCACACTGTCGCAGGCCTGCTGTAAAGCGGTGAGCACACGCGGCACATGCTCCTGAAACCGCTTTCCTGCACGAGTCAGCCGTGTGCTGCGCGTCGTGCGAACAAACAACTTGACGCCCAGGTCTTCTTCCAATTCCTTTATCGCATGCGACAGCGGTGACTGCTCGATGTGTAGCCGTTCAGCGGCACGCGCGAAATGAAGCTCCTCGCCGACCGCGATGAAACATCGAAGGTGACGTAGCTCCATTGGCGAAGTCGGGGTCGGGATCTGTCAGTGCTTCACGAACCGATAGGCAAAGCGATCGGTCTCTCCCTTGATCAAGGAGTCGAACACCTTGATCGAGTGAGGATCGTCCTTGTTCGCGAGCAAGGTGCTTTGCGCATCAAGCACGAAGCCGGCTGCCTCCACCTCCTCGCGGACAGACGCAGGGTCGATCCGATGCAACGATTGGGCGTCGCTCGTGCCTGCCCCGGCGGCGGCGGCATGGTCGACGATGACGTAGGACCCGCCGGGCTTTAGCCGCTCGTAGACGGCTCGGTTGAAGTCGGCCGCCGTCGCGCCCTTGGTCTGGATCAGTGCGGTGTGGAGATCATGGTAGAACAGATGCATCCAAAGAACATCCGCTTGTTGCATGACCTCCGGAATCGCCACGAGGTCCGCCGAAACGGCTTCCACGTTCTCTCGGCCCGGTTCCCTCGCAAGCGTTCGCATGCGGCCGACCGGATCGTTATTGAAGTGGGCGACTTCGGCCGGCACGAAGCTGTAGACCCGTCCTTCGGGTCCCACGACATCCGAGAAGAGACGGGTCCAGTCGCCGTCACCTGGGTAAACGTCGATGATGGTGGAGCCCGCATCGACTCGTGCGAACCGGATTAACTCGGATAACTTGGATTGGTCGTACATCGGGATCTCCTTTGCGGTTGGGGGTCGTAAAAGTGCGCGGCGTGCGAGGGGAAATCCACGGCTGCTGCACCGTCTATCCCGACCCGAGGGCCACAAATGGCCAGCGCTACGCCAGCCCGGACGCGTCCATCTCCGAGGCCCGAGCCAGCGCCTGCGTGTCGATGTACTCCCGGATGCTCGTTAGCCGGCCGTCCCGGACCGTGATGGCGAAGATCCAGTTGTCCTCGAACGTCTTGTTCGTTGCTTTGATCTTGCCCCTGGCGAAGCCGACGACCAGGACCCTGTCTCCTTGCGCTATGAACTCCCGGGGTTCCGTGGACGTTTCTATCGACTTGGATGCGGTCTCAAGCAAGTCCGCCAGCCCCGCGTGCCCGTGGCGTGTTCCGGCCAATGGCCAGTCCTCGCCCGGGATGATCCACTCGATGTCTTCGGCGACCAGCGCCCGCAGACGTTCACTGTCGCCACGGCCGACCGCGGCGAAGAAATCCTTCACCGTCTGGACATTTGCTTCGATGCTCATCGTGCTCTCCGTTTCCATTACATGATCCGTCAGTTGAACTTGACCAAGTCCTTGAAGATCAGCTGACCCCAATCGAATGAAGCGCTGTAAGGGAGCGCGTCAGAGTTGCGCCAAGCCGCCGTCGACGGCGACCTCGCTGGCGGTCATGAAGCTGCTGTCCGACGACGCGAGAAAGGCAGCTGCCGCCGCGATCTCGGACGGATCGGCCATGCGCTGGAGCGGAGTCATCGCGGCGTAGACTTTCTGACCCTCTTCGCCCAGCGCTGCCTTCGCGAGTTCGGTCGCCGTCGCCCCGGGGGACAACACGTTGACCCGGATGCCGGTGCCCTTCAGGTCCTCCGCCCAGGTCCGCGCGAGGTTGCGCACTGCCGCCTTGCTTGCGCTGTAGGCGCTCATGGTCGGGGCGCCTGTGGTGCCGGCGCTCGATCCGGTCAGGATGATCGAACCACCCTTGCCCATCAGCGGCAGCGCTTTCTGGACCGTGAAGATCGTGCCCTTCACATTGGTGTCGAAGGTTTCGTCAATGTGCGCAGCGGTGATCTCGCCGAGCTTAGCCTGGCTTCCCGCCCCGGCATTGGCGAAGACGATGTCGAGCGTTCCGCGCTCGGCCTTCACCGCCGCGTAGAGCTTTTCGAGGTCGCCCTCATCGGAGACCGAGCCCTTTACCGCGCGGGCATTGGGCCCGAGTTCTGCGATGGCGGCGTCGAGCGCCTCCTGCCGGCGGCCGTAGATGAAGACGAACGCACCTTCCTCGATGAAGCGCTTGGCCGCAGCGAGGCCGATGCCGGTGGCGCCACCGGTGATCACGGCGGTCTTTCCATTCAGTCTATTCATGTCATTTATCCTTCGTTGGAGTTGTAAGGAAGCAGGGAATTGCTTCCTTGACGATGAATATATGGACTTGATAACCTAAGAACAAGTATGCACATTTAGGTAAGTATAAAAAGAATGACGACATCTACTGAAATCTGCGACACAGGCTGCGGGCTCAACGCAACGCTGCGCATCATCTCGGGCAAGTGGAAACCGCTGGTCCTGTTCTTCCTGCGCGACGGCCCGAAGCGCTACGGCGAGCTCAAGCGCTTGATCCCGGGCGTCAGCGATAAGGTGCTGATCCAGCAATTGAAGGATCTTGAGGCCGATCGCGTGCTGGCGCGGACCGACTACAAGGAAGTGCCGCCGCGTGTCGACTACACGCTGACCCCGCTCGGTCGCAGCCTGGCCGAAGCGATCGTCCCGCTGTGCACCTGGGGAACCGACCACGCGGCGGAAATGGCGAGCATCTTCGCCAAGCAAGACACCTTGCCCTAGCATGCGCACGGCGACCGCCGCCCCCGTTTGCAGTTGCATACGTCGTTTCGACCATCGCAGCTTCCAAGCCAAACGACTCTTGACCGGAAGATAGGGTGAACCGAACCGGTCGTCTGTGCGTCAACGAACGCGTTACGTCGCATGAATTTGTCGGTGCGCGAACAAGCCAAAGCAGAGTTGCTCGGATGCTTCCGGCGGGAATTTCTAGTGCTGCCGACAACCTGCCCGAGTGACGGAAATTGCCCTTTCATCCAATATTGATGTTCATGGCGATGTTCCAGGAGCCGGCACCGTTCTTGGCGAGGCCGATCATCATCAGGCCGAGCGCCTCAAGCGTCTGGGCCATGTTCAGGCCGCCGACATCCAACGGACGCAGTCCGAGGCTTTCAAGGAAGGTCGAGACGCGCGCCTTCGCCTGCGCATCGTCTGCTGCGATAAAGGCGTCGATGCGTCCGCCCTTGGCGAGCACGTGACCGAAGATGGTGTTGAACGCCTTCACGACGTGAGCGCCTTCGGGAAGGCGCTTGGCGGTCTCCTGCGCACCGGAACTGCCAGCAGGGGTGACAAGTCCCGTCATGTCGGCGTTGACGGGATTGGCGAGATCGATGATCACCTTGCCGTCGAGGGCGTCGCCAAAGTCGGCCACCACCGTGGCCACACTGCCGTAAGGCACCGCGAGGATGACGATGTCGCCCGCCGGTGCTGCGCCATAAGTCCCCGTGGTCGCTCCCGCCTCGAGCTTGGCGGCTAGTGCCTGCGCCTTCGCAGCGTTGCGGTTAATCACCTCGACGGCGTGTCCTGCCTTGGCGACACGGCCGGCTACCGCCGTGGCCATGGTTCCAGAGCCAATGATGCTGATAGTAGTCATGTGCAGTTTCCTTGTGAGTTTGGGTATTGCTCGTAGTATTTACGAGGCGTCCCCTGCTTGATATTGCTTGTGCGCCGATCCGCGCGCGTCATTCGTCATGCCAATGGCAGATCGACACCTGTCCGAATACTTCACGGCATCGCGATTTCGCGTTCGGCCGGGGCGGTTGCGGCCCGGCGTTCTGTCTCAGCCGAACTTAGCTGGCGGGGAAGTAATGGCCGTTGTCCAGATCGGCGATCAGGCCGGGCTGAGTGGGTTCCCAGCCGAGGGTGTGGCGGGTGATGGCGCTCGACGCGGCGACGTCCAGCTTGACCAGATTCGCGAGGAACCCGAAAAAGCCCGGCAGCATCAGCTCATCCGCGGGAATCGGCACGGCCGGCAGGTTCAAGCGGCTGCCGATGGCTTCGGCGATCTCGCGGAACGGAACAGCCTCGTCGGCAACCGCATGCCAATTCCTGCCGGCGGGGCTCTTCTCCAGCGCCAGACGGAACACCGCGGCGAGGTCGCGGGCGTGCACGGCCGACCACTTGTTCTTGCCGTCGCCGGGATAGCCGACGACGCCCTTCTCCTTCGCAAGCCCGATCAGTATCGGGAGGAAGCCTGCGTTGTCGGTCGTGCTGTGCATGATGGTAGGAATTCGCACGACCGAGGACCGCACGCCTTGCTTGGCGAGACCGAGCACAGTCGTTTCGACGATGTTACGAACTCGCAAGGTGCCCTTGAACTTCTCGCCGCCAGAGAGGGTGGGATCCTCCTCGGTGGCTGGACGGCCAAGATGTTCCCAACCCGGCGAGCCGATGCTCCCCGACGTGACCAGCGGCTTTCCGGTCCCCTTCAGAGCCTCACCGTATGCGAGCATGATCTTTTGCTCCGCGGCAGCCACCGCGTCGAGGCCTCCGGTGGGAAGCAGGTCTTGCCGGTGTGCGACGTGGATGACGCCGTCGGCGTTTGCGGCCGCCGCTTTTAGCCCGTCGAGATCATCGAGGTCGCCGCGACGCACCTTGGCGCCAAGCGCGGACACTGCCTCTGCGGACTTGTCCGACCGGGCAAGCGCAGTGACCTCGTGACCGGCTGCGATGAGGTCGGAAATGATATATGGACCGGAATGGCCGGTCCCGCCGGCAACGAATACGTGCATGATGTTGTTCCTTGTGGGTGATGGGATGCGAGAAGGGATGGCGCGTGTCCTCAGCCGAGGAGGTTGACGCCGATCGAGAAGTTGGTTTGTTTGACGCAGTGGGCGAGGAGCCCCAGCGACAGCAGGCAGGCGTGCTCCAGCGGCAGCGCCATGGACAGCTGTCCGGTATCCATCGGACGCAATCCGAGGCTCTCGATGAAAGCCGAGACGCGCGCCTTCGCCTGCGCATCGTCCCCGGCGATGAACACGTCCAAAGGACTGCCATCGACTGGACCCGCCGCCAGGACGTGGGAAAACAGGGTGTTGAACGCTTTGACGACAACGGCGTCCGAAGGCGCGGCATTCATGATCTCCCGCGCGCCGAAACTGTCCTCAGGGGTCACAAAGCTCTTGAGGTCGGAGCCAACGGGGTTGGTGATATCGATGAGGAGTTTGCCTGCCAGCGCTTCGCCGTACTGCTTCACCATGTCGAGAACGGCGGCGTAGGGGACCGCCAGAATGACGATGTCACCAGCCGGGGCAACGCCAAACGTCCCCGTAGTCGCGCCAGCTCCAAGCTGCTCGGCCAACGCCTGCGCCTTCGCGGCGTCACGGCTCATCACCTCGACGGTGTGACCGGCCTTGGCGGCAAGGCCGCCGATCGCCGCAGCCATGCCGCCCGACCCAATAATGCTGATAAAGCTCATGTTCGTGTTCCTTGTGGGTGTCTCATGACTCCCTCTTTCTCGTTGCCGGGCAGCGGCTCGGTTCCGCTTCGTCTCATGCCTAACGCCTTGTGGAGCACTGATCCGATTATATGGATCACTGAACCGATTGTCAAATGGTCTGCATGAACCGAGGCAACGCGGCGCGTTGTCCGTATGTCGCTAGGCCGACGAAGTCGGTGATCGGCATCGTCGCGATGCGAGGCCCCCGCCGACATGGACCCGAAGCAACCCGGCACCATCAGTTTGTCAGCGGGGATGCTCACCACGGGCAGGCCCATGCGAGCGGCAACGGCTTCGGCAAGATCGCGGATGTGCACGGCAGGCCAACGATTTCCCCCCTCACTGGGATAACCGACGGAGCCCTTCTCCTTCGAAAGCCCGATCATCTGCAGGCGTTCGCTCGAACTGTGTACGATGAGGGGAATGCGCACCACCGAGGAGCGCACGCCCCGCTCAGTGAGTCCGACCACGGTGTTCTCTATGACGTTGCGAGACACCAGAGTGCCTTCGTCCATGGGACCGCTGGGAAGGTCGGGATCATCCTCGGTCGCCGGCCGGCCCAGGCTGACCGGTGCGCCGATGCGGCCCGCGCGGCCGACATTCGTAGGCGTGCCGATGCTACCCGCCACGACCAGCGGCTTTCCAGTGCCCGCCAGCGCCTCACCGAACGCGAGGACGATCGACAGCTCCGAATCGCGCAGCGCGACGATCCCGCCGGACCCAAGCAGTTCAGTCCTGTAACCGAGATGGATGACGCCGTCCGATTCCACAGCCGCCGCCCTGAGCGCTTCGAGGTCGGCAAGGTCTGCGAGACGAACCTTGGCGCCGAGCGCGAACACCGCGTCCGCGGACTTGTCCGACCGGGCCAGACCGGTCACCTCGTGGCCAGCTGCGATCAAGTCAGGGATGACGTACGAACCAACGTGACCGGTCGCGCCAGTAACGAAAACATGCATGCTAACGCTCCTTGATGAGGTGACCGGCTGCGGCGGCAAGGCCGCCGACTGCAGCAGCCGCGCCGCCTGATCCGATGATGCTGATAGTGCTCATGTGCAGTCTCTTCGTGAGTTGGGTGATGCTCGTACTCTCCAAACCGTATGGCCTGCTGTACCATATGGATCAGTGATCCCAATATATGGATCAATGGTCTATTTGTTAAGAGACAACCCATGCGAGCCGACGCAAAAAAAAACTACAGCCACATCCTCACGGTCGCGCGTGAGGTCATGACCGAGCATGGTGTCGATGCGTCGATGCGTGATATCGCCCGCCGGGCCGATGTCGGGTTGGCCACGCTGCTTCGTCATTTCCCGACGCGGGAAGCCTTGTTTGAAGCGTTGGCGTGCACGAAGCTGGACGCGCTGACGCAGAAGGCAGACGAGCTCGAAACGTCGGCTCGGCCTGACGAAGCACTCCTGTCTTGGTTTCGCGAATGGATAGCATTCGCCCAAGGCCAGAGGGGCGTTGTCGCAATGATGGCGGCCGCACACACGAACCCGGATTCCGCCCTTTATGCTTCATGCGCTGCGGTGCACTCCGCGAGCGCGCGGCTATTGGCCCGCGCTCAGGGCGAAGGCCGGGCGCGCGCCGATATGAATGGGGACGATCTATTTGGCCTGATGTCGGCGCTTGGGTGGCTCGTCGACTTACCTTCATTCGCCCCACGGGCTGATCATCTCGCTCATATTGTCGCGAGCGCCATTCTGGCAAGCCCGTCAAGCAACGATGTCGAGAGGGCCGCCTAGGTTCCTGTCATTGCGGTGCCGTCGCATTTGAAGCCGCGATTGATTTGGTAAGTTCTACGCAGTGTCTATCGCCGCGTTGGACGATAACGGGCAGGATGCCGACCAAATCGCCAAGTCGATAAAATATGTCAACGATGGCTGTCACAATGACTATGAGCACGAGCCGGCCGACACGCGCCTCCTGTGAAGGTCCGTTCCGCCGGAAAGCTGCAATTCGCGAAATCGATTTGGATCTTTAGAAGCGGCCGACGGTGCCCTGCGCCCGTATGGTCAGTTCCGATGATCCCGATGTCTCCGACCGCATCAGCCAGCCAAGCTGGCTGGCTTCCAAAGGGTCAGCGGCGGACCCGATCTCGATCGCCCCCTTGATGACGAACGTGACCGTCTCGATACCGCAGTGCGGGTGAAAGGCGAATGCCCCTTCGGACGTCCAATCCTCGGCCATCAGGACAAACGGGTCGGCGAACGCAGCGTCCGGGGCGTCGATCAAACGGCGCGCGCGATGCCCGGCGGCTTGTCCGGACACGAACTCGGGGTCGTCGATGCGGGCCACTTCTCGCACAAAGACCGAATTGGGAGTGTTCATCCTGGATCCTCCTGAACGGGCGACCTATCGCCGACGCACACTGCCCGCGGCTCAGACTTAACTCTGGCGGACGATCCGGCGGACGAAGTGCAATTCCACAGCGGATAGAGGGCCGCCGAGCTGTTGCATCGCACCGCCGTCCGAGAGAGAGCCAAGGTCGAGCGCGACCAAGCCAGTCGAATTGATGCGTTCGACCACGACCGCCTTGGCATCGCGGTCGTCTCCTGACACGAACAATAGGGCCTTCGGTTTCTCTGGCGAGAAATCCTGTATCCAAGCCATCGGCATATTGCTGATCGACTTCACCAGCGTGGCCCCGGGCGCCATTGCGGCGACTGTCTCGCTCGACGTGCGGCCCTCCAACGCGGCAACCGATCTCGCCACGCCGCCAGCGCTGATGTCCGGTTTCTCGCCCATGTGGGCGTTCGTCCCGTCGACCAGTATGCGGCCGCTCCAGTCGATTCCCTTGAGCGCCTCCGGCGCATCCGCCCAATTCGTAGCAAGGACCACCACATCGCATTCCGCAGCTTCCTGCCTGGATCCTGCGCTGGCGGCCGGCCCCAGATCGGCGACGAGCCCCGCCAACGCCTCCGGCCCTCGCGAATTGGATAGGACGACTTCGTGGCCCGCACCGATCAAATGACGACCGATGGTCGCAGCCATGCGACCAGCGCCGATGAACCCGATTTTCATGAGAATCTCCTTTGGAGATCGAGCTCTAAGCTGCGGTAGCCAGGCTGACCGCTTCGCCGAACTGCTCGACGGCGGTTTCACCCGCGTCGCGGGTGCGCACGGTCGGCCATGACGATGCCCAGATCCGTCAACCCGATGAAGCCCAACACCTGACGGAGATAGCCGCTCGCCTGGTTATAGGCTTCAAAGGGCGAGCCGGGTCTAAAGTCGCCACCGCTGGCCAGGATGATGGTGGTCTTCTTGCCGGTCAGTTGCGGTTGGCGTACCCGCCCTGACTGTCTTTGAATTTTGGGTAGTGTGGTGTACGTACCGGTTGGCTCAGTCGAGCGCACCGAACAAGGTGAGATACGGTGTATCCCTGGGCGTACCCCTCAGACACCACAGAACAAAAGGGTCCACAGCCGTAAAGCTGTAGACCCTTGATTTAATTGGTCGGGGCGGCGGGATTCGAACTCGCGACCCTCTGCTCCCAAAGCAGATGCGCTACCAGGCTGCGCTACGCCCCGATGTACTCATAAAGCCGCCGGATTGTACACGCCTGGAGCCTGCGCCTATTGGGCCGCGACCGTCTTCTGCAATTGCTCGCCCAATCCGTCGATGCCCAGCCGCACCGTCTGGCCCGGTTTCAGGTAAACCGGATTGGGCTTGACGCCCATGCCCACGCCCGGCGGCGTGCCGGTGGAAATAATGTCGCCCGGCTGCAGGCTCATGCACTGCGACAGGTAGGACACCAGCTTGGCGACGGTGAACACCATGGTGCGGGTGCTACCGTTCTGATAACGGTGGCCGTCGACTTCGAGCCACAGGCCCAGGTTCTGCGGATCGGGCACTTCGTCGGCGGTGACCAGCCAGGGGCCGATGGGGCCGAAGGTGTCGAAGCCCTTGCCCTTGTCCCAGGTGCCGCCGCGCTCGATCTGCCATTCGCGCTCGGACACGTCGTTGATGACGCAATAGCCGGCGACGTGGTCCAGCGCCTGGGCTTCGGTGATGTATTTGGCAGGCTTGCCGATCACCACGCCCAGTTCGACTTCCCAGTCGGTTTTTTGCGAGCCGCGCGGAATCTCGATGTCGTCGTTGGGGCCGCTGATGGCGCTGTTCCACTTGTTGAACACCACCGGCTCGGCAGGCACGGGCAGGTTCGACTCGGCAGCGTGATCGGCGTAGTTCAGGCCGATGCAGATGAATTTACCGATACTGCCCACGCAGGGGCCGATGCGGGGATCGCCCTGAACCCAAGGCAGCGAGGCCGCGTCAAGCGCGCGCAGGCGCGCCAGACTTGCGCCGTCCAGCACGGCGCCGTCGATGTCGGCCACCACGCCGGACAGGTCCCGGATACGGCCCTGGGCATCGATCAGGCCGGGCTTTTCTTGGCCTTTGGGCCCGTAGCGCATCAGTTTCATCTTTACTCTTCCTTCTTGCAGACTATGAGGTGCAGGCGAACGCGCGGTTCGCCCGGCTCGGGATCAATTGGCCCAGCCGCCGTCGATGACGTGCGCCTGGCCGGTGGTGAACGAGGACTCGTCGCTGGCCAGGTACAAGGCCAGCGCGGCGATCTCCTGCGGCTCGCCCAGCCGGCCCATGGGCTGACGGGCGATGAACGCGGCGCGCGCGGCCGCGACGCTGGTGCCGTGCGCCGCGGCCTGCTCGACGATGCGCTGCTCCAGCGAAGGCGAGTTGACCGTGCCCGGGCAGATGGCGTTGCAACGCACCTTCTGCGCGACGAAATCGGCCGCGACCGACTTGGTCAGACCTATTACGGCGGCCTTGGAGGCACTGTACACGAACCGATTGGGCACGCCCTTGATGCTCGATGCCGCCGAAGACATATTGATGATGGAGCCGCCGCCCCTGACCAGCATGCCCGGCAGGAAGGCGCGGATGGTGCGGTACATGGCCTTGACGTTCAGGTCGAAGGCGAAGTCCCAGTCTTCGTCGCTGGCTTGCAGGATGGAGCCGGCATGCACGAAACCGGCGCAGTTGAACAGCACGTCGACCGGGCCCAGTTCCGCGGCCAGCGCCTTGATGGCGGCATCGTCGCGCACGTCCAGCGTGCGCGCCTGGACCGGCAAGCCGGCGAGCGCGTCGATGCGCACATCCGTGGCGATGACGCGGGCACCCTCGCTGGCGAAACGCTCGGCGCAGGCTCGGCCTATGCCTTGCCCGGCTGCGGTGATCACGGCCGTCTTGCCGGCCAATCGTTGCGACATGATGCTTTTTTCCTGTGTTGCGTTGAAACGAAGACGGGGACGCGCCTCAGTGATGCACGATGACCGGGGTGCTCGTGGCCAGGTCTTCCTGCGGCGCGCGGAAGCCGCCGAATCTGCGCGCCCACATGGCGGTGAGGATGGGCACCAGGATCGCGGTGACCAGGCAGGACGTGGCGACCAGTGCCGTGGCGGCGGGCACCAGGGGTTTGAACTTGGGAATCATCTCGCCGATGATCGCCGGGTTGGCGACCGCCGCGCCGGCCGTGGACGATGCCGCAAGGCCTGCCGCGCCGTTGCCGCCGCCGATCCACTTGTCGGCCAGGATGAGCGGGATGCCGGTGACGACGATCACCGCCAAACCCAGGAACACGCCGGGCAGGCCGCTCTTGAACACCACGGCCAGATCGATGCCGCAACCGAGCGCGAAGCCGAAGAACGGGATCAGCGCGACCACGCAGCTGCCGAACAGCTCGCGCAGCTGCTTGTCCAGGTTGCCGAGCACGAACCCGATGAAGAAAGGCAGCACCGCGCCGATGAACAGGCGGCCGTCGAAGCTGGCCACGCCCGTGGCGCCCAGAATGAGCATGCTGATGAGCGGCCCGGACTCGATCGAGGTGAGCACGAAGGCGCCGGCTTCTTCCTTGGTGCCGTATTGCTGCATCACGGCGGCGTAGAGGCCGCCGTTGGTCATGTCCATGGCCGCGGTAATGGCCAGGATGGACAGGCCGGCGAACAGGCCCGTCTTGATGCCTTCGTCCGGAATGAAATAGGTGCAGACCAGCGTGACCAGCCAGGCGACCAGCGCCTTGGTGACCACGATGGTGCCCGACTTGCGCAGCACCGTGCCCGTGGCACGCAGGTCGATGGTGGCGCCCATGCAAAAGAACCAGACCGACAGGATGGGAACGGTGCCTGTGATCAGCCCGTTGGTGAAAGAGCCAAAATACACGCCCGCCTTGGGCGCGAACGTATGCACCACGGCGCCCAGCAGCAACGGGACCAGCATCAACCCTCCGGGTATGCGGTCCACGGCCTTTTTGATGTTCATGAATCTGTCTCCTCAAGGGACTGCAAAGGTCCCGGTGTGTAGGTGGCGCACGTCTTGGCCGCGTGCTTGCGTCGGGAAATTTATCACAATTACGGAACATCGTTCCAATAAAATACGCAAGTCGACAACTCACTTTTCTGGTGCTGCATTGCAAGATTATTCCACCCATGGCGAATCTGAGACTTAAGCAAATATAAATTCGGACTATCGTTCCGAAAAATAGCGATACATGATCTAATCGCCGCGAAGCGCGGCCCAACGCCTGCGCGCATCGCCCCCCGCAAGGAGAGACGCATGGACGTGCGACAGAATATTCATCCCGATCACGCCAAAACGCTGGACACCGCGGGCATGCGCAGACAGTTCCTGGTCGAGCAGGTCTTTGAACGCGACGACTTGCGCTTTACCTACAGCCACATCGACCGCATCCTGGTCGGCGGCGCCTGGCCGGACACGCGCCCCGTGGAAATTCCGCAGGCGCTGGGCAAGGAAATCGGCGTCGGGTATTTGCTCGAACGCCGCGAACTGGGTGCGATCAATATCGGCGGCCCGGGCTGGGTCGAGGTGGACGGCACCCGCCACGCCGTCGGCACCGAGCAAGCCCTCTATATCGGCCAGGGCGCCCGCTCGGTAACTTTTGGCAGCGCAGACCCGGCGCGGGCCGCCAAGTTCTACCTGAACTGCGCGCCGGCGCACACCGCCTATCCGACCCGCGTCGTCACGCTGGAGCAGGCCGTCTCCGATACCCTGGGCGGCGCGGCCCACAGCAACCGCCGCACGATCCACAAGTTCATCGTCCCCGATGTCCTGCCTACCTGCCAGCTTTCCATGGGCATGACTCGGCTCGAACCCGGCAACCTGTGGAACACCATGCCCTGCCATACGCACGAGCGCCGCATGGAGGTGTATTTCTACTTCAACCTGCCTGCCGATGCCGCCGTCTTCCACATGCTGGGCGAGCCGACCCAGACGCGCCACATCCTGGTCCACAACGAACAGGCGGTGATCACGCCCAGTTGGTCGATCCACTCGGGCGTCGGCACTCACGCCTACACCTTCATCTGGGGCATGGTCGGCGAAAACCAAACCTACGACGACATGGACCCCATCGCAGTCACGGATCTGCGCTGACGCGGCGCCAAGGACACGCCATGAACGCAAGCCTATTCGATCTGAGCGGCAAGGTCGCGGTAGTCACCGGTTGCAACACCGGCCTGGGGGCGGCCATCGCCCAGGCGCTGGCGCGGGCCGGCTGCGACATCGCCGGCGTCAACCGCAGCGCGCCGGACCAGACCGCCGCGGCCGTGCAGGCCGCCGGCCGGCGCTACCTCGACCTGCGCGCCGACCTCTCGAGCATCGCCCCCATTTCCGGCATCGTGCGCGACACCGTGCAGGCCTACGGACGCATCGACGTGCTGGTCAACAACGCAGGCATCATCCGCCGCAACGACGCCCTGGACTTCACCGAGGAGGACTGGGACGCGGTGCTGGACGTGAACCTCAAGAGCGTTTTTTTTCTCTCACAGGCCGTGGCGCGGCAGTTCATCGCGCAGGACGGCCCGGGCAAGATCATCAACATCGCCTCGATGCTGTCGTTCCAGGGAGGCATCCGCGTGCCGTCCTACACCGCCGCAAAAAGCGGCGTGCTCGGCCTGACGCGCCTGCTGGCCAATGAATGGGCCGCGCGCGGCATCAACGTCAACGCCATTGCACCGGGGTACATCGCGACGAACAATACCGCCGCGCTGCGCGGCGACGCGCACCGCAACCGCGACATTCTCGATCGCATACCCGCGGGCCGGTGGGGCCAGCCGGACGATCTGGCCGGACCGGCGGTATTCCTCGCCTCGGCCGCGTCCGACTATATGTACGGCCATACGCTGGCCGTGGACGGCGGCTGGCTGGCACGCTGAGCCTGCCCCTACAATGCGTCCCATGCGCACGCCTTCAAAAAATACCGACCAGCCCCTTGCGGGCACCGATTCTGTCGCATCGGTCGGCAAGACTTTCGCCATTCTGGATGCAATAGGCCAATGCGGCCCGGTCGGCATCAGCGACCTGGCGCAACGACTGGACATGTCCAAGACAACGGTGCACCGGCTGCTGCAGACTTTGCGGGGACTGGGCTACGTGGAGCAGGAAAGCGACACCGAACGCTACCGCCTGACCATCAGACTGTTCCAGCTCGGCGCCCAGGCGCTGGAAAACGTAGACCTGGTGCGCGAGGCGGACAAGGAGATGCGGCAGATCGCGCAGCAGACCCGCGAAACCGTGCACTTGGGCGCCCTGGACGACGACAGCATCATCTACATCCACAAGATCGACGCCGACTATGGCCTGCGCATGCAGTCGCGCATAGGCCGGCGCAACCCGCTCTACAGCACCGCGATCGGCAAGGTGCTGCTGGCCTGGCGCAGCCCCGAGCAAGCGCGCGAAATTCTCTCTCACGTCGAATTCAAGAAGCTGACCGCGAGAACGCTGACCAGCTTGGAGGCGGTACTGAGCATCCTGCCCAGCGTGCGCAGACAGGGCTACGGAGAAGACGACGAGGAACAGGAGGAAGGCCTGCGCTGTCTGGCCGTGCCCATTTTCGACCGTCTTGGCTTTGTGGCCGCGGGACTGTCGATCTCGTTTCCATCCATACGCTGCGGCGCGGACACCAAGACACACTATATCGAGATGCTCAAGCGCGCCGGCGCCGCCGTCTCCGCCCGACTGGGCTATCGAGCCGAGTAGCGCCGACGCGCATACAATAGGCGCACTTCTACAAGAACGGCACGGTCGCCGCTCAGACGGCTCTCTTCCACCGAAGCGAAAGACTCATGGGATTCGAACAACTCGCCGCCCTGCGCGAACAGCTAGCGGCCGAGCGCGCCGCGCGCGAAGGCCACGGCAGAAATGCGCAGGAAAAACCGGTCAAGGCCGGCAAGAACGATGCGGACAAGCCGCAGGGCGCCAAACCGCCCCAGGCTCGCAAGGACGGGCGGCCCGAAGGCAAGCCGCGGCGCAACCCGGACGCCGGGCGCGACAAGCCGCAAGGCCAGAAGCGCTCCGCACCACAAGCCAGGGCGCAGCAGCCGGAACCCCCGCGCGACCCCTTGCTGGTGGCCATAGGCCGCCTGCAGCACGCGTTTCCCAAGGCTTTCCCCAAGAAGCCGGCCCCGCGCGTGGCGCTCAAGCTGGGCATCGTGCAAGACCTCTACGTCCATGCGGCCAAGCTGCGCTTGAGCGAAGAAGAGATCAAGGCCGCAATCGCCACCTGGTGCAGCGTGGGCCGCTACTGGGCCGCGCTGAGCAAGGAAGCCGTGCGGGTCGACCTGAACGGAGAACCCAGCGGCACAGTGACGGCCGCCGAAGCCGGCCACGCCAGCTTCCTGGCGCGCCAGCAGCGCAAGAAGGCGCAGGCCGCAGCCAAGCCATCGACAGCGGCGCCAGCAGCCCAAGATAGCGCGGCGGATTCGGCGCAGGCTATGCCTGCTACCCAATCGCAGGCTCCCGCGGTTGAATCCCAGGCGTCTGCAGCCCAAGCGCAGGCTCCTGCGGCTGAAATCGACGCTGCGGATTTGAGCTCTTGATCCGTTCGTCGTATTAAGAATCGACGCACGCCACAACGCTGGCGGTGGATATAGCTGTCGACACAGCGCGAGACGCTGCAAGTCGGTCGGATCGCGCCGGAGCAAGTGGGTGGCGGCCTGTCGGAGGCCGCCGAGCCTGAGTAAAAATGGCGGGGGCTTTCCGGATGCGCTGTCTGAGCGTAGCGCAGCGGAGCGAGTTCGCATCCGGCCCGCCATTTTTACTCAGGCGACGGCCCAGGCCTCGTCCAGAGGCCGAGTGAGCCGACCAGGCCGCCACCCACTTGCTCCGGCGCGATCCGACCGACGATTCAAGAACTCAAAGAAGACCCATCAACCGAAACGACCCGTGATGTAGTCTTCGGTTTCCTTGCGCTTGGGCTTGACGAAGATCTGGTCGGTGGCGCCGAACTCCATCAACTCACCCATGTACATATAGGCTGTGTAGTCCGAGCAACGCGCGGCCTGCTGCATGTTGTGGGTCACGATGACCACGGTGTAATCACCCTTGAGCTCGGCGATGAGCTCCTCGATCTTGGCGGTGGAAATCGGGTCCAGCGCCGAGCAGGGTTCGTCCAGCAGCAGCACCTCGGGCTTGATCGCCACACCGCGGGCGATGCACAGGCGCTGCTGCTGTCCGCCCGACAGGCTGCCGCCGCTCTGGTGCAATTTGTCCTTGACCTCGTTCCACAGCGCGGCCTTGGTGAGCGCCCATTCGACACGCTCTTCCATCTCGCCCTTGCTGAGTTTCTCGAACAGGCGCACGCCGAAGGCGATGTTGTCGTAGATGCTCATGGGAAACGGCGTGGGCTTCTGAAACACCATGCCGACCTTGGCGCGGATCAGCGCGATGTCGGTGCTGGTGGTGAGCAGGTTTTCGCCATCCAGCAGGATTTCGCCCTGGGCGCGCTGGCCGGGGTAGAGTTCGAACATGCGATTGAAGGTGCGCAGCAGCGTCGACTTGCCGCAGCCCGACGGGCCGATGAAGGCCGTGACCTTGTTTTCGCGGATCGACATGTTCACATTGCGGATCGCATGGAAATTGCCGTAGTGGAAATTGAGATTCTTGACTTCCAGCTTGGCGGGAGCTTGGCTTGAACTGGGATGTTCCATTTGGGTTCCGGAAAAAGTGGCAGCAGGCGGCAGGGACCGGATGCCTCAGACGTTCGGCTTGCTAAACAAGGCGCGGGCCACGATGTTGGTCAACAGCACCAGCAGCGTGATCAGCAGGGCGCCGGCCCAGGCCAGGCGCTGCCAATCGTCGTAGGGACTCATGGCATATTGATAGATGGTCATGGGCAGGTTGGCCATGGGCGCATTCATATTCCAGGTCATGAACTGGCTGTTGAGCGCGGTGAACACCAACGGCGCGGTTTCGCCGACGATGCGGGCAATGGCCAGCAGCACGCCGGTCACGATGCCCGAGCGCGCCGCGCGATAGCACACCAGGGTGATCATCTTCCACTCTGGGCAACCCAGGGCCGCACAGGCTTCGCGCAGACTGTTGGGCACGAGCTTGAGCATGTCGTCGGTAGTGCGCACCACCACCGGGATCACCAACACCGACAGCACCACCGCCCCGGCCCAGCCGGAGAAATGCTTGGCCTGCGCCACATAGACGGTATAGACGAACAAGCCGACGACAATGGACGGCGCCGACAGCAGCACGTCATTGATGAAGCGCGTGGCCGGTGCCAGCCAGCCACGCCGGCCGTACTCGGCCAGATAAGTACCCGCCAGGATGCCCACGGGCGTTCCGATGAGCGTGCCCACGCCCGCCATCATCGCGCTGCCGACAATGGCGTTGATCAGACCGCCCGGCGAGCCCGGTGCAGGCGTGATCTGCGTGAATAGCGTGAAGGTGAACTGGGCGCCGCCTTTGTACAGCAGCGTGGCGATGATCCAGAACAGCCAGAACAAGCCGAACACCACAGCCAGGAACGACAAGGCCAGCGTCACCTTGTTGATCACGCAGCGGCGCCGGTAGATGGGATTATTCATGTCGAGGGTGGACATGGCTCAGCTCCGTGTGCCTTCACCCTTGGCCAGGCGCAGCAGCAGCAGCTTGGACAGGGCCAGGACAATGGTGGTGATAAGGAACAGGATCAGGCCGAGCTCGATCAGCGCCGACTGATGGGTAGCGCTGCTGGCCTCGGCGAACTGGTTGGCCAGCGCCGAGGCGATCGAGTTGCCGGGCTGGAACAGGGAACCGAGCCGAAAGGCGTTGCCAATGACGAAAGTGACCGCCATGGTTTCACCGAGCGCGCGGCCCAGGCCCAGCATGATGCCGCCGATCACGCCGATGCGGGTGTAGGGCAGCACCACTTTATACATGACTTCCCATGTCGTGCCGCCCAGACCGTAGGCGGACTCCTTGAGCAGCGAAGGCACGAGTTCGAATACGTCGCGCATAACGGCGGTGATGAAGGGGATGATCATCACCGCGAGAATGCCGCCGGCGGTGAACACCCCGATGCCGAAGGCCGGCCCCTTAAACATGAAGCCGATGCCAGGGATGGGGCTCAGGGCGTGGATGAGATAAGGTTCGACGTAGCGCTGAAACAGCGGGGCGAAGATGAACAGCCCCCACATACCGTAGATGATCGAGGGAATGGCAGCCAGCATCTCGATCGCGATGCCCAGCGGGCGGCGCAGCCAGATCGGCGACAGCTCGGTAAGGAACATGGCGATGCCGAACGAGACGGGCACGGCAATGACGAGCGCGACGATGGACGTGGCCAGCGTACCGAAGATGGGCACCAGGGCGCCGAACTGGCTGTTCACCGGATCCCAGTCGCTGTTCCAGAGGAAGGACAGACCGTATTGCTTGATCGTGGTCGTGCTGCCAAATGCCAGCGAGATCAGGATCGCCAGCAGCAGACAGAAAACAGCAAACGCGAAGAAACGCGTCGCGTTGCGAAAGAGCACGTCCGCGAACCCGTGCTTGGGCTTTTTCATAGAGGGAGGTTTTCCGGCGATAACATCCACGGGAAGATTCACCCGCGTTCCGCCCGGCATAGTATCAAGTACCGCACTCATCAGCTTCCCTTTGGACTAGACGGAACAAGGGCGGACCAAGGCCCGCCCCTGCGCCGTTTACTCAAGACATTCCACGATGCGCAAATTACTTGCCAGCGTAGACGGGCTTGCCCGAGGTGTCCTTGATCTGGTCCCAGGACTTGTGGATCTTGGCGACCACGCTGTCGGGCAGCGGCACGTAGATCAGGGATTCGGCATCCTTCTTACCCTTGGTGTAGCCGTAATCGAAGAACTTCAGGACTTCGGCGCCGTTGGCGGGCTTGTCCTGCACCTTCTGCACCAGCACATAGGTGGCCACAGTCAGGGGCCAGGAATTGTCGCCAGGCTCGTCGACCAGCACTACGCCCATGCCCGGCTGGGCATCCCAGTTGGCGTTGGCAGCGGCGGCCGTGAAGGTCTCGAGCGTAGGCTGGACATACTTGCCGGCTTTGTTCGCGACCAGACCGTAGGTCAGGTGGTTGGTGGTCGAGTAGGCGATTTCGACGTAGCCGATCGC
Organism: Bordetella sp. FB-8; assembly: GCF_000382185.1. Taxonomy (NCBI): domain Bacteria; kingdom Pseudomonadati; phylum Pseudomonadota; class Betaproteobacteria; order Burkholderiales; family Alcaligenaceae; genus Bordetella; species Bordetella sp. FB-8. The sequence goes on along the minus strand of NZ_KB907784.1, from coordinate 2,347,478 downwards.
GCCCTGGAATTGCTTGACCAGGTTGGACACACCTTCATTGCCCTTGCCGCCCTGGCCCACGGGCCACTTCACGTCAGTGCCGAAACCGATCTTGCTCTTCCAGTCAGCGGACACGTCGGACAGGTAAGTCGTGTAGTTAAACGAGGTGCCCGAGGCGTCGGAACGGTAGATGGGCAGGATGTCCTGATGGGGCAGCTTGACGCCGGGGTTCAGCGCGGCGATGGCCGGGTCGTTCCACGCGGTGATCTTGCCCATGTAGATGTCGGCCAGAACGGTGCCGGTGAACTTCAGTTCGCCGGGCTTGATGCCAGGCAGGTTGACCACGGGAACGATGCCGCCGACCACGCCGGGGAACTGGACCAGATTGTTCTTGTCGAGCTCGGCACCGCTCAGGGCCATGTCCGAAGCGCCGAAGTCCACGGTCTTGGATTCGATCTGCTTGATGCCGGCGCCCGAGCCGATCGACTGATAGTTCACGGCGGAGCCGGTAGCGGCCTTGAAGCCGACGGCCCACTTGGCGTAGACGGGGTAGGCGAAGGAGGAGCCGGCGCCAGTGATGTCGGTAGCCTGGGCCGAGAAAACGGCGGCGCTCAGGGCAACGCCGAGGGTAAGCTGCTTGAAAACACGCGTGAACATCGTTGATCCCTTATTGTGTTGGAGGATGCGGGCAGATTGGATTCTGCTTGTATGCCTGGGCATCTTAGAATCCCCGAATGACAACATTATGACAGTCATAAAAGATAAAGCCTGGGGTAAGTATCCAGGCTTTAAATTTTAACTTCATGAAATCAAACAATATTTTAAGAGCCACCCTGCCCCAGCTTTGCTATCAGACAGTCATGTAAGCCGAAAGGCCGGCGACGATCGACAACCCGGACATAGGCGCCGTCCGCCTGCAGCCGCCAGGCCCATTGGTTGTCGCGCAAGGCATAGGTGAAAGCCTCGGTAATGACCCGTCGCTTGAGCGTCTTGTCATACACGGGGAAAGCCACTTCGACACGGCGAAAGAAATTGCGGTCCATCCAGTCGGCCGAAGACAGGTAGATCGTTTCCTCGCCGTCGGCATAGAAATAGAACACCCGGGAGTGCTCCAGGAAGCGCCCCACCAACGAACGGACCCTGATGTTCTCGGACAAGCCCTTGACCCCGGCGCGCAAGGCGCACACGCCACGCACGATGAGGTCGATTTTCACGCCGGCCTGACTGGCCAGGTAGAGTTCTTCGATGACCTGTTCTTCGAGCAGGGAGTTCATCTTGGCCATGATGTGGGCCTTGCGGCCGGCCCTTGCGGCCTGGGCCTCGGCACGGATCAGTTCCAGCATGCCGGCGTGCAGGGTGAAAGGCGATTGCAGCAAGGACTTGAGCTCGCGCCGCGCGCCCAGGCCGGTCAGTTGGCCGAACACCTTATCCATGTCCTCGCACAGGCGCGGATCAGCCGTCAGCAGGCCGAAGTCGGTATACAGGCGCGCCGTGCGGGGGTGGTAGTTGCCGGTACCCAAGTGAGCATAGCGGCGCAACCGGCCGTCCTCGCGACGCAGCACCAGGGCCATCTTGGCATGGGTCTTGTGCGCGACCACGCCGTAGACCACGTGCGCCCCCACCTCTTCCAGACGCGCCGCCCAGTTCATATTGGTCTGCTCGTCAAAGCGCGCCATCAGCTCCACCACCACCGTCACTTCCTTGCCGGCTCGGGCCGCGGCCAACAGAATCTGCATCAGCTCGGAATCCTCGCCGGTGCGATAGATGGTCTGCTTGATGGCCATGACATCGGGATCGACCGCCGCGGCCGTCAGAAAGTCGATGACGGGCTGGAAAGACTGGTAGGGATGGTGCAGCAGGCGATCGCGTTCGGCAATGGCGGCGAATAGCTCCGCCGGCTTGCCCTGCGTCTTGTCGAACGGTGCGGGTATGGGCGCGAGATACGGCGCGAACAGCAGGTCGGGCCGCGTGTTGTTGTTGCACAGCTGCATCAGGCGCGACAGGTTCACCGGGCCGGGCATGTGATAGGTGTCGTCCGGGGTCAGCGAGAACTCGCGCTGCAGATACCGCTCGAGCTCGGGCGGCATGACCCAGTCCAGCTCCAGGCGCACGGCCGAGCCGAAATTGCGCTGCGACAGTTCGCCCTGCAAGGCCAGCCGCAGATTGGTGACTTCCTCCTCGTCGACGAACAGGTCGCTGTTGCGCGTCACGCGCCACTGGTAGCAGCCGTGTATTGTCAGGCCGGGGAACAGGTCGCCCACGAAGGCGCGCAGGAACGAGGTCAGCAGGATGTAGCCCTCGGGATGGCCCGACAGCTCGGGCGGCATGCGGATGAGCCGCGGCAGCGCGCGCGGCGCCTGCACCACGGCGATCGAGGCCGCACGCCCGAAGGCATCGTCCCCGGACAGCGAAACGATGAAGTTCAGGCTCTTGTTGTAGACGCGCGGGAAAGGATGTGCCGGATCGAGTCCGATGGGCGTGAGCAGCGGCATGACTTCACGCGTGAATACCTCGTGCGCCCACTGCTGCTGCGCCTCGTTCCATTCGGAAGCATGGTGCAGGACAATGCCCTCGGCCTGCAGGCCGGGCAGGATCTGCTCGTTGAGCACCCGGTACTGGTGCTCGACCAGGGCATGGGCCTTGGCCTGTACCCGATCGAAGGCTTCATCGGGCGTCATGCCGTCCGGACCGATCACGGCTGGCGTCTGGCGCTGTTGCTCCTTGAGGCTGGAGATGCGGATCTCGAAGAATTCGTCCAGGTTGGCGCTGACGATGCAGACGTAGCGCAGGCGTTCGAGCAGCGGCACCTGCGGGTGTTCGGCCATGGCCAGGACCCGTTCGTTGAATTTCAGCAACGACAGTTCGCGGTTGAACAGCCGGGGTTGCGCCCCGGCACGCGCCGTAGCCGCGGATTCCTGAATCATGTTTTCGAGTTGGCGTTGTTTCATGATTTACGAGGATAACCAAGCGCGCGCCAAGCCGCCAGTCGCAGCGGCTCTCTATAATCGCGGCTCCGATACTTACCGTCGATACGCCACATGGATCATCTTCTGGCTGCCGTGGACCTGGGGTCCAACAGCTTTCGCCTTTCTATCGGACGTGTAGTCCAGCAGAACGGTGTGGCGCAGATCTACCAGATCGACCGGCTCAAGGAAACCGTGCGCCTGGCCGCGGGCCTGCGGCCGGACAAGCGGCTGGAGGACCCTGCCATCGAGCGCGCCATCGCCGTGCTCGAGCGCTTTGGCGAACGGCTGCGCAGCTTCCAGCCCGACCGGGTCCGTGCCGTGGCCACCAACACTTTCCGCGTAGCGCGCAACACGCCCGATTTCCTGCCCGAAGCCGAGGCGGCCCTGGGTTTTCCCATCGACGTGATCGCCGGCCGCGAAGAGGCCCGTCTGATCTATCTGGGCGTGATGCATAGCCTGCCGCCGTCGGACGACCGCCGGCTGGTGATCGACATTGGCGGAGGTTCCACCGAGGTCATCATCGGCCGCGGCTTCGAACCGAGCCTGCTGACCTCGCTCTACATGGGCTGCGTAAGCTACAGCCGGCAGTTCTTTGGCGACGCCATGGTGGACGCTCACCGCATGAAGCAGGCCGAGATGGCCGCACGTCGCGAGATCGAGGTGATCTCCAAACAATACCGCAAGATGGGCTGGAAGGCCGCCTTCGGCTCCTCCGGCACGGCCAAGGCGCTTTACGCCATCCTGGGCGAATGCGCTTTTTCCTCCGGCGGCATCACCCGGGCCGGCATGAACAAGCTCAAGGAACGCATCATCCGGGCCGGCCGCGTCGTCCCCGAGGAACTGCCGGGCATCAAGCCGGACCGCTCCGACGTGCTGCCGGGCGGGCTGGCCATCATGAGCGCCCTCTTCGACGAGCTGAACATCGAGGTCATGCAAACGGGCGACGGCGCCCTGCGCCTGGGCGTGCTCTACGACTTGCTGGGCCGCCACGACCAGCACGACAAGCGCGACGAATCGGTGCGGCAGTTCATGAAGCGCTATCACGTTGATGCGCGCCAGGCGCACCGAGTGCGAGAAACGGCGCTGGCGTTCTTTGACGCCATCCTGCCTGACGACAAGGAAGAACACGCCGACCTGCGCCGCTCGCTGGGCTGGGCGGCCGACCTGCACGAGGTCGGCCTGACCATCGCCCACAACGGCTATCACCGCCATTCGGCTTACGTGCTGCAGAACGCCGACATGCCGGGCTTCTCGCGCGCCGACCAGCAGTTGATCGCCCTGCTGGCGCTTGCCCACCAGGGCAAACTGGGCAAGGTCGAAGGGCTGGTACGCGACCGGGCGCAATGGCTGGCCATCCTGAGCCTGCGCCTGGCCGTGCTGCTGTTTCGCAGGCGCCAGGACATGGCGCAATTGCCGCTCTCGGTATCGGTCAGGGGTACGTCCATCGTGGTAAAGGTGCAAGGCAAATGGCTGGCGGGCCACCCGCTGAGCGACTTCACGCTGCGCGCCGAAGACTCCGAATGGCGCAAGATCGGCTTCGCGTTCGAGTTGATCGAGCACTGACCGGGGCGGTCAGCCCAGGGCCCAGGACAGACCCTAGGCCTGCTCCAGGCCGAAATGGCGGCGATAGCGGCTGTCCATGCGATCGGTCGTCAGCAGCACGGGAAAATCCGCCGCGTTGAAATCCGGATCCCACGCCGGTTCGCCACACACTCTCGCACCCAGCTTGAGATAGCCTTTGATGAGCGGCGGCACGCGCGCAGGCAGCGTGCTGTCCAGGCGCTCGACCGGGTAGCGGTGCAGCGGCTCGATACGCGGCGCGTTAGGATCCTGCAGATGAGCGGATACGGTGCGCCAGACTTCGGCCGCGGTCACGCCGCCGTCACGCAGGCTTACGCTGGCGCAGCCCAGTACATGGCGATATCCGCCGCGGCGCAGGAACTCGGCCAGGCCAGACCAGAGCAACATGATGGCAGCGCCGCTGCGGTAGTCAGCGTGGGTGCACGAGCGCCCCACTTCCACCAGTTGGTCGCGCAAGCCGGACAGGCCGGAAAGATCGAACTCTGACTCCGAGTAATAGCCGCAGCCTTTGCGCGCTTTCTCAGGCGTCAGGATGCGGTAAGTGCCGACCACCCGCTTGGTGTCCAGCTCGCGCACCATGAGATGCTCGCACCAGGGATCGAAGCGGTCCTGGTCCAGGCCATCTTCCGCGCCCGGGAAGATCGCGCCCATATCCTCGGTGAACACCGAATAGCGCAGGCGCTGGATCTGTTCGACTTCTTCCTGGGTGAGCGCCAAACCTACCGCCAGGCCGCGCGAATGCGCGCCAGGCCAGGCCTCTACGCCATCGGAAGGGGTATCGATGCGGGCAAATTCAAGCATTGCGCAGAACTCCTGTCATAGACGCCAGTTTGCAAGCGCGTCATGTCAGTCATCTGACTGATTCATTACACATCAGTGAATTCTATGCCCAAAACCTGGAGCTTTCCCTTGCCATTTAAATCGACAGGGCATCTGCCAGTCTGCGCGCACAGGACTGCGCCGCCGACTCGTCCTGCGCCTCGACCATGAGGCGCAGCTTGGGTTCAGTGCCCGAAGCGCGGATCAGAACGCGCCCCTTGCCGGCCAGCTCGGCCTCGACCGCCTCGCGGGCAGCAGCCAGTCCGGCATGCGACTGCCAGTCCTGGCCGGGCTTGAGCGGCACGTTGATCATGACTTGCGGAAACATACGCAGGTCGCCCACCCATTCGGCCAGCGGCATGCCGCCACGACACAGGGCTGTGAGCACTTGCAGCGCGGCGATGATGCCGTCGCCGGTGGTGTGTTGGTCCAGGCACAGCAGGTGGCCGGAGTTCTCGCCGCCATAGAGCCAGCCGCGCTCGTTGAGCATTTCGAGCACGTAGCGGTCGCCCACCTTGGCGCGCGCAAAGGGGACGCCCATTTCTTTCAGGCGCAGCTCCAGGCCGTAATTGGTCATCAGGGTGCCCGCCACGCCGGCCACCGGAGCCACAGACAGGCGCGAGCGCACGATGGCATAGAGCAGCTCGTCGCCGTCATACAAGCGGCCCGCGGCATCGACCATCAGCAGGCGATCGGCGTCACCGTCGAGCGCGATGCCCAGATCGGCGCCCTGCCTGGCGACCTCGGCGATCAAAGCCTCGGGATGCATCGCCCCCACATCCTTGTTGATGTTGAAGCCATCGGGCGAGGCGCCGATGACCTGGACCTGGGCGCCCAATTCGCGGAATACGTGGGGCGCGGTGTTGTAAGCCGCGCCGTTGGCCGCATCGATCACCAGGCTCATGCCGGCCAGGTCGAGGTCGCTGGGAAAGGTGCTCTTGCAGAACTCGATGTAGCGCCCTTGGGCGTCGTCGAGGCGGCGCGCGCGTCCCAGCTCGCCGGAGTTCACGCAACCGATCGGATTGTCCAGCTCGGCCTCGATCCGCAGCTCGACCTCATCGGGCAGCTTCATGCCTTCGGCAGAGAAGAACTTAATGCCGTTGTCGTGATAAGGATTGTGCGAGGCGCTGATGACGATGCCTGCCGTCAGGCGCAGCGCGCGGGTCAGGTAGGCTACGGCCGGCGTGGGAATGGGGCCGGCCAGCACGATGTCCACCCCGGCCGCGGCCAGGCCTGCTTCCAGCGCGGACTCGATCATGTAGCCGGAGATGCGCGTATCCTTGCCGATGAGCACCTTTGCGCGGCCCGACCGGTTGGCATGCGCGCCGGACAGGGCGCGGCCGGCGGCATAGCCCAGCCGCAGCGCAAACTCGGCGTTGATGACCGGGCCGCCGACTTCGCCGCGCACGCCGTCGGTGCCGAAATATTTGCGTTGTTGACTCATTCGAATAATCCTTTTTCCACTGCGCGCCATACCTTGAGCGCATCGACCGTCGCCGCCACGTCATGCACCCGCACGAGGGCCGCGCCGCGCGCGACGCAGGCCAGCGCCCCTGCCAGGCTGCCCGGCAGGCGTTCCTGGACAGGGCGGCCGGTGGCCGCGCCTATCATCGATTTGCGCGACAGTCCGACCAGCAAAGGATACCCATGGGCATCCAGCTCGGACAAGCCGTGCAATAACTCGTAATTCTGTGCTTGTGTCTTGCCGAAACCGAAGCCCGGATCGAGCGCGATGCGGCGCGCGTCCACGCCCGCCCCGCGCAGGCGCCGCGCCTGTGCGACCAGAAAGCCGCCCACCTCGCGCAGCAGGTCGTCGTAATGCGGCGCGTCCTGCATGGTGCGCGGCTCGCCCTGCATGTGCATCACGCACAGGCCGCAGGCCGATCCGGCCACGGCTTCAATGGTTCCCGGCAGAGTGAAGCCGTAGATGTCGTTGATCATGTCCGCGCCCGCGGCCAGCACGGCCTGCATGACCTGCGCCTTGCAGGTGTCGACGGACAAGGGCACGCCGCAATCGCGCAGCGCCTCGATCACCGGCAGCAGGCGATACAACTCCTGCCCTGCGTCGACAGCCTGCGAGCCGGGGCGTGTGGATTCGGCGCCCAGGTCAAGGATGTCGGCGCCCTCGGCCAGCAGACGGTGCGCGTGTGCCACGGCGGCGTCCGGGGCTGCGTGCCTGCCGCCGTCGGAGAAGGAGTCCGGCGTGACGTTGACGATGCCCATGACAAGCGGGCGCTCGAGCATCAGCTCGAAGCGCCCGCAAAGCAAGGACGAATATGCGCCCAATCAGGCAACGGCGGTGGTGCCGCCCGCGGTCAAGCCCGACGAGGCCGAGGTATCGGACGAATCGGAAGGACCTTGCGGCGTCTTGGGAGGACGGGGCGGGCGGCCATCGATGATGTCGCCGATCTGGTCGGCGTCGATGGTTTCCCACTCGAGCAGTGCGGCCGTCATGGCCTCGACCTTGTCGCGATTGTCTTCCAGGATCTTGCGTGCCACGCCGTACTGTTCGTCGATGATGCTGCGGATCTCCGCATCGACCTTCTGCATCGTCGCCTCGGACATATGCGTGGTCTTGGTGACGCTGCGGCCCAGGAAGACCTCGCCCTCGTTCTCGGCGTAGACCATGGGACCGAGCGAGTCGGTCATACCGTAGCGCGTGACGATATCGCGGGCGATGGCGGTGGCGCGTTCAAAGTCGTTCGAGGCGCCGGTCGTCATCTGGTTCATGAAGAGCTCTTCGGCGATACGGCCGCCGAACAGCACGGCGATGGTGGATAAGAGGCGGGCCTTATCCATGCTATAGCGGTCGCTCTCGGGCAATTGCATGGTCACACCCAGCGCCCGACCGCGCGGGATGATGGTGACCTTGTGCACCGGATCGGTCTTGGGCAGCATGCGCGCCACGATGGCGTGGCCGGATTCGTGGTAAGCCGTGTTCTTGCGCTCTTCCTCGGGCATGACGATGGAGCGGCGCTCGGCGCCCATGATGATCTTGTCCTTGGCCTTCTCGAAGTCGGACATGTCCACGGTGCGGCCGTTGCGGCGCGCCGCAAAGAGCGCGGCTTCGTTGACCAGGTTGGCCAGGTCAGCGCCCGAGAAGCCGGGCGTGCCGCGCGCGAGAATGGTGGCATCGACGTTGGTGGCCAGCGGCACCTTGCGCATATGCACCTTGAGAATCTGGTCGCGGCCACGGATGTCGGGCAGCGGCACCACGACCTGGCGGTCGAAGCGGCCCGGGCGCAGCAGCGCCGGATCGAGCACGTCGGGGCGGTTGGTGGCGGCGATGACGATCACGCCCTGGCCGGATTCAAAACCGTCCATTTCCACCAGCATCTGATTGAGCGTCTGCTCGCGTTCGTCGTTGCCGCCGCCCAGGCCGGCGCCACGCTGGCGTCCGACCGCGTCGATTTCGTCGATGAAAATGATGCAGGGTGCATGCTTCTTGGCGTTCTCGAACATGTCGCGCACGCGGGCCGCGCCCACGCCGACGAACATTTCGACGAAGTCGGAACCCGAGATGCTAAAGAACGGCACTTTGGCCTCGCCGGCGATGGCCTTGGCCAGGAGCGTCTTGCCCGTGCCGGGCGAACCCACCATCAGCACGCCGCGCGGAATGCGTCCGCCCAGCTTCTGGAACTTGCTGGGATCACGCAGGAAGTCGACCAGTTCCTGCACGTCTTCCTTGGCCTCGTCGCAGCCGGCGACGTCGACGAAGGTGACCTGATTGGTGTTTTCATCGAGCATGCGCGCGCGCGATTTGCCAAAGCTGAACGCGCCGCCGCGTCCGCCGCCCTGCATCTGCCGCATGAAGAAGACCCACACCCCGATCAGCAGCAGCATGGGGAACCACGACACAAAGATGCTCATCAACAGCGAAGGCTCTTCGCGGGCCTTGCCCGATACCTGCACCCCATATTTGAGCAAATCGGAAACCATCCATAGGTCGCCGGGCGAGGTGATCGTATAAGCACGGCCGCCGTCCGGCGTGACGTAGAGCACATCGCCCTGCACGTCGACCTTGCGGATGCGGCCAGCCTTGGCGTCGTCCATGAATTGGGTGTAGCTGACGTTGCTCTGCGTCGGCGCATGGCCGTCAAATTGCTTGAACACCGTGAACAGAACCAGGGCGATCACCATCCAGATCGCGACTTTGGAAAACGAATTGTTCAAGGCCTATCTCCTGCGCGGCTCGCTCCCGCCTGTGATGCGAGCCCAGCGTAATATCGTTGTATCGACGGGTCGTTGCGACGACGAACTTAACAACGACTTAAATGATGTATTGAAACGTCCCATTCTACTCTGTCGCAAGGGATCGCGTTTCTTCCGACTGCAAGCCCGATTGCCCGCCCGTCATTTCAAGGTCCTGCCCACGAGGAAGGTTTCCGCGGATTTGTCGCGCGAGGCCTTGGGCTTGCGCTCCACCACCCGGCGAAAACGCTGCTTGAAGGACTCGACGATCTGCGAGAACCCACTGCCGTGGAAGGCCTTGACGATCAGGGCGCCTTCGGGTTTCAAGTGGGCGCAGGAAAATTCCAGTGCCAGATCACAAAGGTGCTGCATCCGGGCCGAATCGGCCACCCCCACTCCGGACAGATTGGGGGCCATGTCGGAAATTACAAGGTCCACCGCATGGGTACCGACTTTTTCTTCGAGCTGGCGCAGCATTGCGTCCTCGCGAAAGTCTCCCAAGATGAATTCCACGCCGGCCACGGGTTCCATGGGCAAGATGTCCAGGGCGATGATGCGCCCGTCCACCACGCCGCCTGGCCCGGCCAGGCGCTCGCGCGCCACCTGCGACCAACTGCCCGGCGCCGAACCCAGATCGACCACCACGTCGCCGCGCCGCATCAGCTTTTCAACATCAAGGATCTCGATCAGCTTGAAGGCCGCCCGCGCCCGGTAACCCTTCTGCTGAGCCAGCTTCACGTAGGGGTCGTTAATGTGCTGGTGGATCCAGTCTTTGGAGAATTTATTCTTGGCCATTATGCGTACAATTCGGCAATGCCTATATTAGAACTCACCTCTCGCGAGCGCAGCGACCTGCGTTCGGCGGCGCATTCCCTGAAACCCGTCGTGCTGATCGGCGACAAGGGCCTGTCGGACGCCGTGCTCAAGGAAATCGACCTGGCGCTCACTACGCACGGCCTGATCAAGGTGCGCGCTGGCGGCGAAGACCGCGAAACCCGTGAAGCCCTGCTGGCCGACATCTGCGAGGCACTGTCCTGCGCGCCGGTGCACCATCTGGGCAAACTCTTCATTCTCTACCGCCCTTCGGCGCACAAACCCGCGCCCACGGCTCGCCCGGAACAAGCCGCCAAGCCCGTCAAGCGCAAGGCCTCGGAGCCGCACACGCCCAAGAAAATGGCAGCCGAAGGCAAGAAGCTGGCCAGGACGCCGCGCCGCAAGGCCGCCGAACCCGAGGCGCAGGAACCTCCCCGCGCTATGCAACAGGCGGGCAAGCCGCCACGGCCCGGCACCCGCAAGACGGCCTCGACATCCGCTTCGCATGGCGTTCCGCGCCGATCCGGCAGCGCACTCAGCCTGAGGGCCGGCACCCGCCGCGGGCCGTCAGCAGGACAGAAGACGGTGCGCGCCTTCAAGAAATCCTGAGGCACGCGCGCCCGGCCGGCATTTACCACCAGCAGCGCCGAGTGGCAGTGCGCCCTTTGCAAAACCCGAGCGAGGACTGTGTCCTCGCTTTTTTTACACGTAGCGCACCCCGATAACCTCGTATTCACGCACACCGGAGGGCGCGCGGACTTCGACCACGTCGCCTTCGGACTTGCCGATCAGGGCGCGGGCCACAGGACTGGAAACGGAGATCAGGCTGGCCTTGATGTCGGATTCGGCATCGCCCACGATCTGGTATGCCAGACGGTCGCCCGATTCGAGATCTTCGATCTCGACCGTGGCACCGAAGACGACACGGCCGTCGGTGTTCTTAAGGGCGGTGGGATCGATGACCTGGGCATTGGACAAGGTGCCTTCCAGTTCGGCGATACGGCCCTCGATGAAGCCCTGGCGTTCGCGGGCGGCTTCGTATTCGGCGTTTTCAGACAGATCGCCCTGAGCGCGCGCCTCGGCGATGGCGTTGATGACGGCGGGGCGCTCGACGGTCTTGAGCCTATGCAATTCTTGGTTCAGGCGCTCGACGCCGCGCGAGGTCAAAGGAATGGCAGCCATGGTGGTTCCGGACTTTCGATAATCAATGATTGGGCCGGCGCTCGCTAAGGGTCGATACCGAAGGAGCGACACCGAAGCGAAAGCGCAGGCAAAAATAAAACCCCGGCTCAGGCATGAGCCGGGGCATTCGTTAGGCGTATTGTGGTCAAAAACACCGGGAATTGCAAGGATTTAGGCTTTTTTGCGCAGTCGCAGGAAGGCATGCAGCAGGATGGCGCCGAAAGTCGCGGTGCCGATGCCGCCCAGCACGAAGCTGCCCAGCCTGACCGTGAAATCGCCTGCGCCGAACACCATCGTGACCGCGGCCACGATGAGATTGCGGTTGTCGGAAAAATCGACACGATTGACCACCCATATGCGCGCGCCCGTCACGGCGATCAGTCCGAACACTACGACGGACATGCCACCCAGTACCGGGCCGGGTATGGCCTGGATCAGGGCACCGAACTTGGGCGAGAAACCCAGCACCACGGCGATCAGCGCCGCCACCACGAATATGAGGGTCGAGTAGATGCGGGTAGCCGCCATGACGCCGATGTTCTCGGCGTAGGTGGTGACGCCCGTTCCGCCCACCGCGGCCGATACGAGGGTGGCCAAGCCGTCGCCCACGAAGGCCCGGCCCAGGTAGCGGTCCAGATTCTGTCCGGTCATGGCGCTGACCGCCTTCACGTGGCCGAGGTTTTCCGCCACCAGGATGACGACCACCGGCACGATCAGACCCATGGCGCTGGCGTGGAAAACCGGCGTGGCCAACACAGGTAGACCGAGCCAGGCCGCGCTGACCACATTGGAGAAGTCCATGGGCCTGCCCAGCCCCAGGACGTTGGCGCACAGCACATAGATGATGCATGCCAGAATCAGGCCAAGCAGGATCAGCAGGCGCTGCGCCATGCCGCGGGTGAACACGGCCACCCCGCCCACGCAGAGTAGGGTGACCAAAGCCATGGCCGTATCGAAGCTGCCGTGTCCCATGGCGTTCTTGGCCGCCAGGGGTGCGAGATTCAGGCCGATCACGGCCACCACCGCTCCTGTGACCACCGGCGGCATCAGGACTTCGATCCAGTCGGAACCTTTGTTCGATCGGGCATCGGCGGCCCAAACAACAAGCCCGATCAGCACATACGCCAGGCCGCAGGCCATGATGCCGCCCAGCGCCACGCCGATATTGGGGTTCGGACCGTTGCCCGTGTAGCCGGTGGCGACGATGACCCCGCCGATGAAACCGAAGCTGGACCCCAAGTAGCTGGGGACCCGACCGCCGACAAAAAGAAAGAAGATCAGGGTGCCCACGCCCGACATGAGTAGGCACAGGCTGGGGTTGAAACCCATGAGCAGCGGCGCCAGCACCGTGGAGCCGAACATGGCGACCACATGCTGGGCGCCCATAACCAGGGTGCGCGCGCCCGACAGTTTCTCGTCAGGCGCGACAACGGCATCCGAAGCGACTGCCTCGACACGGCGCCAGGTGGGGAAGTAGGTGGCACGATTGGACATACACTGACTCAAATGAAATAATTATTTCAAGTGTAGACGTGGCCCATAACCGGGGCAACAATACACGCATCGGGCGCCCGGCTTACGGGCGCTAGCCGTTTTACTCCGACGGAGTCGTCATCATGTCCCTGTCCATCTCGCCGATCTCTGCCGTGGTATCCGTACTGTCCAGCGCTGCGAGGCTTTTCGAGCCTGCGCCAAAGAAAAATGCCTCAATGGAATCGGCCGTGCAAGTCAATGCCGCTTCCGCCACGCCCGTGCAGCAAGGCATACAGCTGACCGGGGGCGTCGCCTCGGCTGGCGGCGCCTCAAGCGCCAGCCCGGTAAACGGCGCGGCGGGTAGCTCGTCCAGCGGCGGAGGCGCCGCCAAGGCTTCGAAGGGCGGCGGCTCGTCCTCGGACACCGCCACCGCGGAACTGCAGCAGCTCGAAGCCGAACTGCAGGCCATCATGGCCCAGATCCAGGCATTGCAGTCGAACAGCAGCACGTCGACCAGCACGAGCAGCAACGCCACGGGCGGCCAGATCGCCGCGCTCTCCTCCCAGGAAACCACGCTCGAAGCCCAGATCCAGGAACTGCAATCGCAGTCGGGCACGGGTTCCGCAACCGCCTGATGGCGGCCCCGACTTGCCTGTATCACCGATGTCTGAATTCTGGTTCGTCCGCCACGGCGAAACCGACTGGAACCGCGAAAGACGCCTGCAGGGCTGGCAGGACATCCCCCTGAACGACACGGGCCTGAGTCAGGCTGCCCGCCTGGCCCGGCGCCTGCGCGAGGACGCGATGCTGATTCCCTTCGCCGCGCTCTACAGCAGCGACCTGCGGCGCGCGCGCGCCACGGCCCAGGCCGTGAGCGCAGCCACAGGTCTGCCTGTGCATATCGAGCACGGCATACGCGAGCGCAACTTCGGCGTTCTCGAAGGCCTGCAATACGAGACCCTGGACCAGACCGCACCCGAAGCGGCCGCCGCCTGGCGCAGCCGCGATCCCGATCGCGTACTCAAGGGCGGCGAAAGCCTCGGTGGGTTCAATAGCCGCGTTCTATACACCATCGAAGCGCTGGCCCGGCGCCATACGGGCCATCGCGTCCTGGTGGTGACTCACGGGGGCGCACTGGACATCATCTGGCGCCGGGCCAACGGCATCGCGCTGAGCGAACCGCGCCACACCAGGATGGCCAACGCCGCAATCAACCGCGTGTGCGTCGATGACGGAGGCTGGCACGTGCTGGACTGGGGCGACGACAGCCATATCGCCGAACCCGCGCGCGACGGTGTGGTCTGACGACGATTTGCGATACTGAGCGCATCGCCCACCACGGGCGTAAAGCGCGCAGGCGCCTAAGTGGCGGCGATGCGGCTTACGAATCCATCGACCTAGGTTTGCGCGGCGCATTGCGCGCCAGGCGATCGTAGACGGCATCGGGCAGCAGGCGCATAAGCTTGGCCACCACACCCATTTGCCAGGGAATCACCGTATACGACACGCCACGCTCGATGGCAGCGTGCGCTTTTTCGGCAAACGCATCGACCGGCATCAGGAACGGCATGCGATAGGGATTGTGCTGCGTCATCGGCGTATCGATATAACCGGGTGCGATCGTCACCACGCGCACGCCGCTGTCTGCGAGTTCGAGCCGCAGGCTTTCGCAATAGACCGCCACCGCCGCCTTGGAAGCGCTGTAGGCTCCCGCGCCGGGCAGTCCGCGGATGCCGGCTACGCTGGCCATACCCACCAGACGCCCCGCCTTTGCCTCGCGCATGGGCGCGACGAAAGGTTCGAAAGTGGCGAGCGTTGCCAGCAGATTGGTTTCGACGATGGACTGAAACACGGCATGGTCGGCGGTCTCACCGGTTATCGTGCCGGCGCTAATACCGGCGCTGGCGATCACTGCGTCGACGCGGCCTTCGCCGCGGGCGATGAAGTCATGGGCCGCGGCGTGCAGGATGTCCCGGTCGCGCACGTCCAGGGCGTAACAACGGTGCTGCCCGGGCAGGGACTCGGCCAGCTCGCGCAGCACATGGCCGCGGCGTCCGACCAGCCCGAGGCTGGCGCCGTCGGCCGCATAACGCTTGGCCAATGCCAGGCCCAGGCCACTGCTGGCACCAGTGATAAAAACACGCTTCATTGGAAAGTCCCGCCCAGAGAAAGCCGGTTGCCGGCCAGGTATTGCGCAAGGCGCCGGCTTACAGGAATATCCAGGCCAGGATGGCCGCGACAAGGACCCACTTCACAACGTAATAGAGTGTCTTGTTGTATTGCTTGAGACGCTTGCCGAGCCGGCGTACGGCGTAGACGGTGCCGAAGATACGATTGATGCCTCCGGTGCGATCGCCGGCTTCATTGGGCGAAGCGGCCGAGCGCAGCAGCAGGTCGCCGAAAAAATGGTTGACGGCCTGCGTCCAGCGGTACTTCATGGGCCGCTCGATGTCCGCGAAAAGGATGATGCGATTCTGGTCGGTGGCGTTTTCGGCGTAATGGATGAAGGTTTCATCGAACATCACCGCTTCACCGTCGCGCCAGTGGTAGCGCTGGCCGTCCACCTCGATGAAGCAGGCCGGATCGTTGGGCGTGATCAGGCCCATATGAAAACGCAAGGAACCGCCGTAGGGGTCGCGGTGACGCGGCAGGCGCGCGCCCGGCGGCAGAGACGCGAACAGCACGGCCTTCACGCCGGGAATCTTCTTGACCAGCCCGGTGGTGTAAGGGCAGAACTCGAGCGCGGAGGGCTGCGGCGCTTCGTCGTACCACTTGAGATAGAAGCGCCCCCAACCGGTCTTGAAGAAGGAATTGAAGCCCGCGTCGTTGTACTGCGCTGAAGGCTTGATCTTGCCGTCGCCGAACAACGCGACGGCCTCAGCGCGGATTTCCTGCCAGTGGTCCTTGAGGACCTGCAGCTGCGGGAAAAGCGCCAGATCGATATAGGGCGTGTTCGGCACGGCCGAAAACGCATACATGAAGGTGTTGATGGGCGCGAAGAAGGTGGAGTGGTCCAGAGCCTGCCGGGAAAACTTGTGGCGCACACGGCCACGATAGTGAATGTAGATGGCAGTGAGGACGAAAAGGGCGAGGATGAACCACTTGATCATGGCGCGGCAACCTTCAATGCTTGGCGTGCAGTTCCTGCAAGGGATAGACTTTCAGGCCGTGTCCCTGGCGCAGGTATTGCATGCCCTCGACCGCGGCGCGAGCGCCGGCGATGGTGGTGAACAGCGTAACGCGGTTCATGAGCGACTGGGTGCGGATGGCGCGCGAGTCGGCGATGGCGTTGCGGCGTTCCTCTACGGTGTTGATCACCAGCGCGACTTCGCCGTTCTTGACCATGTCGACGATGTTCGGCCGCCCCTCGGCCACCTTGTTCACCACCACCACGGGAATTCCGGCTGCTTCGATATGGGCCGCGGTGCCGCGCGTGGCGACGAGCTTGAAGCCCAGCTGATGCAGGCCTCGGGCCACTTCGACAGCGCGCAGCTTGTCCTGGTTTTTCACGCTGATGAACACGGTGCCGGACTCGGGCAGACGCACGCCGGCGGCCAGCTGAGATTTGACGAAGGCCTCGCCGAAGCTCTGGCCCACACCCATGACTTCGCCGGTGGACTTCATCTCGGGACCGAGGATGGTGTCTACGCCCGGAAACTTGACGAAGGGGAACACAGCCTCCTTGACGGAGAAGTACGTAGGCACGACTTCGGCCGTGACGCCCTGCTGCTCAAGAGTGCGGCCGGCCATGGCGCGCGCGGCGATCTTGGCCAACTGCAGGCCGGTAGCCTTGGAAACATAGGGCACGGTGCGCGAAGCGCGCGGATTGACTTCGAGCACGTAGACATCGCCGTTCTGAATGGCGAACTGCACGTTCATCAGGCCGATGACGTTCAGCGCGCGCGCCATGACGGCCGTCTGGCGCTTGATCTCGGCGATGGTGTCGGCCGAGAGCGAATATGGCGGCAGGCTGCAGGCCGAGTCGCCCGAGTGCACGCCAGCCTGCTCGATGTGCTCCATGACGCCGCCGATGAAGACGGCCTGGCCGTCAGACAGGCAGTCGACGTCGACTTCGATGGCGTCATTCAGGAAACGGTCGAGCAGCACCGGGGAATCGTTGCTGACCTTCACGGCCTCGCGCATGTAGCGCTCCAAGTCCTGCTGCTCGTGCACGATCTCCATGGCGCGGCCGCCCAGCACGTAGCTGGGGCGCACCACCAGCGGATAGCCAATGTCGGCGGCATGGGCCAGGGCCTCGCTCTCGGTGCGCGCCGTGCGGTTGGGCGGCTGGCGCAAGCCGAGCTTGTGCAGCAGCTTCTGGAAGCGCTCGCGATCTTCGGCCACGTCGATGGACTCGGGGCTGGTGCCGATGATGGGCACGCCATTGGCTTCCAACGCGCGCGCGAGTTTGAGCGGCGTCTGGCCGCCATACTGCACGATCATGCCAACCGGCTTTTCCTTGTGCACGATCTCGAGCACGTCTTCGAGCGTGAGCGGCTCGAAATAGAGGCGGTCGGAAGTGTCGTAATCGGTGGAGACGGTTTCCGGGTTGCAGTTGACCATGATGGTCTCGAAACCGTCTTCGCGCAGCGCCAGGGCGGCATGGACGCAGCAGTAATCGAATTCAATGCCCTGGCCGATGCGGTTGGGCCCCCCCCCCAACACGATGATCTTCTTGCGATCGGTGGGCGCGGCTTCGCACTCTTGCTCGTAGGTCGAGTACATATAGGCCGTGTGCGTGGCGAACTCGGCCGCGCAGGTGTCCACGCGCTTGTAGACCGGGCGCACATTGAACTGGTGGCGCAGCTTGCGCACCTCGGCTTCGGACGAGTCCAACAGATACGCCAGGCGGCGGTCGGAGAAACCACGGCGCTTCAGTTCCCACACCGTAGCCTGATCCAGGTCGGCCAGCGTCTTTTGCTCGAGCGCGAGCTCGATGTCGACGATTTCCTTGATCTGCGCCAGGAACCAGGGGTCGATCTTGGTCAGCGCGAACACCTCGTCGAGCGTGAAGCCCTGCGCGAAGGCGTCGCCCACGTACCAGATGCGCTCGGGGCCGGGTTCGCCCAGTTCGAGCTGCAAACGCTCGCGATCGGTGGTCTTCTGGTTCAGGCCGTCCACGCCCACTTCCAGTCCGCGCAAGGCCTTCTGAAAAGATTCCTGAAAGGTGCGTCCGATGGCCATGACTTCGCCCACCGACTTCATCTGCGTGGTCAGGCGCGCATCGGCCTGCGGGAATTTCTCGAAGGCGAAACGCGGCACCTTGGTAACCACGTAGTCGATGGAGGGCTCGAACGAGGCGGGCGTGGCGCCGCCGGTGATCTCGTTGCGCAGCTCATCCAGCGTATAGCCCACGGCCAGGCGTGCAGCAACCTTGGCGATGGGAAAGCCCGTGGCCTTGGAGGCCAGTGCAGACGAACGCGAGACGCGCGGGTTCATCTCGATGACGATCATGCGGCCGTTCTTGGGATTGACCGCGAACTGCACGTTCGAGCCGCCCGTATCCACGCCGATCTCGCGCAGCACCGCGATGGATGCGTCGCGCATGATCTGGTATTCCTTGTCCGTCAAGGTCTGCGCCGGCGCGACGGTGATGGAGTCGCCGGTATGCACGCCCATGGGATCGAGGTTCTCGATCGAGCAGACGATGATGCAGTTGTCCGCCCTGTCGCGGACCACTTCCATTTCGAATTCCTTCCAGCCCAGGAGCGACTCCTCGATCAGCAGCTCGCTGGTGGGCGAGGCCTCCAGGCCGCGGCGGCAGATGGTTTCGAATTCTTCGGGGTTGTAGGCGATGCCGCCGCCCGAGCCGCCCATGGTGAAGCTGGGACGGATAACGGAGGGAAAGCCCGAGGAACCGGTTTCGATGGCGATGCGCTTTTGCACCTCCCAGGCCTCGTCCATATTGTGGGCCACGCCCGACTTGGCCGACTCCAGGCCGATATCGGTCATGGCCAGCTTGAATTTCTGGCGGTCCTCGGCCTTTTCGATGGCCTGCTCGTTGGCGCCGATCAGCTCGACCTTGTATTTGGCCAGCACGCCGTGGCGCGCCAGATCGAGCGCGCAATTAAGCGCCGTCTGGCCGCCCATGGTGGGCAGCAGCGCGTCGGGCTTCTCGCGCTCGATGATCTTCTCGACCGCCTGCCAGGTAATGGGCTCGATGTAGGTGACATCGGCCGTTTCCGGGTCGGTCATGATGGTGGCGGGGTTGCTGTTGACCAGGATGGTGCGGTAGCCCTCGGCCTTGAGCGCCTTGCACGCCTGCGCGCCGGAATAGTCGAACTCGCAGGCCTGCCCGATGATGATGGGGCCGGCGCCGATGATCAGGATGCTTCTTAGGTCTGTACGCTTGGGCATGATGAGTTCTTTTTACTTGCGGGCCGCTTGCATCAGGCCGATGAATTTGTCGAACAGCACGATGATGTCGTGCGGGCCGGGGCTGGCTTCGGGATGACCCTGGAAGCAAAAGGCCGGCCGGTCGGTCAGCTCGAAGCCTTGCAAGGTGCCGTCGAACAGCGACACGTGCGTGACGCGCACGTTCGCGGGAAGCGAGCCGGCGTCCACCGCGAAGCCGTGGTTCTGGCTGGTGATGAAGACGCGCCGGCTCTGCAGATCCTGCACGGGATGGTTGGCCCCGTGGTGGCCGGTTTTCATCTTGACCGTCCGGCCGCCCACGGCCAGGCCCATGATCTGGTGGCCCAGACAGATGCCGAAGACGGGCAGCTTGCGATCGAGGAAGGTGCGCGTGGCCGCGATGGCATAGTCGCAAGGCTCGGGATCGCCAGGGCCGTTGGACAGGAACACGCCGTCCGGGTTGAGCGCGAGGACCTCGTGCGCGCCGGTTTGCGCGGGCACGAGCGTGACGCGGCAACCGCGGTCGGCCAGCAGGCGCAGGATGTTGCTCTTGACGCCGAAGTCGTAGGCGACCACGTGGAAGGCATCTTGCTCGGGCGCGGTAAAACCCTCGCCCAGTTGCCAGGTGCCTTGCGTCCAGTTCGATTGCTCGGTGCCGGACACAACCTTGGCCAGGTCCTGGCCGGACATGCCTGGGAAGGTTCTGGCCAGCTCGACGGCCTTGTCGGCGTCGTCTCCCACCAGGATGCACGCGCCCTGCGCGCCTTTGTCGCGCAGGATGCGTGTCAACTTGCGGGTGTCGATGCCGGAGATGGCGACCACGCCCTGCGCGGCCAGGTAGTCGGGCAGCGACTGCGTGGCGCGGAAGTTGGACACGCGGGCCGGGCAGTCGCGCACCACGAGACCTGCGGCGAACACCCGGCGCGATTCGACGTCTTCGGTGTTAACGCCGGTATTGCCGATGTGCGGATAGGTCAGCGTGACGATCTGGCCACTGTAGCTGGGGTCGGTGAGAATTTCCTGGTAGCCGGTCATCGCGGTGTTGAACACCACTTCGGCCACCGAATGCCCCGGCGCGCCGATCGACACGCCTCGAAAGACCGTGCCATCCGCCAGAGCCAATATTGCGGGAGGGCGTTTGCCTTGATTCGGCCCCTCGGGAAAAAGTAGCGCCAGCACAGTGAGAACCCCAATTCAAAAATCAGTAATCAAACCTTCAAATTATAGCTCAAACGCGACTTTTCCCCGAAGAACTGCGCCAGATAAGGCTGAAACGGGTGCTTTTCCCCCAGGACTACCTCTTGAGTAAAGCGCGCGCCCTCTGCGAGGACCGGGCACTGGTGATAGGCTAGGAACTTGCAATGCGCGCGGGACGCGCGCCCGATGATCACCCCGGCCTTATCGACGTTTATGACCAGCCTGCTCGACTCCCTGCGCCAGTACACCACCGTGGTCGCCGACACTGGCGATTTCGAGGCTATGCGCGCGCTGCGCCCTACCGACGCCACCACCAATCCCTCCTTGATCTTAAAGGCCGTGCAGCTCGATGCTTATAAGCCGCTGCTGCAGCAAACCGTGCGCGCCCATCGCGGCGCGCCAGTGCCGGAACTGACCGACCGCCTGCTGGTAGCTTTCGGCCAGGAGATCCTGCGCATCGTACCGGGCCGGGTATCGACCGAGGTGGACGCGCGCCTGTCCTTCGACACGCGCGCCACGATCGAGCGCGCCCGCGGCCTGATCGCCCTATATGAAGCCGCCGGCGTGCCGCGCGAGCGGGTGCTGATCAAGATCGCCTCGACCTGGGAAGGCATCCAGGCGGCGCGCGTGCTGCAACAGGAAGGCGTGCACTGCAATCTGACGCTGCTCTTCGCCCTGCCCCAGGCCGTGGCCTGCGCGCAGGCCGGCGTGCAACTGATCTCGCCTTTCGTGGGCCGCATCTACGACTGGTACAAGAAGGCGGCGGGCGCACAGTGGGTGGAGGCCGAGCATGCGGGCGCGCAGGACCCGGGCGTGCAATCCGTGGCGCGCATCTACCGCTACTACAAGCAATTCGGGATCAAGACCGAAGTCATGGGCGCGAGCTTTCGCAATTCGGGGCAGATCCTGGCCCTGGCGGGCTGCGACCTGCTGACGATCAGCCCGGAGCTGCTGGCGGAACTGGCCGGCATGCAGGGCAGCGTGACGCCTGCGCTGCCCCCCCCGCAGGACGCGGATCAGCCCATGGAGCGCATGCCGGCCGACGAGGTGAGCTTTCGCATGCTGATGAACGAGGACGCAATGGCCAGCGAGAAGCTGTCGGAAGGCATACGCGCGTTCGTGGCGGACGGGCGCAGGCTGGACGCCCTGCTTGCGCCCCTCTGAAGCCGCCGCCTCAAGGGCAGGCTGGGGAAGGGGAACCGCATCCAGGCCCCTCGCAGACCCACCAAGTGCAATTTAGGCAAGCGGGCTGCGCCCGCTCTGCTAGAATTGCACTTGGTGGGTCCCTTCGCATGGTGCGGCGGTGAACCTGGTCAGGTCGGGAACGAAGCAGCCATAGTCGTTTAGCGCCAGTGCCGAAGTAAGGCTCACCTCTTCATACCTAAAGGGCGCCGTCGGCGCCCTTTTTCATTTCGCCGCATACCCCTTTGCACGCCCATGCGTCATGAGTCCCGGGCATTGCCTAGATCTTGTGCGTGGACAGCAAGATGCTGGTCTCCGTGTTGGCGATGCCTTGAACGCTGCGGATAGCGTTGAGCACACTGTCGAACGACTCCAGCGTGTCGGTGCGCAGCTCGGCGATCAGGTCCCAGCGCCCATTGGTCGTGTGCAAGGCCACCACGTTCGGATTGCCGCGCAGCACACGCCGCACCTCGACTTCGCTATTGCCCTCGACTTCGATCGACATCAGGGCGCGGATGCGGTGCCCTTCAGCCTCAGGCCTGAGCCGAACCGTGTACCCGACGATCGTGCCGTCGGCCTGCAGCTTGGCCATGCGATTCTGCACCGTGGCGCGCGCGATCCGCAACTTCCTGGCCAGCATGACGACCGGCGTTCTCGCATCGGCACGCAACAGGGAGATTAATTCGCGATCAATATCGTCCATTAGTCATTTTGGAATTTTTGGTTGGCAAATTGTAAATATTGACGAATATTTTGCCAACTTGAGCCATTCAAATTGGCACCGCTTCGAGCAAATAATGTCTTCAGGCACATAAGCCGCGAACACAATTTCGAGGAGGCTCCATGACACGCTTCATAGACGTTTCGACCATGTCCGGCCTGATTCATGACCTGGGCGCACCCCGCTTCATAGGGGAACTTGCCGACGCCATCCGGGAAGACTTCCTTGACTGGCCGCAGTTCAACAAGTCGGCGCGCGTCTCCAACCACTCGGACAACGGCGTGATCGAACTCATGCCCGTGTCCAATGCGCAGCGCTATGCGTTCAAGTACGTCAACGGCCATCCCAGCAATACCCGGCACGGGCTTTACACCGTAATGGGCTTCGGAGTGCTGGCCGAGGCGGACACGGGCTACCCCCTGCTGCTATCCGAGCTGACGATCGCGACCGCGCTGCGCACCAGCGCCACCTCGCTGATGGCTGCGCGTGCGCTGGCGCGGCCCGACGCACGCCGCATGGCGTTGATCGGCAACGGCGCGCAAAGCGAATTTCAGGCACTGGCTTTTCATTGCCACCTGGGGATCGACGAGATTGCCGTCTACGATGTGGATCCGCACGCAACCGAAAAGCTGATCCGCAATTTATCGGCCTTCCCCGCCCTGAAGATCACGCAGGCGGCCTCGACGGCCGAGGCGGTGCGCGGCGCGGACATCGTCACGACGGTCACCGCCGCCAAGGCCCACGCCACCGTTCTGACGCCGGACATGATCGAGCCGGGCATGCACATCAACGCCGTGGGCGGCGACTGCCCGGGCAAGACCGAGCTGCATGCCGATATCCTGCGCGCCGCGCGGGTGTTCGTCGAATACGAACCGCAGACGCGCATCGAAGGCGAGATCCAGCAATTGCCGCCGGATTTCCCGGTCGTGGACCTCTGGCGGGTGCTCGCCGGTACCGAGGCCGGCCGCCAAAGCGCCGAACAGGTGACTTTGTTCGACTCCGTCGGCTTTGCGTTGGAGGACTACTCAACCTTGCGCTATGTGCACGAACAGGCGCAGCAGCGCAACCTGGGCCTGACGGTTGAACTGGTGCCCGGATCCGAAGACCCGAAGGATCTGTTCCGCTACACGCGCCCGGATTGCGCGCGTGTAGCGATGCGCCGCGTCGCCTGAAGCATCCCGGACGGGACCGCGTGCCGGCCTGGCGTTATCGCGCTGCGGCTATGCCGGCACCAGCCATTTCAGCCATGGTTTGCGCGAGGCCTTCGTCGCCGCGCCCAATATGTATCGACGGGCGCTGCAGCCATAGCCACCCGGCTACAATTAGGCCATGACATATCTGGTACTGGCCCGCAAATGGCGACCGCGATCCTTCGACACCCTGGTAGGGCAGGATCACGTGGTGCGCGCCCTGACGCACGCGCTGCAGACCCAGCGCCTGCATCATGCCTGGCTATTCACCGGCACGCGCGGAGTGGGCAAGACCACGCTGTCGCGCATTCTGGCCAAGTCGCTCAATTGTGAAATCGGCATTACCCCCACGCCCTGCGGAGTGTGCCGCGCGTGCACGGAAATCGATGCCGGACGCTTCGTCGATTATCTTGAACTGGACGCGGCCTCGAACCGCGGCGTCGACGAAATGACCCAGCTGCTCGAGCAGGCGGTCTACGCGCCGGGCGCCGGGCGCTTCAAGGTCTACATGATCGACGAAGTGCATATGCTCACCGGGCATGCGTTCAACGCCATGCTCAAGACGCTGGAAGAGCCGCCGCCGCACGTCAAGTTCATCCTGGCCACGACCGATCCGCAGAAGATCCCCGCCACAGTGCTGTCGCGCTGCCTGCAGTTCAACCTCAAGCAGATGCCGCCCGAAGCGATCGTGGGCCATCTGCAGAACGTGCTGGGCCAGGAAAGCATTCCCTTCGAAGTTCCGGCCCTGCGCCTGATCGGCCAGGTCGCCGCAGGGTCGATGCGCGATGCCTTGTCGCTCACCGACCAGGCCATCGCCTACAGCGCCGGCGACCTCACCGAGGAAGCGGTGCGCGCAATGCTGGGCACCATAGACCAGCGCCATCTGGCGCGGCTGCTCGACGCGCTGTGCGACGGCGATGCGCCGGGAGTACTGGCCGTGGCAGACGAACTGTCCACGCGCGGCCTGTCGTACGCGGGCGCTCTGGCCGACCTGGCCGTGCTGCTTTCCAGGATCGCCATCGTCCAGCGCGTGCCGGGCGCCCTGCCCGCCGACGACCCGATGACGGCCGACATCGTCCGGCTGGCGCAGCGCATGCATGCCGATACCGTACAACTGTTCTATTCCGTCGCCGTGCACAGCCGCGCCGAACTGACGCTGGCGCCCGACGAATATGCCGGCTTCATCATGACCTGCCTGCGCATGCTGGCGCTCAATGGCGATGCCGGCCCTGCCATGGCCGCGCAAG
Source organism: Bordetella sp. FB-8 (assembly GCF_000382185.1). Lineage (NCBI taxonomy): Bacteria > Pseudomonadati > Pseudomonadota > Betaproteobacteria > Burkholderiales > Alcaligenaceae > Bordetella > Bordetella sp. FB-8. The sequence continues at coordinate 2,322,583 of NZ_KB907784.1, read as the reverse complement.
CACCCACGGCGGCGTCCACGGCCATTGCGCCGGCAGACACGGTCGCGGCGCCGGCCGCCGCAGCCGAACCGAAGCCTGTCGCAGCCCCCTTGCTGGCCCCTACGCGGCCCGATGCCTTGCGTGCCGTCGCCGCGGTCGAACCGCCTTTGGCAACGCGGCGCGCTGGGACGCCGGTCCCGACGCCGATACCTGCCCGCCCGCCAGCCAGCACGCCTCCCTGGGAAGATCTTCCCGTGGCTGAGGCGGCAGCGGCTGAACCACAGACCGAACCAGCACCTGAATCGGCAAACCCGCCCAATGCCGGACCCGCAGCGCAGAGCGCGGCGTCCGAACCCGCACTGCAAAGCGAGCCGCCCGCCGCGCCCGCTGGCGACGAGCCGCCGTCCTGGGTCGATGAAGACATTCCGGACGACGCCGCAGGCTACGACACGAGCGCCGCCTTCACGGCGGACCCGGACGACGAATTCGAAACCCTGGCAGATTCTGCTGTGCCCAGGGCCAATACACCCCGCCCCGCCATTCCCGCTCGCGCAGTGCGCAGACCCGCCTCGCAACAGGCACGGCCGGCCGACATGACGCCGGCCGCATGGCCTGAGCTGGCGGCCCGCCTGCCCCTGAGCGGCCTGGCCGCGGAATTGGCTCGGCAAAGCGCCTGGGCCGGCCTGCAAGGCGACACGGTCACGCTGCGCGTGGCGGTCAAGACGCTGGCCGAAAGCGAAAGCCGCACGCGCCTGCAGACGGTGCTGTGCGAACATTACAGCCAGAGCCTGCGACTGGAGATCGCCGTCGGCGCGACCGGCGAGGCCACGGCCCACGCAGTTGCGCAACAGGAGCGCGCCGCGCGCCAGCAGGCCGCCGAGGATGCAACGGCGGCCGACCCCTTCGTGCAGGCCCTGATCAGCAGCTTCGGCGCCCGCGTGGTGCCAGGCTCGATCCGGCCCGTGGATCCCGCCTGACACACCCGCTAGACACCTACCCAACGAAACCCGGACGGCCACGCCGCCCTCATAGCCAGCACTATTGAAGGAATCTCCCAATCATGATGAAAGGACAACTCGCCGGACTGATGCAGAAAGCGCAGCAGATGCAGGAAAACATGAAAAAGGCCCAGGAAGCCCTGGCCGATATCATGGTGGAAGGCGCGGCCGGAGGCGGCCTGGTCAAGGTCTCCATGAACTGCCGCAACGACGTCAAGCGCGTTTCCGTCGACCCCAGCCTGCTGGGCGAGGACAAGGACATGCTCGAAGACCTGGTCGCCGCTGCGTTCAACGATGCGCTGCGCAAGGTTGAAGCGACCTCGCAGGAGAAAATGGCCGGCGTCACCGCCGGACTGCCCCTGCCTCCGGGAATGAAATTCCCGTTCTGAGATGGAACCGCAGCTGCCCGAACCCGAACCCCTACGTGCCCTGATCGAAGCGCTGCGGCGCTTGCCTGGCGTCGGCGTGCGTTCGGCGCGACGCATGGCCTACCACCTGCTGCAGCATGACGTGCAAGGCGCCGATATCCTGGGCCGGGCGCTGTCGAGCGCGGTAAGCAATCTGCGCCATTGCGCGCGCTGCAACGGCTTTACCGAAGACGAGCTGTGCGCCACCTGCAGCAATCCCCGGCGCGATCCCAGCCAGCTGTGCGTGGTGGAGACGCCGGCGGACCAGAACATGATCGAGTCCAGCCACGGCTACCGCGGGCTGTACTACGTGCTGATGGGACGCATTGCGCCGCTGGAAGGCATAGGACCCAGCGAGCTGGGCTTTCAGCGCCTGCTGGATCGGACCGGCGATGGCGTGGTGCAGGAGGTGATCCTGGCCACCAATTTCACGGCCGAGGGCGAGACCACGGCGCACTTCATCGGCGAGGCCCTGGCATCGCGCGGATTAAAGGTCACGCGGCTGGCGCGGGGCGTCCCGGCGGGCAGCGAACTGGAGTACGTCGATGCCGGCACGATCGCCTGGGCCATGATGGAACGACGGGTCCGCTGATTATTAATTCGATTTGTTCATCGCGTTGAACTGCTGGGTCAGATAGGTACTGGTGGCGTTCATGGTCGAGAGCAGCGTGCTCAGGTGGGAAAACTGGCTGCGATACCGGTTCATGTCGCCCGTGACCCGGCTTATCAGGCTGGTCTGCTGATTCTGCAGTGCGGTAATGGTTTGCTGAAGCCCGCTCGTGACGCTGGCGAGCATGCCGGTAACGCCCGTCTTGCCCAGGATGGTGTCGGCTGCGCCCTGGATCTGGGCGGCCAGGCCGCCGCTGCCGGTGAACAGCCCGGCCAGATCGGCGGGATGTTTGGCGATCGCCTCGGACAGCTTGGTGCCGTCCATGCTGAGCTTGCCGTTCAACGGATTCGTGCTCAGTCCCATGTCGGCCAGCGAATGCAGCGCACCGGATCCCACGAAGACCCGCAGCGCCTGCGCGAGCGAGGTCTGCGCGCGGTGCGTGACGTTGTCGCCGGTAAGCGCGCTGCGCGTGCCGGCGGTGGCATCGAATTTGGTCAGACTGGCTATGACGCTTTGCAGCGCGTTGTAGGCTCCGACAAAGGAACCCACGGCCCCCTGGGTGACGCTGGGATCGCCGACGATGTTCAGGATATTGCCGCCGCCGGAAGCCGTCACGCTGTTGAGGGTGAGGGTGACTCCGTTGACGGCGTCCTGGACGGTGTTGGTGCCGCTGGAGATGGCGATGCCGTTGACCGTGACGGCCGCGTTCCGGGCCGACTGCGACACGGTCAGGGCGCCCCCGGTGCCGCCCGCGGCGTAGTCCAGGGCGCCAGCCAACGTATTGTTACCGCCGACGGCGACGCTGGAAATGGCATTGCTGGCGCCGGTCTGCGCGCCGGTGAGCATCAGGTAGTAGCCGCCGTTGCCGTCGTTGACCGCCGTGGCGTTCACCCCCGCCTTGGAATTGCTGTTGATGGCGTTGATCACGCCTTGCAGGCTGGTGTCCTTGGCATTGCCCAAATCTATCGTTTCAGCGTCGCCGTTGGCCAGCGTGATGGTGATGGACGCGCCGCTGCCAAAGCTCTGGCTCTTGGCGATTGTGCTGTCGATGAACGTGGACGACTGGAGCTGGTCGGCCTGCGCCAGCGCGGTGACCAGGACCTTGTACGAACCGGCGATGGCGCCCGCGGTGGTTGCAACGGTGACGTCGCTACCCGTGACCGATGATTTCACGGCACTGAAGGTGGTGGCTTTGCCCAGGGCCTGGGCAGCGCTCAGAACGGCTTGAACCGCGCTCTGCAAGGTGCCGTAGGCCGAAATCTTGGTCTGCACGCTGCTGATGCGGTTCTGCAGGACCGTCGTGGGCGAGAGTTCAGCTTTCTGAAGCTGATCCAGAAGCCCTGAAAGATCCAGGCTGGTACCTACGCCCAGCGAGGTGATCAGGCCTGCGTGGGCGGTATTGAAGATCGTATTGCTGCTCATCGCGCGCTCGTCCTTTTCAACATATTCCTAAGCGTTTGATCCTGAATCCACTTCAGCGCATGCGGATTCTGACTAATTGCTTATCGTAACCTGACGATATATTGACGGAAAGGAGGCGTTCTAATTAAGCGATTATTAAGTTTCCTGACAATGAAAGGAATTTGAAAGAAGAGTTCAGAGCTCGATCCAGGCTCTGGCTCTCGGGAAATACAGCGCGGCTTGGGCTGGGCGGCCATCCATGGATGTGACGTTGCGGCAATAGCGTTCAAGCTGGTCGCCATGGCGGCGACGCATGCGCTGGGCGAAATCCGCCGGCGCTTCGCCAGGCAGAGGCACGCCTGTCTTGTAATCGACGATGAGCCAGCCGCCTTCGGTACTGACGGCCAAGTCGATCACCGATACCTTGCCGCTGGCATCGATCAGCGGCCACTCCCGGCGCGCGCCGGATTGCGACAGGAGCCAGCGACCGCGTTCGTCCTCCAACGTGGCCAGCAGGGTCTCGAGCACGACGCCGGCCGCGTGACCGGCCTGCGATTGCGGCACGCCGGCGCGCGTGAGCTGGCGGCCCATCAAGGACCGGCACTCGCGCAGGGTTTCGGGCGGCCAGGCCTGCAGGCCGTCCAGGCCCATGCGTGCCAGCCAGGCGTGGGCCAGCGTACCGATGGCCGCGTCGTAGGTTTCCTCCCGCTGCCAGACCGGCTGACCGGCGTCCTGCCACCCTGATCGGCTGCCCGGAGCCTGAACGCCGAAGCCGGGATTGCCTTGCCGCCAGGACTGCCCCGCCAGTTGCACCACGGCTTCGGGAGCCAGGCGCCGCAGAGGCGGGCTACCCTGCGGCGGCAGTGCCTGTTCTTCGGCTTGCCGAGTATTGTCTTGCGTCGAAGGCTGCTTCTGTTCCGCCGGCACCACATCCCACAGGCGGCCCAGCAGGCTGCCGGCCGCGGGCACCTTGGACTCGCCCGTCTTCGGATCGACTTTGACATGGGCCACCAGGTGCAGAGCATGGCGCGCGCGCGTGGCGGCCACATAGAGCAGGCGGTCGACTTCGTAGCTGGATCGGCGCTGTTCGCGCAGAGCCAGATAGCGCGAAATGGGGTCGGCTTCGATTTCCGCGCGTGGCTTGGCCGGACCGAACAGGACGCGGGCGCCGTGCTGTTCGATGCGCACCAGCGGCGCCTTGTCGCCGGCCGGTTTCCGATGCAAACCATACAGAATGACCGTGTCAAATTGCAGTCCCTTGGACTTGTGCATCGTCATGACCTCGACCGCATGCGAGGGCGCATCCGTGTCTGCGCGTGACGCGTCGGACAGCGGGGCGGCAAACAGGCGAGCCAGCGCGGCATCCAGGCGCGCAAGATCGAGTCCGCCGTGCGGGGCCAGACGCTCGACCAGCGCGAACAGGCTTTCCGCATCGTCGGCCGCGCCGTCCGCATACAGGGCCGCACCGCCCAGGCGCAGCCACAGCGACTCGATCCAGGCGGCCCAGGGCAAGGCACCGCTGCCGTTGGCCGTATCGAGCAAGATGTCGGCCACGCGTCGCAGGCGGATCCATTCGTCGGGTTCCAACACCTGCTCGGCGCGGCAGGGTTCGCTGGCTGTGTCCCACGGACCGCGCTGCGCCGTTTGCTGCGCCGGGTCGCGCGGCGCGCGCAAGGCCGCCGCGAGCAGGGTCGGCACGGGCGCGCGCAGATCGTGGCCGAAGAGCACATGCAGCGAATTGAGTTTGAGTCCGCACCACGGCGCACGCAACACCGACAACCAGGCCAGGCGATCGGCCGGATGCGCCAGGGCACGCATCAGTTGCACCAGATCGGCCACCACCTCGCGCCGCGCCAGCGGCACCAAGTCCACAGCGCGGCAGGCTATGCCCTCGTCGGTCAGGCGCCGCACCAGTGCGCCCAGGTGCCCGCGCGCCCGAACCAGGATCGCCACGGGATGGCGGCTGTCCGGATCGGCCTGCGCCAAAGCCTGGCGGACCAGATCGACAGTAGTGTTCTGGGCCTGCCTGTCCGCATCCGCCGCGTGCTCGCCGAACGCAAGATGGAACCGCACCGCCGGCCCTTGCATGGGCGGGTTGAAGGCTTGCGAACGCGTATAGCGTATTGCCCCGGCCGCGGCATCGTTGGCCTGCGGAAAAAGACCGTGAAAGGTCGCATTCACCCAATCGACCACGCCGGCCTGGGAGCGAAAGTTATCGGTAAGGCTCAGAAATTGCGGCTCTATCTCGCCTATGCCCTGCTCGGCTGCATCCAGGAACAGGCCCACCTCGGCCTTGCGGAAACGGTAGATCGACTGCATGGGGTCGCCCACCAGGAAGAGCGTGCGGCCGTCACCGGCCTGCCATCCCGCGGTCAGGGTTTCCAGCAAGCGGATCTGCGTCAGGCTGGTGTCCTGGAATTCGTCGACAAGCAGATGGCGAATCGAAGCATCGAGCTTGAGCAGCAGTTCGCCCGGGTCGTCCGCCGAACCCAGCGCCCGCTGCGCGCGCTGGGCGATTTCGATGAAATCGACCTCGCCCGCTTCGGCGAAGCGCTCATGCAGCTGCACCACGGCCAACTGCAGCGTCAGGATCTGGGCGCCCAGAATCCGCCACTGATCGTCGGTCAATCGCGCAGGCGGCGCGGCGCGCAGGGCATGCAGCCGGGCCGTCCAGCGCGATGCGTCGAGCAATGCGCCGTCGAGCCATTGCGTGAACGGTTCTTTGTGCTTGCTTCCCGCGGGAAAGCCCAGGTTCTTGTTGACGCCCTTGGGACTGCGCAGGCCGCCATTCTGGGTCAGCAGCAGATGAGCCAGCGCCTGCCATTGCGGCAATCGATCGGCCTCGCAAGCGAGGTCCGCCTGCCAATCGCGCAGCGCGGCCAGCGGGTTATCGCCCCCGCCCTCGTCCAGCCCGGCAGCGGCCAGGCGGGCAGGCGCCCGCAGCGCGGCCTGCCAGGCCGTGGGCATGGCGCGCGCCGCAGCCTGCATGTCCTGGGCCACCGCATCGGCCAGCATGCGCTCAAGCGTTTCGCGATCGGTGCCATGCGCGCCAAGCAACGGCATCCACTGATCGCGCTGCGCCAGCATGTCCGCAATGGCATCGCCAGCGGCGGTGACATCGACATCCATGTGCCGGATCAACGTCCTGACTTCATCCGACACATCGGCGTAGGCCAGCGTGGCGCGCGCTGCCGCGGCATAGTGCACTTGGGGATCGCTCGCCAGCTCGGGCATGCCGCCCAGCTCGGACAGGCACGGCATGCCGCGCACCAGCGAGGCGCAGAATGAATCGATGGTGCGTATGGCCAGGCGCGCAGGGTGGCGCAGCAGTTGCCAACCCAGCTCGGCATCGCGCGCCAGCGCCGCGCGGGCCAGTTCCCAGCTGCGGCGGGCATGCTCGCTTTCCGGCGCCGGGCCCAGCGCTTCGCCCAATTTGCCCAGCACGCGCGCATGCATTTCGGATGCGGCCTTGCGCGTGAAGGTAATGGCCACGATTTCCTCGGGCCGCGACACCGTGGCCAGCAGCGCCAGGATGCGATCGGTCAGCAGCTCGGTCTTGCCCGAACCGGCCGGGGCCTGAACCAGGAAAGACGCCGCGGGATCCAGCGCGCGCAGGCGCGCGGCGTGGTCGGAAGGCTGGCGGCTCGGAATGCTCATGCCCCTCCCCCGTCTTCGTCAACGTCGTCCCGTTGCGCGTCCTCCAGATCCAGGCGCAGAAAAGGCATGGCGTCGCAGTAATCCAGGTCTCTGGGGTTGACCGTGACGTTGGCCGCATAGCCCGAAGCGTATTCGTCCGCCAGGTCTTCGATGGCCGAGCGCCAGCCCGCCAATACGTCACCCCACGCACGGCCCTCGAACTCCTTGCTGTCGGCGATGGCCTTGATCCCCTTCAAACCCAGTTCGGCATTATCGTCGGACAGGCCCTGCACGCCGACCTGGCGGGCATGGATCTGCGCCAGCATCAAGGCGGCCACGCCCAGATCCGGATCTTCGCCTGCCAGCACCGCTGCGTAGAAAGGCAATTGCAGATTGATGGGCCGCGCGCGCGACCAGTCCGACTCGGGCCGGCCGGGGGACATGCCTGTCTTGTAGTCGACGATGACGGCCCGGCTGTCCGCGAGCAGCCTGTCCATGCGGTCCAGCCGCACGCTCAGCCGCAAGGCGCCGCGCGCCCAGGAGTGCTGCCGTTCGACCTGGTCGACGCAGAAAGGCGTGCGCCGCGCCTCAAGATCTACCCATCCGTGCAATACCGCACAGGCGCGCTGGCACTCGAGCTCGCGCAGGGTCGCATCGAGGTCCGCCAGGTGCTGGTGCGCCGCCTGCGCGATGGCCGCATCCAGCAGCGCATCCAGGCGCTGCCCGGCCATGGCCTCGTGCAACCGCTCCTGGTCGGGCAGCATGCGCCAGAGCTGTTCTAACGCGCCGTGCAGGAACTGGCCGCGTTTGCTGGCTGACGACGACAGCGCATAATCATCGAGCATGCGTGCGCCCAGGCGATGTCGCGCGAAAGCCCACAAGGGATTGCGCGCCTGCGTGTCGAGCACGTCCAGGCCGCCCGTGGAACCCGCCGCTGCCTCGCCGGCCGCGGGATCGAAAGCAGGCAAAGGCGGGCCGCGGTCGTCGTAGAGCTGCTGCAGCGGCCACGCCGCCGTCGAGGCTGCATCGGGCATGCGCAAATCCATTTGTGGCAAAGCGGCGATCAGCGGCGAGGGCCGCAATTCGCTTTCGCCTTCGTGGCGCGCGTGGCTGACGACGATTTCCGCGGCACAGGCGCACAGGGCCTCGAATAGGGATTCGGCCCACTGCCGCTCGCGTTCCGGCGTGGCGCGCGGCGCGCCAGCGGCGCGCAGCACCGTCAAGGGCAACAAAGGATTGGGCTTGGGCGAAGCGGGTAGCACGTCGTCTGTCAGGCCCAGCATCCACATGCCGTCCCAGGTCCCGCCCTCGGCTTCCAGCAGGCCCAGTACGTCCAGGCGTGCCGCCGGATCGCGCTGCGGCTGGAAGGCCGTGGCTTGCGCGGCACGCGCCAACAGACGCACCGCGGCCGGACCATCGATCCTGCCCACCACCGGCGCCAGCGCGCCAAAACGGCCGAAGAGCTCGCTCCAGGCACCCACCGCCTGGTATGCCACGCTGTCCAGTCCGCCTTCGCCCGGAAAGCCCAGCGCGCCCAGGGCACCGCGCATCACGGGTGCCCAGACGTCGGCCGTTGCAGGCCCCCTCTGGGCCAGATCCTGCCATGCTTGCATGGCCTGCGCCCAGCCCGCTGCCAGCGCGCTGCCTTCAAGGGCGCGCAACCACCGGTCCTGCGTGAGGTGCAGGACGCCGTTGCGGCGCCAGCGTGCGTCCAGCGCCGCATGGCGTGCAGCATCCTGCCGGTCGCCCGCGCAGTGCCCGGCCAGCAGAGCCGCACCCAACACGGCGGCATCGGCGCGACCGTCCTGCGCCATGCGCGCCAGCGCCTGCAGCCAAGCCAATGCCGCGCGCACCACGGGCCATTCGAACAACGGCCGGCCCACAGCAACGTTGTAGGCATAGCCGCCCGCCGCCAGCGCACGTCCCAGTACGCGGCGCGCGTGGGGGGCCTCGTCCTCGAGCCGGGTCGAGACGATGGCATAGCGGCCGGCCGGGTTTTCCGCCAGGCGCTGCGCCGCCCAGGCCGCGGCGGCGCGCCACTCGTCGGCGTGATCGTGCGCCGTAAATCGGCCTGGCATCGCAGTCGCAAGCTGCTGGCCCGCCAGCCAGAACAGCGTCGCGCCCCCGGCCTGCATGGCGCGCAGCAATTGCGCGAAACGCGGCGACTCATCGGAAAAACCCGCCAGAACGATGTGCCCTGGCACGGCCAGGCTGCCCTGCTGCGCGGTCTGCAGCACGCGCTCGTGAAGGCGATTGGCGTCCTCGGCGTCGATGGCGCGCAATGCCTCGCGATAGCGGGCGCGCCAGCGCGCATAACTGCGGTATTCCTCGGTGTCGGCCCCCGCCGGAACATCGAGCCGCCATTCCGAGGCCAGCGTGTCGGCATCTGCCGCCAGGCGCGCCGCCTGGGCGGTATCGAGCAAGGGGCGGCCGTCTTCTTGCGCTGCGATGACGCGGGTCCACAGCAATTGCGCCGCGAAGGCATCCAGGCGATGAGCAGGTACGGCATCCACGCGGTCGTCGTGCGGCATGAAGGCCAGTTCGTCCGCCGCCGTGCCCAGCCAAGTCGACAGCGGCTGCACGCGGGGCAGTTCGCTGACCTGCCGCGCGTTGCGCAGATGCGCCGCCAGCTCCAGCACCAGCCGGCGCGCCAGGCGGTTATTGACGGTAAGCACGAGCGTATCCGCCGCGGGCAATGCCGCCACCTGCAGCAGCGTCGCCATGCGGCGGTCCGGGAGTTCATGGGTTGCGGACATGGCGGCAGGATAACCTTTCCGGACCGGACGATCCGCATGCATGAAAAACGGCTATTCAAGTAAAGTCGAAGCCACGTCCCGGCGCAAGGAATTTTCCATGGAAAGCATGAGCCTACACACCATTTGCCATACATGCGGCTGGCAAAAATCCATCCCCCAGCACGAGGATACGCCGATCGAGCCGACTCACTGCCTGCAATGCGGCAGTTCGGACATCGAGAACAAATGGACGCGGGGGAACCCCTTGCAGAACGCGCTGAGCGACGCCATCAACCGGGTGTTTGGGCAGGACTAGCGCCTGACCTCGGCGCCCCCGGCTGTGGCGCCCCCGGCTGTGGCGCCCCCGGCTATGGCGCCCCCGGCAGGAATCGGACCTGCGACCTATCCCTTAGGAGGGGATCGCTCTATCCACTGAGCTACGGGGGCGCGCGGCCGGCATTGTAGCCGCAGGCGCGCTGCGCATCGGCCGGGAAATAGGCAATTATTACAATAGCGCCTGCTCGGGTCCCGGACGCCCGAACAGATAGCCCTGGAAACGCTTGCAGCCATTGGCCAACAGGAACTCGAACTGGCCTTCGTTTTCGACGCCCTCGGCCACCACGTCCAAGCCCAGGCTGCGGGCCAGGGCCACCACCGTGCAGGCGATGGCCGCGTCGTTGGGATCGGTGAGCACGTCGCGCACGAAACTCTGGTCGATCTTGAGTTGTTGGATGGGCAGGCGCTTGAGGTAGGCCAGCGACGAATAACCCGTGCCGAAGTCGTCCAGCGACAAGCCCACGCCCCGATCGCGCAAGACCTGCATGCGGGCGATGCTGTCCTCGACCTCGTGCAGCAGCGTGCTCTCGGTCAATTCCAGTTTCAGGCGGCGCGGATCCGCCCCGGTTTGCTCCAGCACGCCGAGTACCTGCCGCACGAAACCGGGATGGCGAAATTCTTGCGCGCTGACGTTGACGGACAGCGTCCAGTGCCCGCGCACGTCCTCTTGCGCCCATCGGGCCAACTGTTCGCAGGCCGCGCGCAGCACAAAGCGGCCCAGTTGCAGGATCAGGCCTGACTGTTCGGCCACCTCGATGAAATCGCCCGGCGACACCAGTCCGCGCTGCGGGTGCTGCCAACGCACCAGGGCTTCGGCCCCCAGCGTGGCGCCGCCCGCATCCACCACGCGCTGGTAGTGCAGCAGAAATTCGCCGCGCGCAAGGCCGTCGCGCATATCAGCCTCCAGCGCCAGACGCATGGTGGCATCGGCCTGCATGGCCTGATCGAAGAAGCACAAGGTATTGCGCCCGCGCGACTTGGCCTGGTACATGGCCAGGTCGGCGCGCTGCAGCAGCTCGGCCACGGTGACCTGCGGCTCCTGCATTGCGCCGAACAGCGTGAGTCCCAGGCTGGGGGTGCTGTGTAGGGTGCGTTCGCGCACGCTGTAGGACTGGTTGAGCGCGGCCAGCACCTTGTGCGCCATGCTCTCGGCCTGGCGGACCGCCTCGGCGACGTCGGCGGGCAGGCTTTGGAACACGACCACGAACTCGTCGCCTCCCAGACGCGCCACGGTATCGCCGGCGCGCACGCACTCCACCAGCCGGCCGGCCACCTGCACAAGCAGGCGGTCGCCCCATTCATGGCCCATGGTGTCGTTGATGGCCTTGAAATTGTCCAGGTCCAGGAACATCAGCGCGCCGTGCAGGCCGTCGCGCCCGTGAGTCAGGATGGCCTGCTCCAGCCGATCGCGCAGCAGGCGCCGATTGGGCAGGCCGGTAAGTTCGTCGTAGAAGGCCAGCCGCTGGATCTCCGCTTCGGCGCGCTTGCGCTCGGTGATGTCGCGCGCAATGCCACGATAGCCCGCGAAGCGGCCCTGCGCGTCGTAAATGGGCGCACCGCTGACCGAGGCCCAGATGCCGCTGCCATCGGGCGCGGCGCGCTCCAACTCGAAATCGCGGAACTCTTCATGCGCTTCCAGCTGGGCGCGATGCGCGCGCCATTGTTCCTCGGTCACGTTCAGATGCGGAATATCCCAGCGCGTATGGCCATAGCGCATTTGTCCGGGCACGATTCCATACTTGGCGCTGCCGTCAAAGCGCACGAAGCGAAATTGCGCGTCCTGCTCCCAGAACCAGTCGGACGACAGCTGGGTGAGACTGCGCCAGCGCGCCTCGCTCTGGCGCAGGGCCTCCTGGGCGGCGATATAGTCGGTCACGTCGGAAAAAGTGCGTACGCGGCCGCCGTCTTCCAGCTTGCGCGTGCGCACTTCGATGTAGCGGCCCGACGGGGTGCGGCGCAGGTACTGCTCGGGCATCTGCTGGCGCCCCACGCCCATTGCATATTCCTGGGCAATGTAGTGGCGCGCTCGCTCGCTGTCGATAAGATTGAAGTCCAAGCCAAAGTCGCCGCGCTCGGTCTGGAACTTGAGCACCCGCGCTACGTTGGGCTCGCCCTCGAACAGTTCGGGCGGCAGATCCAGCAGCTCCAGCATGCGCCGGTTGTGGACGAGGATGCGTCCATCGGCGTCGAAATTGGCCACGCCTTGGGACACGCTGGCGAGCGTGGTTTGGAGCGCGCGGTTTTTCTCAGCCAGCAGGGCATTGGTGCGGGCCAGCTCGGCGTGCATGCTGCGACGCTTGCGCAGGCGGGCCAGGGCAGACTCGATTTGTTGCGCAAGCTGGCGCAGCAAGGAGGCAGGCATGCTTGCATTCTACCGGGCGCAGCGCGGCGGGCCGCATGGAATCATCATGCGCCATCGCCCTATACGTCCCCTTTTAAAATATGACATGATTGAGTCGTTGGCCTTGCCAACAACCTCAAAACCCTGTTTAATTTCCGCACATAACCCACTAATTTTTCTGGCTTTTATTCCAGAAGCTTACTGGGCAAGCAAACGCAAAGAATTCATACACGCTCAAGGTCTGCTTACATTATGGCATTTCAATGGGTGCGCACAGCGGCGCTGACCTCGGCGGCCATGTCCATCGCAATGGGAGCGCTCTGGGCCTCCCCTGCGCTGGCCGCCTCCCCTACGCCGGCGTACTGCAAAAAACATCCCACCACGGCTGCCTGCAAGACAGCCGCCAAAAAAGCCCCTGTCCACACGGCGGCTAAAAAACCTGCTGCGTCCCATGCGACGGCCAAGGCGGCGACAATCCATCGCGCACCGGCAAAGGCCAAGGCCAGGGCTGCCGCGGTCGAAACCCGCAAGACTCACCTCGTGCGCAAGGTCGCCCTCAAGGAACACAAGGGCAGGAAGGTCATCGCGCGGCGCGCGCCCCTGAGCGCGGCCGCCTTGCTCGCCGCCGTGTCGACCTCGCCCGGCGGCAACGACGCCGCCTCCTTGCGTTCCAGCTCGGCCTATGTCCAGGACATGCAGACCTCCACAGTCCTGTTCGAGAAGAACCCGGATGTAGTGCGCCCGATCGCATCGATTTCCAAGCTGATGACCGCCCTGGTCGTTCTCGACGCCCATCAGCCCCTGGACCAGATGATCCGGGTCACCGACGCCGACATCGATTGGCGCAAGCACACGGGCTCGCGCCTGTCCATCGGCACCGAGCTGTCGCGCATAGACATGCTGCATCTGGCGCTGATGGCCTCCGAAAACCGCGCCGCCAACGCGCTGGGCCGCAACTGGCCCGGCGGCCTGCCGGCCTTCGTGCAAACCATGAATGCCAAGGCGCGCGAACTGGGCATGTTCCACACGCATTTCGTCGAGCCCACGGGCCTGTCCTACGAGAACGTGTCCTCGCCGCACGATCTGGTCCTGCTGCTGCGCGCTGCGTCCAAGCAGCCGCTGATCCACCAGTTCACGACGTCTTCGGAATACACGCTGAAGGTCAAGTCGACCATGATGACCTTCCGCAACACCGACATGCTGGTGCGCCGCCCCGACTGGGACATCAAGGTATCCAAGACCGGCTTCATCAACGAGGCCGGTGAGTGTCTGGTGATGATGGCCAAGATCGACGGACACGAAATGGGCATCGTGCTGCTCGATTCGCACGGTACGCTCTCGCGCATCGGTGACGCGATTCGCATACGCCGCATCCTGGAGCGCCAGATCGCCATGCTGTGATCGGGCTGCGATGCAGTGACCACGGAACGGCCGGCTGGAAGTTGGGCCGGTCAGGCGGCAAAAATCCCAAGGCCTGACCCCGATAGCGCAGCGCAGTCGGGCCTTTTTCGATTCGACGCGATCAATAAGACGAAATCGCGTGGGTCGCCGCGAAAAGGGCCACGAAAATGGGACTTAGCAACGGCAGCAGGATATTGGCAATAGCGTAAGTGACGGTATAGCCGATTACCGGTACGGTATTGCCGGCAACGGCTTCCGTGGCGTTGATTGCCGGCGTGCTGGCGTGTTGACCGGCTATCGCGCCGCAAAGGATTGCCGGTTCGATGCGAAGCACGTATCGGCCGATGTAGACCGAGGCCAATGTCGGAACGAGTGAAATGAAAACCGCGCAGACCGGCAATTGCCAGCCCTTGGTCTGCAGCAGCGTGAGAACCGCGGGCGCGGATGTGATCCCGATACAGGCAATGAAGACGGCCAGGCCCAGATCCTTGAGCAACTGCGCTGCCGCGGCAGGAAAGCGTCCGAAAGTGGGCCGCAGCGATCGCAGCCACCCGAGGCCCAGGCCGGACAATAACGCCCCGGCGCTGCCCAAAGAAAGCGACGCCGTGCCGAGGGATATGGACACCATGCCGATCAGGATGCCGATCACGAGTCCGCCGCAACAATAGACGAAATCCGTCACGTTGCTGGGTATATCGGCCACGCCGAGAAGGCGTGTGGCCCGGGCGACATCGTCCGGGCGCCCGAACAGCCGCAGCACGTCGCCCATGCGCACCTTCGAGCCCGGCGTTGCGGGAAGATCGCGTTGCATCCGCGTAATGCCGGCAAGAAATACGCCGTGACAAGCGGCAGTCTTGAGGAACTCGAGCAGATTGTCCACGGTCAAGCCATGCATGGGCCTGTGCACGAGAACCACATCCCGGGTTTCGAGGATGAATTTGACATCGGAAAGATCCCCGATCTCGGGTCCGATGATTCGATCCGCGCCGGCCAGCGATACGCGCAGGCCAGCGACAGCGATCTCGTCGTCGACATCGAGCAGATAGGCGCCGGTGGCGGGCATTTGCGCCTGACCGTGCCGAATGCTCTGGACAACGGCCTGCCCACCCAATTGAGCCTCCAGCGCCGCGACGGTCTTGCCGGCTGCAGCCGTCACGCGATATCCACGGCTCACCAGGGGCGCCGAAGAATAACGCTGATCCGGTTCCAGATTCAAATCAGCGCCCCCCAGCCGCGCAAGCGCGGCGCGGGCCTCCTTGCGCAGATCGATTCGCAGCAGCCAGGGGGCGAGCTGGCTCGCGAAAAGAATGATGGCAACAAGGCTGAACACATACGAAAGTGCATAGGCCGTGGTGACGTTAGCTTCAAGCGCCTTTATCGCCGCGGCCGAAAGCCCGAGCTTGCCTATCGCTTCGATCCCGGTTCCCACCATTGCCGATTCCGTCGCAGATCCGGCAAGCAGGCCGCTTGCGGTCCCGATATCGAGCTTGAATATCCAGGCCGCCGCGAATGTCACGGTGACGATCAGGACGGCCTCGATCACCACCAGCAGCATCCAGGTCCACGTAGTTCTATCAATACTGGCAAAAAATTGCGGCGCGACCGAAAAACCCAGCGCGTAGATAAACAGGGTGAACATGAAGCGCGATAGGAGGGGATCGATCTGTATGCCGAACTGGCCGATCGCCAGTGCGACGAGCAGGGTTCCGGCCACCCCGCCGAGCTTGAACGCCCCCACCTTGATGGCGCCGATCGCATAACCGACGGCTATCGCCAAGAAGATCGCGATCTCGGGCCGCCCCTGCAGCCAGCCCTGTGCCATCGCCTGGATCGCCGGCAGTATATGCATCATGATCTGAACACTTGCAAGCCCGGGGAGGCGATGATCTGCCTGGCTACGTTTGCCTGCTGCTCAGGAACTCCTGGTGGTATTGGTCCAGCACCTGGCGCGTGAACTTGCCTATATAGGCATATTCGCGATCGGTGAGGTTGGCGAGCGATACGCGCGCGGACGTGTCGACGACTTCGAAACCCTTGCCGGGCAACAGCACCACGCCTGTTTCCTGCGCCAGGCGGAACAAGAAATTGGTTCCCAGATTGCTTTGGGTAAACCAGGTTTCGAATTCCGAGCCATACAGTTCGCCTCCCAGTTCTTGAAGATCGATCAGGGAGTAGTAGTTCACGTCGTTGGGCAGATGCGCGGCCTTGACGCCCATATTTCTGTAGAGCGTGAAATACCGCTGGCGTATCAACTGTTTGGCGGCATTTTTGTAGCGATGCTCGCGATCCATCAAGCCGTTCAGCGCGAAAAGAGCCATCTGCAATTGTTGCGGCGATGACAAGCCGGCGGTATGGTTCAGCGCCACCGCTCGGCTGTCGGCGACCAGGCGGTCGATGAAACGCAATGCGCGCGGTTGTGTCGTCAAGGACGCATAGCGGGCATCGAGCAGCGCTTTTTTTTCTTCCGATATGGCAGAGAGCGCTGCATCGAAAACATTGTCGTCATGCAGCGCGATCAGCCCGAGACGCCACCCGGTTGCGCCGAAATATTTGGAAAATGAATAGACACAAAGCGTATTGCGCGGACACTTGGCAAACAACGAGACGAAGTCATCGGCAAATGTGCCGTACACATCATCGGTGACGATAAAGAGGTCCGGCTTTTTGCTGTTAATAAAACCGGCCAATTGATCCAGAACCGCATCGGACAGCTTGGTCGAAGGCGGGTTGCTCGGATTGACCAGACAAAATATTTTTATCGCCGGATCCAGGAGCTTTTCGATCTCCGATTCCGGCAGTTGCCAATCGGCATGCTCGTCCATCCGGATATCGACGATTTCCAGTCCGTAATCGCTCAATACGGGAATCTCCAGATAAGGCGAAAAGATCGGCGTGGCGATGGCTATCTTGTCGCCTGGCTTGATCAGGCCGTTTTCACGCAGGCTTTGAAAAATATAGGTCATGGCCGCCGTGCCGCCTTCGGTGGCAAACACCGAGAAATCCTCGTGGCGCGGTAGCGGCCCGAACATTTCCTGCGCAAGATATGCCTTTACGATTTCTTCGACATGGACAAGCATTCTCGGCGGAGTGGGGTAATTGCAGCCCAAAAATGCACTGGCCATCTCGAACAGGAACGCATCCTGGCTCAGGCCTAGCTGATCCTTGACATAGGAAATCGCCGCGCGCAGAAAATCGACGCCACCGCTTGCGGCATGGTTGCTGATGTAGGTATCGAACCGTTGAGTGATGCCGTCGCGCTCGGGCAGCCCGCCAAAGCCGCTGTTCAGGTAGGAATATGAACGCTGCGCCTCCTGCATCGCGAATTCACCCATGCTCAGAAAAGCGAGGCGGGGCAATATGGCCAAGAAATTCGGATTGCCCCGCCCCGCGTTCAACATCAATCGCTGGGCGTCCGAAGTCGCGGCCTGTATGAGCTGATCCTTGAGTTCAAAAGGGCTCAGATTGGCGAACTGGCTGAAATCCTGTTGCATGATAGTCCTTGCATACCCTACTGGTTAAAGTGCGGCGTTCTTGGTGATGATGCCGACGATGACCGGCCCCCACAGCGTCAGGAACACGTTTGCGACTGCATAAGTGACGGTGAATGAGACGACCGGCGTGGCGTTGCCGGCCTTCTCCAGCAGTGCAGCGAAGGCGGGATTCGCACTGCGTCCGCCAGCCACGCAGGCCAGCGCTTCGATGGGATTCTTGATGCGCAGAACGTAATAGGAGAAAAAGAAGGTGATGATCTGCGGAATCAGCGTGACGCCGACACCGAGAAAAAACAGCGTCAACCCGTGCTCCCGTATGGCGACCAGCGCCTGGGGGCCGGCCGAGATGCCCACCACACCCACGAACACGGCCAGTCCGAAGTCGCGCAGAAACGTGGACGCACCGATGGGCAGGGCGGCAAATCTCGGATGCACGCTGCGCAGCCAGCCGAACAACAGGCCCGAGAGCAGGCAACCGCCTCCGCTGCCGATTGAAACCGGCACGCCCCATAGCTTGAATTCGATCATGCCGATCAGCATGCCGATCAGCATGCCAATGCCGAAAAAAATGAAATCGGTGACGGCGGCGGCGCTGATTTTGTAGCCAATCTTGGACTGCACCCGGTTCAGGTCGGCAGGGCTCCCCAGGAAATGCAGTTCATCGCCGGTCTTCAATTGCAGTTTGCCCAGCAAGGGCAAATTCCTTCCCATCCGCTTTACCGCGGTCAAAAAGACCCCACGGCGCGTTTCGATGTTGGCATGATCGTGTATCTCGGCGATTTCACGCCCGCTCAGCGCACGATTGGTCAAAATAATTTCGCGGTTTTCCTCGACTAGCGACAGGCCGGCCGGAGGAGCCATTTCGGCGCCGAGCAGATCATGAGTGGCTTTCAGCGCATCGACCCTGCCGGTGATTGCAACCTGGTCGCCCGACTGGATGATGGTCGTGTCGGCCATGTCGATCATGGCGCCCCCCCGCAGGATGGCTTCCACCGCGGCATCGCCAAGCGCCTTGTCGATCTCCAGAATGGTCCTGCCCACCGCTTTCCCATTTGGCGCCACTTCATACATGCGCGTGGATAGCGTTGCGACCGCATTGAACTGGCCGGGGTCCAGTTCCGCGCTGCCTCCCGACATCTCTTTCGCAAGCTTGACGGCTTCCTTGCGGATGTCCCATTTCATGATGAGCGGCAGAAACCAGCTAACCATGATGATCGGCCCGAGCGACCCGAAGATGTAGCAGACGGCATAGCCCACGGCCACATTGGTCTGCATGGTTTTGACGAGGGCGGGCGACAAACCCAGCTTCGCGATCGCATCGCCGGCGGTACCGAGAATCGCAGACTGCGTCAGGCCGCCCGCGGCCAGACCTGCCGCCATTCCTCGATCCAGTCCGAACATCCACGCGGCGATCAGCACGCAGAGCAGACCGATCAGACACATGACGAAGGAGGAAATCAGCTGATTGAGGGACCGGCGGTTCAATGCATGAAAGAACTGCGGGCCACCCTGGAATCCGACCGCGTAGATAAACAGCGCAAAGAAAATATTTTTGATCCCGCTGTCTATATCAACGCCCAGCTGACCGATGATGACTCCCACCAGCAAGGTCCCGGCGATCCCCCCCAGCACAAAGCTTCCTATCTTGATTTTCCCGACCCAATAACCCAGCGCGATCGTGATGAAGAGTGCAAGCAGTGGCTGAATGGCGAATAAATGTCGTATGACGTCCATCTCGGTCTCATGAAAGTAGTGGTTGCGAGACATCGTAGGTACTCATAGACATTGAGATGTTGATTTAGGTCAACACCGCCCGGTGCCGCAAGAGAATAGGCAAGTGCGCCGAGCGGAGATTTCCGAACAGACGCATTACCGCGCAAAAAAGCCGGACGCGACCCTGGAGTGCGGATCGCCCGGCTGTGACCGCACCGGATGCATAAAAAAAGGCCGCGCAAGCGGCCGTTTGTTTGTGAAGCGCGGAATCAATGCGCGATGCGCGTGCCCAACACCTTGAGAAACTGCGCCAGCCAGGCCGGATGCGCGGGCCAGGCCGGAGCGGTCACCAGATTGCCGTCGGTATGGGCCTGGTCGATGGCGATATCGGCGTACGTGCCGCCCGCCAGCCGCACCTCAGGCGCGCAGGCCGGATAGGCCGAACAGGTGCGGCCCTTCAGGATGCCCGCCGCGGCAAGCAGCTGCGCGCCGTGGCACACGGCCGCGATGGGCTTGCCGGCCTGGTCGAAGTGACGCACGATTTCCAGCACGCGTTCGTTCAGGCGCAGGTATTCGGGCGCCCGGCCACCGGGGATCACCAGGCCGTCGTAGGCGGCCGGATCGACCTTGGCGAAGTCGAAGTTCAGCGCGAAGTTGTGGCCGCGCTTTTCGCTGTAGGTCTGCGCGCCTTCGAAATCATGGATGGCGGTGGCGATGCTGTCGCCCGCCTTTTTGTCTGGACATACCGCATGCACGGCATGCCCCACCGCCAGCAGCGTCTGGAAGGGCACCATGGTTTCGTAATCTTCGGCGTAGTCGCCCACCAACATCAACAAATTCTTGCTCATGCGTGTCTCCTCGTAAGCCGCCTGGCGGACTGTCCGCCGGCCGATCTGTTTGTCCTCATTATGCGGCAAGCCTTGTTGCCTGACTATGACCCGGCGCCCAAGCACGCCCAGCGCCTATTCCAGCGCCGCGTTCACCGGTCTGGCACCCAGCAGGTCGACCAGCGCCGCCGGCTCGATGCTCACCAGATAACCGCGCCGCCCGCCGTTGATGTAAATGCGCGGCAAGTCCAGCACCGAGGCCTCGACCCAGATGGGCATGCGCTTGCGGGTGCCAAAGGGCGAAGTGCCGCCCACCTGATAACCGGAATGACGCTGCGCCACCTCGGGCTTGCAGGGCGCGACCTTCTTGGCGCCGATCTGGCGCGCGAGGTTCTTGGTGGACACCTCGCGGTCGCCGTGCATCAGCACCACCATGGGCCTGGCATCCTCGTCTTCCATGATGAGGGTCTTGACCACGGCATGCTCGTGCACACCGAGTTGGCGCGCCGATTCGACCGTACCGCCGTGATCGACGTAATTGTAGGGATGCTCGGCGTAGGCCACCTTGCGCTGCTTGAGGAGCTGGGTGGCGGGGGTTTCGCAGACGTGCTTGGTTTTGCTCATGATACCGGCGAGTTTAAATTTCAGCCGCGCGGATGATGCGCCGCGTGCAGGGCCTTCAGGCGCTCGCGCGCCACATGGGTGTAGATCTGCGTGGTGGAGATGTCGGCGTGCCCCAGCAGCATCTGCACCACGCGCAGATCGGCGCCGTGGTTGAGCAAGTGCGTGGCGAAGGCATGGCGCAGCACGTGCGGCGACAAGGGCGCATGGATGTCGGCCTGCGCGGCGTATTTCTTGACGATCTGCCAGAAAGCCTGGCGCGTCATGGCCTGCGCGCGGGCCGTGACAAAGAGCGCATCGCTGACCTTCGCGCCGGTCAATTCAGGGCGCGCCTGACGCGAGTAGCGATCGATCCAGTGCGCGGCTTCGGCGCCCAGCGGCACCAGGCGATCCTTGCCGCCCTTGCCCAGCACCACGCGCACCACGCCTTCGTTCAGACTCACTTCGAGCGCGCGCAGGCCCACCAGTTCGGACACGCGCAGGCCGGTGGCGTAGATCGTCTCCAGCATGGCGCGGTCGCGCAGGCCGCGCGCGGTATCGACGTCCGGCGCTCGCAGCAGCGCTTCGACCTGCGCTTCCGACAAGGTCTTGGGCAGGCGCGGCGGCTGCTTGGCCGCCACCAGCGTCAGGCACGGATCACGCGCACTGCGGTGCTCGCGCAGTGCCCAGGCGTAGAAGCGGCGCAGCGCGGCCAGGCGCCGGTTGGCCGTGGCGGGCCGGCTCTGCGCATGGCGCGAAGCGAACCAGGATTCGATGTGGGCGGTCTCGGCCTGAGTCAGCGCGAGGGCCGCCGGCAGGCGGCTCTGCGCAGGTGCTTCCAGCCAGGCGGCAAAGGCGGCGAGGTCGCGGCGGTACGCGGCCAGCGAATTGGCGGCCAGGCCGTCTTCCAGCCAGATCGCGTCGATAAAGGCGTCGATGTCGGCCTGCGCGGCCAAGACCGAGGCTGAAGAAGGGGAAGAATTCTTGTCCTTGCTCATCTGCCTGCGATTCTACCCGCGCGCCGCGCGCATGAGTCCGCCGCGTCTTCGGTTTACTCTTATGTACATCGCAATGTGATCCAAACACCGGGAAGCCACGGCATGAAGACCTATTTTCACGACGATCAGAAACTGCATCACCCACAGACCTATTTCTCGCGCGGCAAGATGCGCACGCCGCAGGAAATTCCCGCCCGGCTGGACGGCCTGGTGGGCGCGGCCCGCAAGCTGGGCTTTGCCGTAAGCGCGCCGGCCGACCAGGGCGCCGGCCCGATCTCGGCCGTGCACACGCTGGACTACCTGCGTTTTCTGGAAAGCGCCCACCGCAACTGGACGCAGTTGCCCGAGGACTGGGGCGACGAGGTCATGCCCACTATTTTCGTGCGCGAGCCCAACGCCCTGCGGGGCATGCTGGCGCAGGCTGGCCGCTATCTGGCCGACGGCAGTTGCCCGGTCGGTCCCAAGACCTGGCAATCGGCTTATTGGTCGGCCCAGTGCGCCGTCGCCGCCGCCCAGGACCTGTTGGCCGGCGAACGCCAGGCCTATGCGCTGTGCCGCCCGCCCGGCCACCATGCCCGGCGCGATGCGGCCGGCGGTTTCTGCTACTTGAACAATGCGGCCATCGCCGCGCAGCACCTGACCGCCAGGTATCCGAAGGTCGTCGTCCTCGATACCGACATGCATCACGGCCAAGGCACCCAGGAAATCTTCTACGAGCGCAACGACGTGCTGTACGTCTCGATCCACGGCGACCCGGAGAATTTCTACCCGGCGGTGGCCGGCTTCGAGAACGAGCGCGGCGCGGGCGCGGGCTACGGCTACAACGTCAACCTGCCCATGCCGCACGGCTCGCCCGAGTCGGTCTTCTTCGATAAGCTGGACCAGGCCTGCACCGCCATCGAACTGTTTCAGCCCGACGCGCTGGTGCTGTCGCTGGGATTCGACATCTTCGAGAAAGACCCGCAGGCCAAGGTCTCGGTCAGCGAAGGCGGCTTCGAGCGACTGGGCCGCGCGGTCGGCGCCCTAAAGCTGCCGACCTTGATCGTGCAGGAAGGCGGCTACTACATCGAGGCGCTGGAATCGAACGCCTGCCGGTTCTTCGACGGCCTGGCTGCCTGATTCCGGTGTTTCGGCGCACGGCCGGGCCCGCCGGACCGTGCCGAACTCTCAAGACCTAGTGCGATTTTCTCAATTGCTTTATGCCGCGCCGGCACATTACTCTGGCCTGATTTTCCGCTTACCCGATTGAGAGGCACATGACTTCCATCCCCAACGCCCGCCTGGGCGGACACATCCTGGTCGACCAATTGGCGGCGCAGGGCGTCAAGCACGTGTTCTGCGTGCCGGGCGAGAGCTATCTGGCCGTACTGGACGGCCTGCACGACGCGCGCATCGAGGTGACCGTCTGCCGCCAGGAAGGCGGCGCGGCCATGATGGCCGACGCGCACGGCAAGCTCACCGGCGAACCCGGGGTGGTGATGGTCACGCGCGGCCCGGGCGCGTCCAACGCCCTGGCCGGCGTGCACGTGGCCAAGCAGGACTCCACGCCGCTCATTCTGTTCGTGGGCCAGATCGAGCGCGGCATGCGCGAGCGCGAAGCCTTCCAGGAAATGGACTACCGCGCCGTGTTCGGCACGCAGGCCAAGTGGGTCACCGAGATCGACCAGGTCGAGCGCATTCCCGAGATCGTCTCGCGCGCCTTCCACGTGGCCACCTCGGGCCGCCCCGGCCCGGTGGTGATCGCCCTGCCCGAAGACATGCTGACCGAAACCGCGCAGGTGCCCGATGCGCCGCGCTACGAAGTCGTCGAGACCGATCCGGCCCCCGGCCAGCTGACCGAGCTGGCCCGCCTTCTGGCCAGCGCCAAGGCGCCGGTGGCCATCCTGGGCGGCACGCGCTGGAACGCGCAGGCCGTGGCGCAGTTCGCCGAGTTCGCCAAACGCCATGACCTACCCGTGGGCGTGTCCTTCCGGCGCCAGATGCTCTTCCCGGCCGACCACCCCTCGTTCATCGGCGACGTGGGCCTGGGCATCAACCCGGCGCTGGTCGAACGCATCAGGACCTCCGATCTGGTGCTGCTGATGGGCGGGCGCCTCTCTGAAGTCCCCAGCCAGGCCTATACGCTGCTGGACATCCCCGTGCCCCGGCAAAAGCTGGTTCACATCCACCCCGACAGCGGCGAGCTCAACCGCGTGTACCGGGCGAACCTGGCCATCAATACCTCGCCGATCGCCTTCTGCGCAGCCCTGGCGCAGTTCCCAGCCCCCATCGGCCGTCCGGCCTGGGCCGGCAGCACCGAAGCCCTGCACGCTTCCTACCTGAACTGGAGCGACCCGGCGCCCATCCGCACGCCGGGCAAGCTGCAGCTCGGTGAAGTGATGCAGCACTTGGAAAACACGCTGCCCGCGAACGCCATCATGACCAACGGCGCCGGCAACTACGCCACCTGGCTGCATCGCTTTCACCGCTTCACACGCTACGCCACGCAACTCGCGCCCACCTCCGGGTCCATGGGCTACGGCCTGCCGGCCGCCGTGGGCGCCAAGCGGGTCATGCCCGACAGAACCGTGGTCTGCTTCGCCGGCGACGGCTGCTTCATGATGCACGGGCAGGAATTCGCCACCGCAGTGCAGTACGGCCTGGCCATCATTGTGCTGCTGATCGACAACGGCATGTACGGCACCATCCGCATGCACCAGGAGCGCCACTATCCGGGCCGCGTCTCGGCCACCGGCCTGCAGAACCCCGATTTCGTCGCCTACGCGCAGGCCTTCGGCGGGCACGGCGAGCGCGTCGAAACCACCGAACAGTTCGCCCCGGCCCTGGAACGCGCCCTGGCCAGCGGCAAGCCGGCCATCCTGCATTGCCTGATCGACCCCGAAGTCATCAGCCCGTCCACGACGCTGGAGAAGATCCGCGCCGCGGCGCTGAGGGGTTGAGCGGTCTGCGCAACCCGTCCCCCTGGGTGATCGTCCGGGGAGGGCCAGATCGGGGCAGGCTTCGATTGCGCGCCCAATTATTTTAAGTCTAAACTATTCTGATCAATCAACCGGAGACAGGACCATGTCCGACAGCCCCTCTTTCAACTGGCAAGACCCCCTGCTGCTGGACCAACAGCTGACCGAAGAAGAGCGCATGGTGCGCGATGCCGCGGCGGCCTATGCCCAGGACAAGCTCGCGCCGCGCGTGCTCGAAGCCTTCCGCCACGAAAAGACCGACCCGGCCATCTTCTCCGAAATGGGCGAGCTGGGCCTGCTGGGACCGACCATACCTGCCGAGTACGGCGGTTCGGGCCTGAACTACGTCAGCTACGGCCTGATCGCGCGCGAAGTCGAGCGCGTCGACTCCGGCTACCGCTCCATGATGAGCGTGCAGTCGTCCCTGGTGATGGTGCCCATCAACGAATTCGGCAGCGAAGAGCAAAAGCGCAAGTACCTGCC
Organism: Bordetella sp. FB-8; assembly: GCF_000382185.1. Taxonomy (NCBI): domain Bacteria; kingdom Pseudomonadati; phylum Pseudomonadota; class Betaproteobacteria; order Burkholderiales; family Alcaligenaceae; genus Bordetella; species Bordetella sp. FB-8. Next base: position 2,297,670 of record NZ_KB907784.1, on the reverse strand, counting down.
CAAGCTCGCCCGCGGCGAATGGATAGGCTGCTTCGGCCTGACCGAGCCCAACCACGGCTCCGATCCCAACGGCATGGAAACCCGCGCGGTCAAGGTCGACGGCGGCTACAAGCTCACCGGCAACAAAATGTGGATCACCAACTCGCCCATCGCCACCGTGTTCGTGGTGTGGGCCAAGTGTGTGGGCGGCGAACACGACGGCAAGATCCGCGGCTTCATCCTGGAAAAGGGCATGAAGGGCCTGTCGGCCCCGGCCATACACGGCAAGGTCGGCCTGCGCGCCTCGATCACCGGCGAGATCGTCATGGACGAGGTCGAGGTGGACCAAGCCCAGATGATGCCCAAGGTCAGCGGTCTGCGCGGCCCTTTCACCTGCCTGAACTCGGCCCGCTATGGCATTGCCTGGGGTGCGCTGGGCGCAGCTGAATTCTGCTGGCATACCGCCCGCCAATACACCATGGATCGCAAGCAATTCGGCCGTCCTCTGGCGCAGAACCAGCTGATCCAGAAGAAGCTGGCCGACATGCAGACCGAGATCACCCTGGCGCTGCAAGGCTGCCTGCGCCTGGGCCGCATGAAGGACGAGGGCACCGCCGCGGTGGAAATCACTTCCATCATGAAGCGCAACTCCTGCGGCAAGTCCCTGGACATCGCCCGACTGGCGCGCGACATGCTGGGCGGCAACGGCATCTCGGACGAATTCGGCGTGGCGCGCCACCTGGTCAACCTGGAAGTGGTCAATACCTACGAAGGCACCCACGACGTGCATGCGTTGATCCTGGGCCGTGCGCAGACGGGCTTGCAAGCGTTTTTCTGATCCGGCCTGCCCGGTAGGCAAAACCTCATCTTTGCGCCCGCGCATTTGTCAGAACGGCCTCGCCCGCTCGCGGGCGAGGCCGTTTTCATAAAAAAGAAAACAGCGATGCTTGCCTTAAGTGCCTGGAACGGTGGGCCTTCGGCCTGGGCGCCCGCATCGCCAGCGTGACCTGGCTCACGACGCGGTTCATGTTCGCGCTATGCGCGCTGCTGCATCGGCCGACCTGAGGAGAGCCTCTTGCCCCCGATTTTGATCGATCCGCTTGAACGATCACCTGGCGTACTTCTTCGCCGCTGCGACGCAGACCACCGCGCCAAGGGTCACCAGCAACATCGTCCAATTCACCTGTTCGTGCAGGATCAGGGCGGCAAGGCCCAAGCCCATGAAGGGCTGAAGCAGCTGCAGCTGTCCGACCGCCGCGATGCCGCCCTGCGCCAGGCCGCGATACCAGAACACAAAGCCGATCAGCATGCTAAAGAGCGAAACATAGGCCAGGCCGATCCACGCCGATTCGGGCACGTGCTGGAAGGAGGCGGGCCAGGTCAGCAGCGCGATCAGCAGCATGAGAGGCAGCGACAGCACCAACGCCCAGCTGATGACCTGCCATCCACCCAAAACACGGGAAAGTCGCGCGCCCTCCGCGTACCCCATGCCGCACACGATGACAGCGGCCAGCATCAGCCAATCCCCCTGCAGAGAATTTCCCCCGCCCCCTATGGCGGCGTAGCCCGCGACAATGGCGGCACCCAGGATCGAGAATAGCCAGAACAGCGGCCTGGGGCGCTCCCCGCCGCGCAATACGGCAAAAACAGCAGTGCACAGCGGCAGTATGCCCACGAACACAATCGAGTGCGCCGAGGTGATGTGCTGCAGCGCCAGTGCCGTGAGCAGCGGAAAACCGATCACGCAGCCCAGCGCCGAGAGTGCGAGGGACGGCAAATCGGCCGGCTTGGGACGGGGCTGCTTGAGCGCCAGCAGCAGCAGCAACCCCAGCAAGGCCGCAATGCTCGCACGCGCGCAGGTCAGGAAGGTCGGATTGAACCCGGCGACCGCCAATCGGGTGGCCGGCAGCGAACCGGCGAATATCGTCACGCCGATAAAGCCGCTGATCCAGCCGCTGCTTGTTTTTTCCATGGAAAACCTCTCAAAGAAAGGCCCCCAGTTGACCCCGGCGATGCTGTCCAGGCCAGAGACAAACCAATACAATTAAAAAGAACTGTTTTGTTAAAAACTCCAATACAGTTGGCAAAAAATGAAGCAACACAGCACGCGAATCCGTGCGGTGATGGCGCAAATCCAGTCCAGAATCGCCGCGCGCGTCTACATGCCGGGGGCCCGCCTGCCCTCAGTGCGGGCGCAGGCGCAGGCCATGCGGCTTTCGGTCTCGACCGTAGTGGAAGCCTATGCGCGGCTGGCCGCCGAAGGGGTCATCGCTTCGCGCCCGGGGGCCGGGTTCTATGTCGTGGGTCCTGCCGCGCCGCTGGCGCTGGCGCAGATCGGCCCCCGGCTCGACAGAGAAGTCGACCCGCTATGGATCTCACGCCAGTCGCTGGAGGCCGATGCCGCCGTGCTCAAGCCTGGGTGCGGCTGGATGCCCGCATCGTGGCTGTATGAGGCGGGCGTGCGCCGCGCCCTGCGCCAGCTGGCGCGATCCGGCACGACGGAACTGGTCGAATACGCCACGCCGCTGGGCCATCCCGCGCTGCGCCAATTCCTTGCCCGCAGAATGCTGTCCACCGGCATCGAGGCGGCTGCCGAGCAAATCATGCTCACCGACTCGGGCACGCAGGCAATAGACCTGATCTGCCGCTTTCTGCTGGAACCGGGCGACACCGTGCTGGTGGACGACCCTTGCTACTTCAATTTCCACGCCTTGCTCCGCGCGCACCGCGTGCGGGCAGTAGGCGTGCCCTATACGCCCAGCGGTCCGGACGTGGAACGGTTCGGCGCCGCGTTGCAGGCGCACTCGCCGCGGCTCTACATCACCAACTCCGGCATCCACAACCCGACCAGCGCCACCCTGTCGCCCGTAGTCGCGCATCGACTGCTCAAGCTGGCGGAGAGTTCGAATCTGGTGATCGTCGAGGACGACATCTTCGCTGACTTCGAGACCAGTCCCGCCCCCAGGCTTGCCGCCTTCGACGGCCTGTCGCGCGTGATCCAGATCGGCAGTTTCTCCAAGACGATTTCGGCCGCGATGCGCTGCGGCTATGTCGCGGCGCGGCCCGACTGGATCGAGAGCCTGGTCGACCTGAAGATCGCCACCACCTTCGGCGGCGCACGCCTGGCCGCCGACATCGTGCTGGCCGCGCTGACCGACAGCGGCTATCGCAAGCACATGGAAACCGTGCGGCTGCGGCTGACGCAGCAAAGAGAAAAGACCATCGCGCGACTGGAAGCGATGGGCATCCAGCCCTGGCTCGTGCCCCAGGCGGGCATGTTCCTGTGGTGCCGCCTGCCCGAAGGCAAGGACGCGGCCAATCTGTCCCGCCTGTGCCTGAAGGAGGGCGTGGTGCTGGCGCCGGGCAATGCGTTCAGCCAGTCGCGCAGCGCCGGCGATTTTCTGCGCTTTAATGTGAGCCAATCGACCGACGAACGGATCTTCGCCGTGTTGGCGCATGCGCTGGCCGCATAACGCGCCCAGGCGCAGCCTTCGGGCTGACCGATCTCAGCCCAGCAGCCCCGCCGCGACGTTGATCGACAGTCCCAGCACGGCCAGGTTGAAGTAAAACGAAAGAATGGATTGCGCGAGCACCACGCGCCGCGCAGAGCGGCTGGCAAGCGCCACGTCGGCGGTCTGCGAAGCCACGGCGAGCGTGAAGGAAAAATAAAGAAAGTCCCAGTAGTTGGGTTCGAGCTCGCGATCGGGAAAACGCAGCGCGCGGTTGTCGGCGGGCGAACCATAGTAGAGCCGCGCGTAATGCAACGTGAAGATCGTCGGGATCATGAACCACGCGCCGAACATGGTCGCGACCGTCACCGTGTAATGGCCAAGCTCGGCGCGCAGACCCATGCCCTTCACGGTTGCAAGCTCGAAGGCGATGGCGGCGATGCTGGCCACCGTCGCCAAACTGACGACCACCAGCACGCCGGTCGCACTCTCATCCTCACGGACCGCGATCGCGCGCACCTTGTGATGATTCGCAGTGGCCATGCGTATCCATATCATTGCGAGATACAGCCAGATCGCGCAATCCCATCCGATCAACACGCGCGCGGCAGGCCGTGTCGGCAACGGCAGCAGCGCGGCGCACAGCACGCCCGCCGCGAGCGCCGAGGCCATGATCGGCCGGTTGCGCAGCACCTGCGGATAAAGCGTCATGATACGGCTCCAAAAATGGACAGAGGCAAGATTATCATTGCGCCATGCGGGATCACGACGGCATGAGCACGCCTTGGGCGGTCTGCGCGCGCAAAGGGCGCCGGCCGCAGGCGCCGCGGAAACTCAGAATCCGCTCGTATCCAGCGCGAATGCCGCGGCGGCCCGGCCGATACGGTCGTTGACCGCATCCCAATCCGGTGTGCGCGGCGGCGCCTGCACCAGCAGCCGGGCATAGCCGCCGTGATCGAGTTCGCGCAAGGTGGCGTAGAGCGCCTGGGCGTAATGCGCGGGGTCTGCCGGCACGATTCGCAGCTGCAGACGCGCGGACAAGTCGGCCGGCAGCGCCGGCAGATCGTCATAGCTGACCAGCACGCAGCGGCCGTCGGGCAAACCTTCTCCGCGCAAAGCGCGCGCCTGGCGCGCGCCATCGATCAGCTCCAGCGGCGTATGCGGCGCGTAATGTGCCTTGAGCGTGCCCGATGCGCGCGGCGCGGCGGCATCGGGGCTATGCACGGGCTGACCCAAGACCGCCGCGATCTGCACGGCGCTGATGTGCCCCGGCCGCAGCAGCACGGCGCCCACGCCCTGGTCCAGGCGCGACAGATCGAGAATGGTCGATTCGATGCCGACCTCGGCTGCGCCGCCGTCGAGCACGGGCATGCCCTGCGCGACCTCATCGGGAAACTCCCCGCGCACGTGCTCGGCCAGCGTCGGCGAGACCTGGCCGAACTTGTTGGCCGAAGGCGCAGCCACCCCCCCTTGCCCGCCGGGCTTGAGCGCCGCGAAGGCCCGCAGCAGGTCTTGCGCCACGGGATGCGACGGGCAGCGCAGTCCCACGCTGTCCTGTCCTGCGCTGACGGTATCGGGGATATGCGGCGCGCGCTTGAGAATCAGCGTCAGGGGCCCGGGCCAGAAGGCCTGCATGAGTTTGCGCGCCTGGTCGGGCACCTGCGCGGCCCAATAGTCCACATCACCTTCGGGCGCGATGTGCACGATGACGGGATGGTTGGCCGGACGTCCCTTGGCGGCATAGATGCGCGCGACCGCCTGCGGGTTCTCGGCGTCCGCGCCCAGGCCGTAGACGGTTTCGGTAGGAAAGGCCGCCAGCCCGCCTTCGGCCAGGCAGCGCGCCGCGCGGTCGATTTCCTGCTGGGACGGGACAGGCTGCGCAGCCGCCTTGCTGTTCATTGCACGCTCGGTCAAAACGCGGACATGCCCAGCGCCGCGGCCACGCGGGCCGCGTCGGCCTGGGCCTGGGCCAGCGTCTGGCCGACGATGGTGACGTGGCCCATCTTGCGACCAGGGCGTGCTTCGCGCTTGCCGTACAGGTGCAGCTTGGCGCTGCCCGATGCCGCCAGTGCGGCGGCCCAGTCGGGTTCGCGCGCCGAGCCGCGGCCGCGGGTGAACCAGATGTCGCCCAGGATGTTGAGCATGACCGAAGGCGCCACCACGCGCGTGCTGCCCAAAGGCAGGCAGGCCATGACGCGCGCCTGCTGTTCGAACTGACTGGTGACGCAGGCGTCAATGCTGTAGTGGCCGCTGTTGTGCGGGCGCGGCGCGATCTCGTTGACCAGCAGCCGGCCGTCCTGCAGTACGAAGAATTCCACGCACAACACCCCGTGGTAGCCCAGGCCCCGGGCGATGGCGCGCGCCGCTTGCGTGGCCGCTTCGCGATGTGGCGAAGGATCGGCGTCGCCGACCACGGTGGAGACGGCCAGGATACCGTCGCGATGGTCGTTGCGCGACACGGGATAGGCCACGTCCTGGCCGTCGAAGCCGCGAGCCAGCACGACCGAAATCTCGTAGTCCAGCGGCAACAGCGCTTCCAGCACGCACGGCACGCCCTGGAATTGGGCAAAGGCGGCCAGGGCCTCGTCGCGGGTCTTCACGCGCGCCTGGCCCTTGCCGTCGTAGCCCAGGCGGGCCACTTTGAGTATGCCGGGGAAAAGCGCGTCGGGCGCGTGGCGCAGATCGCCCTCTTCGCGCACCGCGAGGTGCGGCGCCACCGCGATGCCTTGCGCGGCGATGAAGGCCTTCTCGGCGATTCGATCCTGCACGATGGCCACGGCGTCGGCGGCCGGGCTGACGCGGCAGCGCGCCGACAGCATGCGCAGGCTCTGGGCCGGCACGTTCTCGAATTCGGTGGTCACGGCCCGGCAAAGCTCGGCCAGCGCGGCCAAGCCCGCGGCATCGTCGTAGGCGGCCTGGATGTGGCGGTCGGCCACCATGGCTGCGGGACCCTCGGCGGCCGGGTCCAGCACGGCAACTTTGTAGCCCAGACTTTGCGCGGCATGGCAGAACATGCGGCCCAGTTGCCCCCCGCCGAGCAGGCCGAGCCAGCCGCCCGGCGCGATGGGATCAATCGATGGCTCGGGCATCTCAGGCTCCGGGCAATTTCATGGCGCGCGCCGCGTCGGTCTGGCGCGCGCGAAAGGCCACCAGCTTGCGGCGCAGCGCCGCGTCGGTGGTGGCCAGGTTGGCGATAACGTGCAGGGCCGCGTTGGCCGCGCCGGCTTCGCCGATAGCGAAGGTCGCCACGGGAATGCCCTTGGGCATCTGCACGATCGACAGCAGCGAATCCTCGCCGCGCAGGTATTTGGACGGCACCGGCACGCCGAACACCGGCACGGCGGTCAGCGCCGCCATCATGCCCGGCAGGTGGGCCGCGCCGCCGGCGCCGGCGATGATGGCGCGCAGGCCCCGGCCGGTCGCGGCCGCGCCGTAGTCCGCCATATCCTGGGGCATGCGGTGCGCCGAGATGACCCGGGCCTCGCAGGGTACGCCGAACTCGCGCAACATGGCGACCGCGTTCTGCATGACTTCCCAATCGCTGGAAGATCCCATGACAACGCCGACCACCGGGGCTGGTGCGGCTTTGGCGCCCGACCTGGGTTTTGCTGCGGCCGCAGTCGCGGGTTTTGCGGGCTTTGCGCGGGAAGTCGAGTCTGTCTTGGCCATGGGGTAAAGTTCGAGTGATGCCTGGGCGGCCCGGCGCAAAGGGCTGCCGACCGGAAAACCTGGATTTTACCCGCCATGAGCGCCACTGCCCCATCCACCGACTCCATCCTCGAACTGCCCCTTCAAGACTGGCGCGCGCCCGAGGCCGCGACCCTGTCGACGCAGGCGCTGCGCGCGCTCGAGCAGGGCCGGGTGCTGCATTTCCCGCACCTGGGTTTTGCGCTGTCGCCCGAGGAGGGCAGCCTGCTCGACCCCAAGTACACCGACCCCAAGCGCAAGAACATCAGCCTCACCCCCAAGGGGCTGGCCGGCACCGTCGCCGCGGGCGCGGCGCGCGAGCGCGTACAGGGCATCCTGCAGCGCTATCTCGATTCGACCAGCGCCTTGCTCGATGCCTTGTTTCCCGGCTACCGCGCTAGCCGCCACGGACCGGCCACCAGCCTGCGCCTGCATGCCATCGGCACCTGGCATCCCTCGTGGCGCAAGGACGACCGGCTGCTGCACGTCGATGCCTTTCCCTCGCGCCCCCTGCACGGCGAGCGCATCCTGCGCGTGTTCACCAACATCAACCCCAACGGCAAGCCGCGCACCTGGCGCGTGGGCGGGCCCTTCGAGGCGGCCGCGCGGCGCTATCTGCCCACGATGGACAAGCCCTGGCGCCCCTGGCTGGCCGGACTCATGCACCAGGCCGGCATCACCAAGCAGCGACGCACCGAATACGACCACCTGATGCTGCAGATGCACGACGCGATGAAGCGCGACACGCGCTATCAGCAGGAAGGCGATTGGACCCAGGTGGACTTCATGCCCGGCAGCACCTGGGTGTGTTTTTCGGACCAGGTATCGCATGCGGCCCTGAGCGGACAGTTCATGCTCGAGCAGACCTGGCAGTTGCCGCTGACGGCCTTGAGCTATGCCGAGCTGGCGCCGGTGCGGGTGCTTGAGAAGCTCAAGGGGCGGGGATTGTTGGCGGCTTGAGGGCTGAACGTTGTCCGCGGGCTGGCTGGAGTTGCTAAGCCGCCAAGGTCGCAAAACCTATCACAAGGTGGTTGCGAGGCTCTTCAAACAGGCCGACACGCCGCAGTCCATGCTGGTGCCTAAAGCGCTGGCCAACGCCGTCACCAGGAACAGGCCCATCACGATGGTGCCCAGCAGGGACGTGGTGCGCTTGAGCGCATTGTCGCCCCAGCGGCGGTCCAGGGTCTGCATCAGCAACGCAAATGCCACCAGCACGCCAAAGACCAGGAAGGCCCAGCTATGCAGTCGCAGGCCCATGAGAAACCTGCCACCCGACTCGGTGGGCAGCAGCAGGGTCAGCCAACCCGAGATAGCAAGACCGGCCAAGGCCGACGTGATGGTCATGGCGTAGTGCAGTGGCGACGGACCGAGGCGCACGTTGAGCAGCAGGCCCACGCCCGCCAGGACCAGCGCCATGCGCTGCAAAGTACACAGCGGGCAGGCATAGCCCGCCGAGAGGCCTTGCCAAACCAGCGAGAAGACCAGGCCGATGCAGACCAGGAGCAGCACCAGGGCGTTGATCTGGCGGGAGCCATGGCCGGGACTTTCCAGAAATAGAGCCATGCCCGCCCCTTACAGCGCCAGCGGCAGGTGAGGACCGTCGATATTTGCGCAGGCCCAGGCCACGCACAAGCCCAGCGTGAGCAGCCAGAAGACAACGCAGGCAGGCCGCCTGCCCCGAATGCCGTAGCAGATGGCCAGCATTGCGGTCAGCAAGGGAAACAGCATCATCATGTTCCGCCCTCTCCTTTTTCTTCGTATTTTTCGATCTTCGGAAGTATAGGTAACAGAACGAAAAACCCGCAACCGCGTGAACGGAATAGGCGGAAGATCCGTCCGACCCGACAGGCGCCGGCCTGATCGCATCGAATGCGAGCCTCAGGCCGTCAGGCGGTCCAGCGCTTCGCGATATTTGGCGGCCGTTTTTTTCAGCACGTCCTCGGGCAGGCGCGGCGCGGGCGGCGTCTTGTCCCAGGGCTGGGTTTCGAGCCAGTCGCGCACGAACTGTTTGTCGAACGAGGGCGGACTGATGCCTTCGCGATAGCCGTCGGCCGGCCAGAAGCGCGAAGAATCGGGCGTCAGCACTTCGTCCATCAGATGCAGCACGCCCTTGTCGTCCAGGCCGAACTCGAACTTGGTGTCGGCAATGATGATGCCCTTGGTGGCCGCGAACGCGGACGCCTCGGCATAGAGCTTGAGCGTGATGTCGCGGATCTTCTCGGCCGTGGCCTGACCGACCTCGTTGACCACGTGGGCAAAGTCGACGTTCTCGTCGTGCGTGCCGAACTCGGCCTTGGCAGCCGGTGTGAAGATGGGCTGGGGCAGTTTGCCGGCCTGCTTCAGGCCCGCGGGCAGCGTGATGCCGCAGACGGCGCCGGTGGCCTGGTAGTCTTTCCAGCCCGAACCGATCAGGTAGCCGCGCGCCACCGCTTCGACCAGCACGGGCTTCAGACGCTTGACCACCATGGCGCGGCCGCGCACCTGCTCGATCTCGTCGGCCGCCACCACGTCTTCGGGCTTGATGCCGGTGACGTGCGTGGGGATGAGATGCCCCAGCTTCTTGAGCCAGAACTCGGTGAGCTCGGTCAGCACCTGGCCCTTGCCCGGAATCGGGTCATCCAGGATCACGTCGAAAGCCGAGATGCGGTCGGACGCGACAATAAGCAGCTTGTCCTCGCCCACGGCGTACATGTCGCGCACTTTGCCGCGACCCAGCAGGGGCAGGGATTTGATGGTGGATTGATGCAAGGCGGTGGTCACGGGAAGGTCTATCCTGGAAAGAACGGGCCCCGGCTCGAAGAACAACCGGGGCCGGGAAAACGAAGCAAGGGATTTTAGCCCCCTGCCGCCGACGCTTACTGAATGACCTGGGCCAGCTTGCCGGCGGCGTAGTTCGCGGCCATGTCGACCAGCGTGATCGCCTTGATCTTGCTGGCGTTGCCGGCGGTGCCGAACTGCTGGTAGCGCGCCACGCAGATCGCCTTGGCCGCGGCCTTGGCGGGCTTGAGGTATTCGCGCGGGTCGAACTTGGACGGGTTCTCGGCGAAGAAGCGGCGGATCGCGCCGGTCATGGCCAGGCGGATGTCGGTGTCGATATTGATCTTGCGCACGCCGTGCTTGATGCCTTCCTGGATCTCCTCGACCGGCACGCCGTAGGTTTCCTTCATGTCGCCGCCGAACTGGCGGATCTCGGCCAGCAGGTCCTGAGGCACCGACGAGGAACCGTGCATCACCAGGTGCGTGTTGGGGATGCGCGCGTGGATTTCCTTGATGCGCTGGATCGACAGAATGTCGCCGGTGGGCTTCTTGGAGAACTTGTAGGCGCCGTGCGAGGTGCCGATGGCGATGGCCAGCGCATCGCACTGGGTCTGCTTGACGAAATCGGCGGCCTGCTCGACGTCGGTCAGCAACTGTTCGCGCGTCATGGTGCCTTCGGCGCCGTGCCCGTCTTCCTTGTCGCCCTTCATGGTTTCGAGCGAACCCAGCACGCCCAGTTCGCCTTCGACGGTGATGCCGGCCTTATGGGCCACGTCGACCACCTTGCGGGTGACTTCGACGTTGTATTCGTAACTGGCGACCGTCTTGCCGTCGGCCATCAGCGAGCCGTCCATCATCACGCTGGAAAAGCCCAGGTCGATGGCGCCCTGGCACACGTCGGGCGACTGGCCATGATCCTGGTGCATGACGACGGGAATATGGGGATACGTATCGACCGCGGCCTGGATGAGCAGCTTGAGAAAGCCCTCGCCCGCGTATTTGCGCGCACCGGCCGAGGCCTGCATGATCACCGGGCTGTCGGTTTCGGCGGCGGCCTCCATGATGGCCTGGACCTGTTCCAGGTTATTGACGTTGAAGGCGGGAATGCCGTAGCCGTGCTCGGCCGCGTGATCGAGCAGCTGGCGCATGGAAACGAGGGCCATGGAAGGATCTCCTGGATTGGGTTTTTTTAATGGATGGGAAGCGCATCCGCGATTTACCCCGGATTTTACCGGGCGCCAGCGGAAATGTTTTTCCCATCGGGCAGCGCCGGGGCAACAACCGCAATGCGCAGGCTGTTTATTTTGTGAGCATACGTTGCCCGCTCGAAGACGCCGGCGCCGCGCCGCAGCGATTTGAGGGGCGTTTTCGGTCGATTCCCGGCCTATGACGCACGCCCGGGGCCGGATAGAATTCCCCCATGGCGACTTCTCCCCCCATTCTTCCGAGCGAAGCACTGCGCCTGGCGGCCGACCGCCTGGCCTCGGCGCGCCGCTCGTTCGAGCGGGGCGAGCGGGGCCTGCGCCAGCTGCGCCGTTCGCGCATTCCGTTCATCAACAGCCTGCGCAATACCGGGCTGACCTACGTCCAGGCGCGCGCCAAGTACGACAGGTGCCTGGACGAGCAGCAGCGCCTGCACCAGCAGACCACCCACGCCTTGAGCTATGCCGAACGGCTATACGGCACACTCTGCGCCCAGATCAACCTGGACGAGCAGAAGAAAGCAGCCTAGGGGTCCAGCCGCAGCGCCGACAGGCCCCAGCTACGCGTCGCGCACGGCCGATTTGGGCCGGAAGGCCTTGACCACCTCGGGCCGGGTCTGCACATACGGCCCGCCGATCAGATCAATGCAGTACGGCACGGCAGCGAAAATGCCGGGAACCTGCACGCCGCCGTCCTCGCCGCGCAAGCCCTCGAGCGTCTCGCGTATGGCCTTGGGCTGGCCCGGCAGGTTGATGATGAGCGCCGCGTGGCCGGCGGTTTCGCGGATCACCGCCACTTGCCGCGACAGGATGGCCGTCGGCACGAACTTCAGACTGATCTGGCGCATCTGCTCGCCAAAGCCCGGCATTTCCCGGGTGCCTGCGGCCAGCGTGGCCTCGGGCGTGACGTCGCGCCGCGCCGGGCCGGTGCCGCCCGTGGTCAGCACCAGGTCGCAGCCGCAGCGGTCCACCAGCTCGACCAGCGTGGCCGCGATGCCGGCCGCCTCATCGGGAATCAGGCGCTCCACAGCCTGCCAGGGCGAGTCCAGCGCCGTACCCAGCCATTGGGTCAGGGCGGGCAGGCCCTGGTCGGCGTAGACGCCGCTCGATGCGCGGTCGGAAATGGAAACCAGGCCGACGACCAGTTCGTCGGGATGATGGCGCTCGATGCGCGCCGGGGCGGATGCGGTGGTGGCGGTCATGGCGTAATCATAAAATCCCGGGAAACATTTCAGGAAATCTCATGCTGGACATCATTGACATCGATTTCAAGAACCCCGAGCACGGCCGCATTGTGGTCGCGCTGCTCGACGAATACGCCAGCGGCGATATGGGCGGCGGCGAACCCCTGCCCGCCTACACGCGCGACAACCTTGCCGCTTCGCTGGCCGCGCGCCCCTGGGCTCACGCCCTGGTGGCCCGGATCGACGGCCAACCGGCTGGCCTGGCCATCTACCTGGAAGGCTTTTCCACTTTCGCCTGCAAGCCGCTGGTGAATCTGCACGACTTCATGGTGTCGGCGCGCTTTCGCGGCCAGGGTATCGCCCAGTGCCTGCTGGCTGCGCTGGAAGACCGGGCCCGGGCCATGGGGTGCTGCAAGCTGACCTTGGAAGTATTGGAGGGAAACCTTCCCGCCAAGTCGCTTTACCAGAAAATGGGCTATGAAGGCTACATATTAAAGGAAGAAACAGGTCGAGCCATGTTCTGGCAGAAAAAGCTCGCGCTCTGAGCGGCACCTTGTGTCGCGCTGGGGGAGCGGTCGGGATTGCCTGAAAATTCGCTCATGTTGCATCGCAACATGAATTGCTGTGTAATCCAAGCAGACACCTGGCGTGCCGGTCCGTCCAGACCGGCCGCCCCCTCCAGGAGACTGCCATGGCAGCACCCGCATCCCCCTCCCCCGCCGCGCCCAAGCCTGCCTTTGCCGACCCCGTCCTCAATCCCTTGATGGCCGCCTGGCAATACGGCATTGATGCCTGGCAGCGCGGGGTGCTGTACACCGACGTGATGCGCCAGCGCGGCAACCAATATCGCAAGCACATCGCCAAGAAGGCGCCCAACGTGCTGTCCATGGATTCGCAAGTCGTTCTGGACGGCCGCACCTTCGAGCGCCCGGTCAACTACAGCCTGCTGCGCATCGCCCCGCCCAAGGACGTGCCGACCGATCCGATCAAGCGCCCTTTCCTGGTTGTAGACCCGCGCGCCGGCCACGGCCCGGGCATCGGCGGCTTCAAACCCGAGAGCGAAATCGGCGTGGCCATACGCGCCGGCCACCCCTGCTACTTCGCCAGCTTCCTGCCCCACCCCACCGAAACGCAGACGGTGGAAGACGTGATGCGCGCCGAGGCGCGCTTTCTGGAACACATCATCGACCTGCACCCCCAGGCCGAAGGCAAACCTGTCGTGGTGGGCAACTGCCAGGCGGGCTGGCAGATCATGATGACGGCGGCCATGCGGCCCGAGCTGTTCGGCCCCATCATCATCGCCGGCGCGCCGCTTTCGTACTGGGCCGGCTGGCGCGGCAAGAACCCCATGCGTTACGCAGGCGGCCTCTTGGGCGGCAGCTGGCTGACCGCGATGGCCAGCGACCTGGGACATGGCACTTTCGACGGCGCCTGGCTGGTGCAGAACTTCGAGCACATGAACCCGGCCAATACGCTCTGGACCAAGCAGTTCAACCTGTACGCCAACATCGACACCGAGGCCAAGCGCTATCTCGGCTTCGAGAGGTGGTGGGGCGGCCACGTATACCTGAACGGCCCGGAGATCCAATACATCGTCGACAACCTTTTCGTGGGCAACCGCCTGGCCACGGCCAGGCTGGTGACGTCCGACGGCATCCGCATCGATCTGCGCAACATCCAGTCGCCCATCATCGTGTTCTGCTCCAAGGGCGACAACATCACGCCCCCGCCGCAGGCGCTGGGCTGGATCACCGACCTGTACCAGAACGACGGCGAAATCCAGGCCCACGGCCAGACCATCGTCTATGCCGTTCACGAAAGCATCGGCCACCTGGGCATCTTCGTCTCGGGCAACGTGGCCCGCAAGGAGCATCAGGAGTTCGCCAGCAACATCGACATGATCGATGTGCTGCCGCCCGGCATCTACCAGGCCGAGTTCGAAGAGCGCACCGCCGATACGCCCAACGCTGAAACCGCCGGCGACTACGTGATGACGGTCGAGAACCGGACTCTGGACGACATACGCCAGATCGTCCAGGAGATCCCCGAAGACGACAAGCGCTTTGCCGTGGCCTCGCGCATCTCGCAGTTGAACCTGGGCCTATACCGCAACTTCGTGCAGCCCTGGGTACGCGCCGCTGTCACGCCGCAAGCGGCCCAGTGGATGCAGCACATGCATCCGCTGCGCCTGCCCTACGAGCTGATCTCCGACCAGAATCCCATGGTTGCGCCGGTGGCCGAGCTGGCCGATGCGGTGCGCGGGCAGCGCCAGCCCGCGCCGGCGGACAACCCCTTTCTGTTGGCACAGAACATGGCGTCGGACTGGATCGAGGCCAGCCTGGACATCTACCAGGAAATACGCGATTCGACCCAGGAACGCCTGTTCATGAACATCTACGGTTCGCCGCTGGTGCAGGCCTGGTCAGGCCTGGCCGCAACGGACCGCCCCGCGCGCGAACACCCCGGCGTCTCTCCCGAGCACCGCGATTTCCTGGCCCGACGCAAGACTGAACTGCACAGGCTGGTGACGGTGGGCGGCCTGCACCGCGCGGCGATCCGCATGTTGCTGTATGTGATCGGCTCGGAAGGCGCTCTGGACGAACGCAGCTTCGCCGTCATTCGCCGCCTGCGCACCAAGGACGGCCAGTCCGTGGCCACGCTGGAGCGGTTCAAGGAGCTGATGCGCGAACAGACCATGGTGATGCACCTGGACCCGGCCGGATCGCTGCGCGCCATGCCCAAGATGCTGTCCAAGGCCACGGCCGAAGACATCCGCGGAATGCTGGCTTCGATGAAGGAAGTGCTTGAGGCCGCACAGCCGCTGAACGAACGGGCCAGGACCAGCCTGCGCGAGATGGAGCACGTATTCGAGACGGCGGCCCGGCACGCCGAAGAAAACGCCGCCGAGCGCATTCCCAGCGGCAACGGCCTGAAGATCACGCCGCTGTCGATCGCCAAGGCCGATGCCCAGGCGGCGGACGCCGCTCCCGCCAAGGCGGTTCGCCGCAAGAAGTCCGCCTGAGCGGCGCGTCGGGCCGGTTTATGCGCAGACCGCTTACTTTATGGACTTGTTCAGCGGTTCCCCTGGCACGTTGACGTAAACCTTGTCGATCTTCACTTTCCCAAGGTTCCAATGGGCCATGATCTGGTTGTAGTTCGGGCTGCTGACGACCGCTTGGAACGCAAAGGTCAGCGCGTTCAAAAGCGCCTTCTGGCCTTTAAGAATGGCCGCGCCCTTGTAGCTGCGATAAAAAAGATTGTCCGTAAGCGTGTATTTGTCCGGATGCAGCTTCACGAGATAGGTCGCAATGGCATACGTGACCGGGACCGCGTCGACGCGCCCAATCTCCAGCGCCAGGATCCCGGGCGCGCTGCCTGGGAAAGTCTTGATGTCGATGGGCTTGAGTCCTTTGCCCGTGCAGATATCCGAGAGTTCCGTCATCAGCTTGGCCGACAGGCTGCCTTTGGGCGCGGACACCGAGAATCCGCATAGATCCAGCGGCTTGGAGAAGTCGCGGGTCTCGCCCTTGCGCGTGATCACGGTTTGCCCGTTTCCAAGATAATCGACGAAATCCACTACCTTCTCGCGTGCGCTCGTGTCGGTGAAATCTCCCATGGCCACGTCGAACCGGCCTGACTGCAGGCCGGGAATCATCGCGTCGAACGAGGTCTTTTCGAGCCGGATCTTGATTCCCAACGCCCGCGCCAGGCCCCCCACCATATCGACATCGACGCCCTGCAGTTTGCCATTGGGCGTAAAGATGAAGGGCGGCTCGTCGGTTATGACGCCTATGCTCAGGAACCCCTTGTCTTTGATCGCTTGCGCAAGCGCGTCATGCGCCTTGCGATCGACGGCGATCGATGCCGTCAGAGGCGTCGATCGGACCGTCCAGACGTTGAGCCCGGACTCCGTTATGCCGGGCGTGGCGCCGGCCGCCTGCGTCGCGGGGCTTGCCGCCGGCGCCGCCCAGGACGCGCCGCTCCAGTAAAGCGACAGCGCCGCGAACAGAACGGCACCTTTGAAGGATCTGGAGCATTTAGCGTGTTTTATTTTGAACATGATTTTGTCTCCTCTTTTTCATCACGTCAGTACGCGACCCAGTCGCTCGACCCCTTGCACGATGGATGCCTCGTCGGTCGCATATGACAACCTGAGCGCATGCTTGCCGCTGGCGCCGAACTCCTCGCCGCGCCTGACCATGACGCCGGCCTGCGCGGCCGTGGCGGCAAGGTCGGACGAGTTGCCCAGGCTGGCCGGATAATGCAGCCAGAAATAGAAAGCGCCTTCGGGACGCCGGAACCGTATGGAGGGAATCTTGCTCAGGCACGATTCCATGAGATCGCGCCGCCTATGAAAGCTGCGCCGCATCTTTTCCGCTTCTTCTCCCGCCTGGCGCAGCGCGGTGGCGCCGGCGATCTGATTGGCCGAATTGATGGCGCCGTTGAAGGTGCGGTGAACCGTGGAGGCCGCTGCAATCAAGCGCGGCTCGCCGACCAGGTAGCCCAGCCGCCAGCCGGTCATGGCGTATTTCTTGGAAAAAGTGCGGCTGACAATCAAATGGTCGCTCAGGCCGTCGATATCGAGCGCCGACACGAAGGGAGAATCGCCGTAGGTAAGCCCCTCGTAGGCCTCGTCGCACAGCAGGAGCAGGCCGTTGCGCGTGACGATGTCGGCAAACGAGGCCCATTCGCCGCGGCTGATCACGGCGCCGGTCGGATTGGACGGGTGGCACAGAATGATCAACTTGGCGCCTTTGGCGTCACGGTCGATGCCGTCGAAATCGAAGGCTCCGTCCTCGCCCCTGGAAAAGCGCCTCACGCTGGCGCCGGCCATATTGATCCCATCCAAATAGAGGGAATAGGTCGGGTCTTCCAGCAGCACCACGTCGCCGGGATTGATGAGCCCCAGTATCGTGGCAGTCAGGCCGGCCGAACCGCCGTGGGTGACCAATATGTTTTCGGACGAGAACGCCCTGCCCGAAACGGCGACCGCGCTCGCCAGGATCGCATCGACGAGCTCGCAACGCCCTTCTTGCGGGGAGTAATGGGTATAACCGGCGCCGAGCGCCTGTACCTGAGCGTCGATGACCGCCTGGGGCGTGCCGAAATCCGGTTCTCCGATGGCAAGCGAGATTTTGTCGGTGACGCCCGGGATCAGGTTCTTGCCCCGCAGGGACTGGCTACGGATGCGCTGCACCGCATCCGATGAAATCGAGTGTAGAGCTTGGTTCAATTCACTTCTCCATTGCTTTTCTGGGCACGACCCCGAGAAACTCGCGGGTTCTCTGTTCCCTGGGGGCATCGATGACCTGATGCGCGGGGCCTTGCTCCACGATGTTGCCGTCGGCCATGAAGACCACGCGGCTGCATACCTCGCGCGCGAAGCCGACCTCGTGCGTCACCACGAGCATGGATATGCCCAGGGATGCCACCTCTTTCATCACGTTGAGCACTTCATTGACCAGTTCCGGATCCAGCGCGGAAGTCGGCTCGTCGAACAGGATGACTTCCGGATTCATCGCCAGCGTCCGGGCGATCGCGACCCGCTGCTTCTGGCCGCCGGACAATTCGGCGGGATAGGCGTCCATGCGCTCGGCCAGGCCGACGCGCCGCAGCAGCTCGCGCCCGCGGGCCAAGGCCTGGTCCCGGGGCGTCTTGAGCACGTGTATCGGCCCCTCCACGACGTTCTGCAGCGCGGTCTTGTGGGGGTAGAGATTGAAGTGCTGGAACACCATGCCCACTTTTTGGCGCTGCCTGGCAAGACGCCTGCCGAACACTTCCTTGAGCGTGTCGCCGACCCGTTCGTAGCCGATGTAATCGCCGCACACCTTGATCGAGCCGCTGGTCATCTCTTCCAGATGGTTGACGCAGCGCAGTAGCGTGGATTTCCCGGAGCCGGAAGGGCCGAGGATGGCGACCACCTCCCCTTTCATGACGTCCAGGTTGATGCCGTTGAGCACGAGCTTGTCGCCGAATCGTTTCTTGACGTCGACGATCTCCACCACCGGGGTTTTAGATTCGGTCATCATCATGCGATATCCCTGTCCACGTTCATCGTCGCCTCGCTCTTGCCGCCCCCGCGCCTGGCATACCCTTTTCCTATGGCGCGCTCAAGGTAGTACTGCCCCAGGGTCGCGACGGTAACGAGTGCCAGGTACCAGATCGTGGCCACGACCAGCAGCGGCATGACCGCGTAATTGACCGCGTAAATATCCTGGACGTTGCTCAGCAGGTCGCCGCCGGAGATGAAGGCCACCAGCGCGGTCGCCTTGAGCAGGTTGATCGCCTGATTGCCCGTCGGCGGAACGATGACCCGCATCGCCTGGGGCAGAATGATTCTTCGCATGGCCTGGGCCTCGGTCATGCCCGTGGTGATGGCCGCCTCCCGCTGCCCCGGGTCGACCGACATGATGCCCGCGCGCACGATTTCGGCCATATAGGCGCCTTCATGCAGCGAGAAACCCACGATGGCGGCGGTGAACCCGGATATCACCGCATTGGTCTTGAGCATGACGCCCAGGCCCGTGAAAGGCACGCCCAGGAACAGCACCGGAAACAGCGCGGCCAGGTTGTACCAAAAGATCAGCTGCACCAGGAGCGGCGTGCCGCGGAAGAACCATAGATAGCCATTGGCGATGGCCGAGAAGATGCGGCTCCTGGACAAGCGCATGATCGCAATCACGGTACCTATGGCTACTGCCAGTATCTGGCAGACGACGGTCATCAGCAGCGTGACGCGCACGCCGGACAACACATGCTTGTCCAAGAGGTAATGGCCGACCATGGGCCATTGCATGTTTTTGTTGTCGGCGATGTGAAAAATGAACGAAAGCAGAAATATCGCGACCAGGCCCCCGGTCGCGATCTGAACCGGATGCTTGCTGCGCACAATGCGCAGCGGCCGCTTGCGGTCGTCTTTGTTTGCCATGGATGGATCCCTCGCGCTCGCCTGATGCGTCGAGCGACGCTTGTTACCGCGACGCCGGCAAGGAAGGCCCCCGATAGGATGCCCCCCGCCCCTGCGCCGCCGTGTTGACTCGAACGCGATGCCTTATTGCTGCCCCGCCATGGCATTCATCTTCGGGGCGTCGATGCGCATTTGCGGCACGCCGTAGTGCTCGAGGATCTGCTTGTCTATGCCCTGTTTCGCAATACCCTGGAACGCGAGCAGCAAAGCCTTGGAGAGCGGTTCATTGTTCTTGTTCACGGCCGCGCCGTGATAGCCGGGCTCGAACAGATCGCCGGTCAATTCAGCCTTGCCGCCCGAAGCGCTGACGATATTGGCCGCGATGGCGTAGTCGATGCCCATCGTATCGATCCGCCCGGTGCGCAGGGCCAGTTCCGACGCGCTGGCCGAAGGATAGCTCTGCACGCTCACGGCAGGCTTGCCGGCCTGGGTACAGGCCTCGGATTGCTTCTGCGCGATGGCAAGCGAAAGACTGCCGGTAGGTCCGCCCGCAGTGGTGCCGCACAGGTCCGCCACCGAGTGGATGTTCTTGGGGTTGCCCTTGGCGACGATCAGCTGCTGGCCGGTCTTCGTGTAATCAATGAAGGTGACCTGTTTTTCCCGCTCGGCGGTATCCGAGAAGTCGGACATGGCCACGTCCAGGCGTCCGGAGGTCAGGCCGATCACCATGGAGCCGAAATCGGTGTTGATGAGCTTGATGTGCAGGTTCAGCGCCTGGCCCAGGGCCTGCATGAAGCTGGATTCGATGCCGGTAATGCCGTCGTCCTGCCGGAAAAGGTAGGGCGGCAGCGTGGTCTCGCCGCCGATGGTCAGATAGCCCCTTTCCTTGATTTCCTTGGGCAGCGCGGCAATCGCCGCTGCGTCGGGCGCGGCCTGGGCGATTCCCTTGTTGATCACGAAACCGTCGGCATCGTTCTGGGCGCTGGCCGAACCGGCGCAGCCCAGCGCGGTGATGCAGGCGAACGAAATTGCGCAAACTGCCTTGAATCCACTTTTTTTGGACATGATTTTTATACCCCTTGGTTGAAAGAATGAATGGCCTGGCGCAGCGGGCGCATCGGCGTCAGCTCCGGATTTCGCAGCCCAGGCGGACCAGCGCCGCATCGACCCAGGAGCGATCGTCGCGGCCCTGGGCAATCGCCGTCATCATGCCTTGCTCGGCGTCATGCTTGGCCTTGGCCAATTGATACAGGATCTGCGCCTGGTCGACCGGCACGCAGACGACACCGTCTTCGTCGCCGCAAATCAGGTCTCCCGGGTGGACGATCATGCCGTCCAGCGAAATCGGAACATTGATTTCGCCCGGGCCGTCTTTGTAAGGGCCTCGATGCGTGACGCCGGCCGCGTAGACAGGCAGATGCCCGAGCTGGATCGCGCCGGCGTCGCGGATTGCGCCGTTGATCACGAATCCGGCGATCTGGCGCTTGATCGCCATGGCCGCCATCAGCTCGCCGATGATGGCATTGGTCAGGTCGCCGCCCGCATCGACCACAATGACGTCGCCGGGCGCGGCCATACTCAAGGCCTTGTGCACCAGTAGGTTGTCGCCCGGGCGGGTTTTCACCGTCAGCGCGGCGCCGGTCAGCTTGTCGCCCGCGTGCATGGGACGCAGACGCGGGCCGCCTGCGCTCATGCGCGACATGCAATCGCTGATATTGGCCACGGGAATGTCCTTGAAACGCGCCACCGTGCTTGCGTCGACACATCGCTCGCGCGCAACTATCCGAAATCCGATCGCCATCTCTTTTTTGCTCCATCGAAAAATATCGATGCCTTGCCTATCACCGTGACAAGACATTTTGTTTTCATTTTCCGCAAGCGTACTGATCTTGATTCATTTCCAAAAGCGAATTTTCTATTTCTTTTATCATCACTTTTTTTCATGTATAGAATATTCTCCCATTCGACAGAAACGGATGCGCCACGCAGGGAGCCGGAAAATTGATTACGTTCAAGCAGGTTGAAGCGCTGTACTGGATCGCGGAACTGGGCAGCTTCGAGGCGGCCGCCCTGCGGCTGAACACCACGCAATCGGCCATCTCCAAGCGCATCCAGGAGCTGGAAAGCCGCTTCGACCTCGAGATATTCGATCGCAGCCGCCGCACCGCCTGCCTCACTCCCAAAGGCGAAGAGATTCTGCATACGGCGCGGCAGATGCTGGACATGCGCGACGGCCTGCTGGCGCAGCTGGGCGCACAGGAAGCGGTGTTCCATCGGCTGCGGCTGGGCGTGACCGAGCTGACGGCGCTGACCTGGCTGCCGATGCTGGCGGACCGGCTGCGCAAACGGTACCCGAAACTGGAGATCGAGCCGGAGGTGGGGCTGAGCCGCACCCTGTACGAGCGGCTCGCGGATCGCACGATCGATCTGATCATCGTGCCCGATGTCTTCGCCGACCCGCGCTACTCGGTAGCGCCCCTGGGCAAGGTCGAGAACGCCTGGATGTACGCCGACGGCGTCATGCCGGCCAAGCGCGTCTTTGCGCTGCACGAGATCGCGCAACAGACCGTCATCGTCCAAGGCAAGGATTCAGGCATGGGCATCTCGTACAGCCAGTGGTTTCGCACACACGGCATCGACACGCCCAAGACGGTCGTCTGCAGCAACCTGGTGGCGCAGATCGGCCTGACCGTATCGGGACTCGGCGTCAGCTACCTGCCCAAGGCCTGCCTGTCGCACCTGACCGATCAGGGCGTCTTGCGCACGGCCAAGACAACGCCGGCATTGCCCAAAATCCATTACGTCGCCATGTACCCCTCTGCCCGCCCCTCCGATTTTCTCGGCGAGGTGGCACGCATGTGCCAAGCCTGCTGCGATTTTTCCCAGCTGGTGCTGCAGGCGCACTGAATGAAAAAAGGCGACCGATACGATCGCCTTTTCCAATTTCTGCAAGCCGGACGTCGATCGTTCAGGCCGCGCGTTCTTCCAGAATGGCCACGGCAGGCAGCACCTTGCCTTCCAGGAACTCCAGGAACGCCCCGCCGCCGGTGGAGATGTAGCCGACCTGTTCGCCGATGCCGTACTTGGCAATGGCGGCCAGCGTGTCGCCGCCGCCCGCGATCGAGAAACCCGCGGCGTGGGCGATGGCCTTGGAAACCGTTTCGGTGCCGTGCGCAAACTGCTCGAACTCGAACACGCCCACCGGGCCGTTCCAAACGATGGTCCCGGCGCGGGCAATGATATCGGCCAGCACCTGCGCGGTCTTGGGGCCGATGTCGAAGATCATGTCGTCGGCCTGGACCTCATCGGCGGCCTTGGTGACCGCCGCCGCGTCGGGGCTGAACTGCTTGCCGCACACCACGTCCACCGGGATCGGCACGGCGGCGCCGCGCTGCTTCATCATGTCGATGACGGCACGCGCCTGCTCGATCTGGTCGGCCTCGGCCAGCGACTTGCCGATGGGCAAGCCCGCCGCCAGCATGAAGGTGTTGGCGATACCCCCGCCCACCACCAGCTGGTCGACCTTGCCGGCCAGCGATTGCAGGATGGACAGCTTGGTCGAGACCTTGGAGCCGCCGACGATGGCAACCAGCGGACGCCTGGGATCGTGCAGCGCGCGGCCCAGCGCTTCGAGCTCGGCTTCAAGCAGCGGACCGGCGCAAGCGATAGGCGCAAAGCGCGCAATGCCGTGCGTGGTGGCCTCGGCACGATGCGCCGTGCCGAAGGCATCGTTCACATACACATCGCACAAGGCGGCCATCTTGCGTGACAACGTCTCGTCGTTCTTCTTCTCTCCCTTGTTGACGCGGCAGTTCTCCAGCAGCACCACCTCGCCCGGCGCGACCCCGATATGATCGACTCCGCCGTCGACCCAGTCCTGCACCAGCCGCACCGGCTTGCCCAGCAGCTCGGACAGGCGCTTGCCCACCGGCGCCAGCGTGTCATCGGGTCCCAGCGTACCTTCGGTGGGGCGCCCCAGATGCGAGGTGACCATCACCGCCGCGCCGGCCTTCAAGGCCAGCTCAATGCCGGGCACCGAGGCGCGGATGCGCGTGTCTTCCGTGATATGGCCCGCGTCGTCGAACGGCACGTTCAGATCGGCGCGGATGAAGACGCGCTTGCCGGACAGCGCGCCGGACTTGGCCAACGCGGTAAGGGTTTGGACTTTTGACATCCCATCACTCCCATACGGAGCCGAGGCCCCCGGAGCAATCCGAAGCGCGGGGCGGCCATCCGCAGCTGCGGAAGCGGCGAGCATCGGAATTGCGCAGGGCAGCCTCGGCGGATTAAGAACCTAAATGGATCAAGAAAAATGGCCGGCGCATGAAACATGCATGCCGGCCATTCGACAAGTCACCCAATCAGCACGAAGCCTACTTGGCCGCCATCAACGCGCAAGCCGTATCCAGCATGCGGTTCGAGAAGCCCCACTCGTTGTCGTACCAGGACGACACCTTCACCAGGCGGCCCGATACCTTGGTCAGCGTCGCATCGAAGGAGCTGGAGGCCGGGTTGTGGTTGAAGTCGCTCGAGACCAGCGGCGCGGTGTTGTAGGCCAGGATGCCCTTGAGCTCGCCGTCCGCGGCAGCCTTCAGGATCGCGTTGACCTCCTCGACCGTCGTGTCGCGCTTGGCGATGAAGGACAGGTCGACGATGGACACGTTAATGGTGGGTACGCGGATGGCAAAACCGTCGAGCTTGCCGTTCAACTCGGGCAACACCAGGCCTACCGCGGCGGCGGCGCCGGTCTTGGTGGGGATCATATTGTGCGTGGCCGAGCGCGCGCGGCGCAGGTCTTCGTGATAGACGTCGGTCAGCACCTGATCGTTGGTGTAGGCATGCACCGTGGTCATCAGGCCGTTCTCGATACCCAGCTTGTCGTGCAGCGGCTTGACCAGCGGGGCCAGACAGTTGGTGGTGCAGGAGGCGTTGGACACGACCGTCATGGCCGAGGTGAGCACCTGCTGATTCACGCCGTACACCACGGTGGCGTCCACGTCCTTGCCGCCGGGGGCCGAGATCAGCACCTTCTTGGCGCCGCCCTTCAGGTGCGCGCCGGCCTTTTCCTTGGACGTGAAAAATCCCGTGCATTCCATCACCACGTCCACGCCCAGCTCGCCCCAGGGCAGCTCGGCCGGGTTGCGGTTGGCCAGCACGCGGATCTTGTCGCCGTTGACGACCATGAAGTCGCCGTCGACCGAGACTTCGCCGGGGAAGCGGCCGTGAGCCGTGTCGTACTGCGTCAGGTGGGCGTTGGTCTTGGGATCGCCCAGGTCGTTGATGGCGACGATCTCCAGATCGTGCTTCTTGCCCGACTCGTAGTGGGCACGCAGCACATTGCGGCCGATGCGGCCGTAGCCGTTGATGGCGACGCGGATGGTCATGACAGGCTCTCCTTGGGAGTTTGAATTACTTGCGAGATTGCAAAAGCCGCTTGACGGTCTCGGCCACCTTTTCGGCGGTCAGCCCGAAGAACTTGAACAGGGCGCCGGCGGGCGCGGATTCGCCGTAGCGGTCGATGCCGATGACGGCGCCGTCCAAGCCCACGTACTTGTACCAGCCCGAGGTGCAGCCGGCTTCGATGGCCACGCGCGGCAGGCCGTCGGGCAGCACCGAGCGCTTCCACTGGGCGCTCTGCTTGTCAAAGACGTCGGTGCTGGGCATGGACACCACGCGCACGGCCAGACCCTCCATGCGCAGGATTTCCTGCGCGTCCAGCGCGATACCGACCTCGGAACCGGTGGCGATGATGACGGCCAGCGGGGCATTGCCCTCGCGCAGCACGTAGCCGCCGCGCGCAATGGCGGCGCGCGTCTTGTCGTCGCGCGGCACGAAAGGCAGGTTCTGGCGCGACAGCAGCAGCGCCGTGGGTCCCCCGTCGCGCACGGTCATGCCGGTGCTGACAGGGCGCCGCACCGCGGCCTCCCAGGCCATGACGGTTTCGACCGTATCGCAAGGACGCCAGACTGAGAGGTTGGGAATCAGGCGCAGGCTGGCCGCATGTTCGATGGATTGGTGCGTGGGGCCATCTTCGCCCAGCCCGATGGAGTCGTGGGTAAAGACATGCACCACGCGCTGCTTCATCAGGGCAGCCATGCGGATGGCATTGCGCGAGTAATCGGAGAAGGTCAGGAAGGTGCCGCCGAAAGGCAGGTAGCCGCCGTGCAGCGCCACGCCATTCATGATGGCGGCCATGCCGAACTCGCGCACGCCGTAGTTGATGTGGCGGCCCAAAGCCACGCCGCCAGTCTCGGCGGCGCGCACCGGCTGCACGCCCTTCCAGTCGGTGAGGTTCGAGCCGGTCAGATCGGCCGAGCCGCCCAGCATCTCGGGCAGCAAGTTGACCAGCTCGGCGATGGCGTATTGCGAGGCCTTGCGCGAGGCCACGGTCTCGGCCTTGCTGTGGGTATGGTTGACGAAGGCCTGTACGCGCTCGATGAAGCCCGGGGGCAATTCGCCCTTCATGCGGCGCAGAAACTCTGCAGCCTCGGTGGGGTGGGCGATGGCGTATTGGTCGAACGCCATCTGCCATTCGGTTTGCCTGCGCAGGCCGGCGTCGCGGGCGTTCCAGGCATCGTAGACCGGTTGCGGAACCTGGAAGGGGCCGCCCTGCCAGCCCAACGCGGCACGGGTCGCGGCGACCTCGGCCTCGCCCAGCGCGGCGCCATGCACGTCATGCGTGCCCGCCTTGTTGGGCGAGCCCTTGCCAATGACGGTGCGGCACATGATGAGGGTGGGCTTGAGGCTCTGCGACTTGGCCGCCGCGACCGCGGCGTCGACCGCAGCAACGCTGTGGCCGTCGACGTTGCGGATGACGTTCCAGCCGTAGGCTTCGAAGCGTAGGGCCGTATCGTCGGCGAACCAGTGCTGCACATGGCCGTCGATGGAAATGCCGTTGTCGTCGTAGAAGGCGATGAGCTTGGACAGCTTGAGCGTGCCGGCCAGCGAACAGACCTCGTGCGAGATGCCTTCCATCAAACAGCCGTCGCCCACGAACACATAGGTGTGGTGATCGACGATCTTGTGACCGGGGCGGTTGAATTCCGCAGCCAGCAGCGACTCGGCCAGCGCCATGCCCACGGCATTGCCCAGGCCCTGACCCAGCGGACCGGTAGTGGTTTCGACACCGGGGGTAACGCCGACCTCGGGATGGCCGGGCGTCTTGGAATGCAGCTTGCGAAAGCGCTGCAGCTCTTCGAGAGGCAGGTCGTAGCCGGTCAGGTGCAGCAGCGCATAGAGCAGCATCGAGCCGTGTCCGTTGGACAGCACGAAGCGGTCGCGGTTGGCCCAGGACGGGTCGGCCGGATTGTGGCGCAAGTGCTTGGTCCACAGCGCCTGGGCGATTTCGGCCATGCCCATGGGTGCGCCCGGGTGTCCGCTATTGGCTTGTTGCACGGCGTCGATGGCAAGAATGCGTATGGCGTCGGCCATGGCGGAGGAAGTGGGCAGGCTCATGAGGCGGGAATCATAGAAGTGAAAGCCGGAACCGCAAGGGGTTGGAACCGCCCCTTGGAACCCCCTCGGAACACGCCCTGGGAAGTTCGGATTCAAGCTCGGGAAAGCTCACGATTTTACCACCCGCGCCGGCCCCGCCCCGGCAGCCTGTTATCGTTGCCGGACTCGCCCCGATCGACCCGTTTCCGGCCATCCATGCCCCGCTTCTACTGCCCCGTCCCGCTCGCTCCAGGCGTGCGCCTGCCCCTGCCCGATGCGCTCGCGCACCACGCTGCGCGCGTATTGCGCCTGCGCGACGGCGCCGCCATCACGCTATTTGACGGCTCGGGCGGCCAATACCCGGCGGTGCTGCGCATCCAGGACAAGGAGGTCTGGGCCGACCTGGGCGATTTCGATGCCCGCGAAGCCGAATTGCCGGGCCGCATCACACTGGTACAGGGCCTGCCCGGCGGCGACAAGATGGACTGGGTGGTGGAAAAGGCCGTGGAACTAGGCGCCGCGGCGCTGATACCCGTCCAGGCCCGACGCAGCGTGGTGCAGCTTTCCGCGGAGCGGGCCGACAAGCGCCGCGCGCATTGGCAGCGCATCGCCCAGGCCGCGGCCGAACAATGCGGCCGCAACCGGCTCATGGACATCGCCGCCCCCCAGTCCCTGGAAAACTGCCTGGCGCAGCCCGCCGCCGGACTGCGCCTGTTGTGCCATCCCGAAGCCGATGCCACCCTGGCCCAGGCGCTGGCCCCGCTGGCCGGCCGAGCGCAGGCCAACCTCAGTCTGCTGGTCGGCCCCGAGGGCGGGTGGTCGGAGGATGAATTGCAGGCTGCACGACGCACCGGCGCGCAGGCCGTGCGCCTGGGCCAGCGGGTGCTGCGCTCCGAGACGGCGGGCCTGGCCTTGATCGCGGCTGCAAGCGCCCTGCTGGGCTGGTAGCCGCGTCGGCGGCACGTTTGAACGCACGCGTTTCCTAGCTTTCGCCGTAGGGCGCGGCAGCCACACCCGGCTCGGCCTCGGGGTGCTCGCCGGCGTGCTCGATCACATAGGAAAACACGCGACCGTTCTCGCTGGCGAACTGGACCACATCGGCGCATACGCCGTCGATCAGGGTGGCATCGTCAGCCAGGGCCGGGTCGCCCGAATGCAGCCGGTAAAGCCACAGCACGACGCCCGATTTATTATCGAACACGGTATCGCACAGGCAGTCGTAGAGCGCGTCCATGTCGCCGCCGAAGAATTCGGGGAAGTCCACGGCCTTGGCGATGGCGCGCAGCACGGCCGAGCGGCTGCGGGCGCGATCGCAGTCGGCGACCAGCAAGGACAGGCCCAACTCCTGCGTGGCGACGACCATGTCCTGTTTGTCCAGACCATCGCAGTCGATCGCACCACCCTTGCGCAATTGCCGCAAGAGGGTAGATTGGCTGTTCCGCATCATGCCTATGCCTCCCTGCAGATCGGTGTCGATACGCGCCGCCACGTCAGCGGCACTCGGACAATACACCGAGTCCGCGAAAAAAGGTATGTGCCCGCGCGCGGTACCGGCCGCAAGCCACGACTACAATGCGGCATTCGCTACGCTTTACGTGTGTTTTCCATGTCCCAGCTTGCCGACCGCGCCCTCTCTTTTCCCACGTTTCACGCTGTTTCGCTGTTCAAGGAGGCCCTGGCGCTGGCCGCATCCGGGAGGTCCATCATCAATATGGGCATCGGCGAACCCGACTTCACCGCACCGCCCAGCGTGGTCGATGCGCTGGCGCGCGCATCCCGGGCCGGCCTGAGCGCCTACAGCGCGCCGGCCGGCATCCCGGCGCTGCGCGAAGCCATCGCCCGCTATTACGCGCAGCACTTCGGCGCCCACGTCGACCCGGCCCGCGTCATCGTCACCTCCGGCGGTTCGGGCGCCCTGATGCTGGCGTGCGCCGTGCTTGTCGACAGCGGCGCGCAGGTTCTGCTGCCCGACCCCTGCTATCCGGCCAACGGCAATTTCATCGTGGCCGCCGGCGGCCGCCCGAAGCAGGTTCCCACAACGGCGGCCAATCGCTTCCAGATGACGGCGCAGGACGTTCGCGAACACTGGGGTCCCGACACTCGCGGCGTGCTGGTCGCCTCGCCCAGCAACCCCACCGGCACCAGCATCGCCCCCGACGTGCTGGCCGAACTACTGGCCGAAGTGCGCGCGCGCCGCGGTTACGTCCTCATGGACGAGATCTACCTGGGCCTGTCCTACGAAGGGCGGGTCAAATCGGCCCTGACGCTGGACGACGACCTGGTGGTCATCAACAGCTTCTCCAAGTACTTCCACATGACGGGATGGCGCCTGGGCTGGATGATCGTGCCCGAACGCATGGTAGAGCTGATCGAGCGGGTCGGCGCCGCCCTGGCCATCTGTGCCCCCACGCTGGCCCAGCATGCCGCCCTGGCCTGCTTCGAACCCGAGGCCATGGCGATCTACGAGGAACGCCGCGAGGCCTTCCGCCAGCGCCGCGACTTCCTCGTCCCCGCGCTGGAAAAGCTGGGCATCGCGGTTCCGGTCAGGCCGGACGGCGCCTTCTACGTCTACGCGGACATCGCCGGGCTGGGCCAGGACAGCGTGGATTTTGCCTACCGGCTGCTGCGCGAGGCCGGCGTCTCGGCCCTGCCCGGTGCCGATTATGGCCCGGCGCCGCATGGGCGCCATACCATGCGTTTTTCCTACTGCGTGGGCATGGAGGCGCTGCAGGAGGCCGTGCACCGCATCGGCCGGCTGCTGTAGGCGAATCCCGGAGCGCTGCCGCCGACAAAAATAAGGGCGGCTCGCGGGCCGCCCCTTCAACGTCACAGGGCGGATCAGTTGTTGCGGCTCAGCGCCATGCCCGAGGCCAGGGCCAGGCGGCGGCGCTCGGCCTGAACGCGCTCGGCATAGCCGTCGTCCACCGACGTGCCCTCGTAGCAAGCCAGGCCAGCGGCCACGGAGCCACGCTGACTGATGCAATCGCGCAGGATGGTCGAACCGACGATGATGTTGGATACCGGATCCAGCGGATTAGCGTTGCCCCTGCCCTGTTCGGCCAGGTTGACGAATTTGTCCTTGTGGATGCGCGGCATCACCTGCATGAGCCCCTGGGCGCCCTTGGCGCTCTCGGCCATCGGGTTGTAGCTGGACTCGACGGCGATCACCGCCAGGACCAGCAGCGGATCGAGCTTTTTCTCGTGGGCCACGCGGAAAGCGGTGTCGACCAGCGTTTCGGTAGCGTTATAGGCCACCTTGTACTTGCGCGAGATATAGCTGCGCAGCGATTGAGCCTGTGGCCCGGAAGGGATGATCGCCGCCACATTGACCGGACGGCCGACCGCATGCCGCACCGAACCCGGCAGGGTGGTGACAGTGCTGTCGGAAACGTCCGGCACGGCCATGGCCACGGTCGCGGCGCTGTCGCCAGAGGGAACGGCATCATTATCCGCCGCGAACTGCATGGCGGATTCGGGAGCGAGGGCAGTCAACAAGGCTCTGTGCACCTGTAGCGCCTGGTCGCGCAGACCGGGCAAGGCAAATCCCATGCTGACCGTGACGATGACCGCAATGCCGAGATAGACGGAACTAATGCGCAGCCATTCAGCCAGCTGGTGGTGCACTCCTTGGGCCAGGCGCCTGAATAAGCCGGCCATTGACGCATCAGTCATGAGACCTCCTGCGTAGAAGTGAAGAGAGGGCGCATGTTAACCACAAAGCATCGGGATAAATGTAACAATGTCTACCAGAATTTGTACGGGGACACATACCTCTCCTCCTCTCCCTCCCCAGGGACAGGAACGATTCGAAACTCACATCCAGAAACAACACTGCTACACTGGAACGCGCTGAAATCGCCCTTTTCCCTTGAAATAAGCGACTGATTCATAAGGTATTTGTGAAATACAAAGATTTGCGGGACTTCGTCTCCCAGCTCGAGAGCCGAGAGGAACTCAAGCGCATCGCCGCTCCCGTCTCCACCCGTCTCGAAATGACCGAGATCGGCGACCGCGTACTGCGTGCCGGCGGTCCGGCCCTATTGTTCGAGAACGCGCAGCACCATGGCAGCCAGGCTGGCATGCCGGTGCTGACTAATCTGTTCGGCACGCCCCGCCGGGTGGCCTGGGGCATGGGTGCCGAGGACGTCGGCGCCTTGCGCGAGGTGGGCGAGCTGCTGGCCTCGCTGCGCGAGCCCGAGGCGCCCAAGGGCCTGCGCGATGCCTTTGCCAAGGTGTCCATGCTCAAGTCGGCCCTGTGGGACATGAGCCCCAAAACCGTCCGCAGCCCGGCCTGCCAGGAAATCGTCTGGGAAGACCGGGACGTGGATCTGACGCGCCTGCCCATCCAGACCTGCTGGCCGGGCGACGTGGCGCCGCTGCTCACCTGGGGCCTGGTGGTCACCCGCGGCCCCAACGCCAAACGGCAGAACCTGGGCATCTATCGGCAGCAGCCCATCGCGCCCAACAAGCTCATCATGCGCTGGCTGTCGCACCGTGGCGGCGCGCTGGACTTTCGCGACCATGCGCAAGCCTATCCGGGCCAGCCCTTTCCCATCGCCGTCGCCCTGGGGGCGGACCCGGCTACCCTACTGGGCGCGGTCACCCCGGTGCCCGACAGCCTGTCCGAGTACCAGTTCGCCGGCCTGCTGCGCGGTTCGCGCACCGAGACGGCCAAGGCCCTCGGCAGCGAACTGTCGGTGCCGGCCTGGGCCGAGATCGTGCTGGAAGGCCGCATCCTGCCGGCCGACGATCCGGGCGCGACGGCCCCCAGGGTGCCCGATGGCGCAACGCCCCCGCCCAATACCGGCTACGAAATGGCGCTGGAAGGCCCCTACGGCGATCACACCGGCTATTACAACGAGCGGGACTGGTTTCCGGTGTTCACCGTGGACCGCGTCACCATGCGGCGCAATCCCCTCTATCACTCCACCTATACCGGCAAGCCGCCCGACGAACCAGCCGTGTTAGGCGTGGCCCTGAACGAAGTATTCGTGCCGTTGCTGCGCCGGCAGCTACCTGAAATCATTGATTTTTACCTTCCGCCCGAAGGCTGCAGCTACCGTTTGGCGGTGGTGTCGATCCGCAAACAGTACGCCGGCCACGCCAAGCGGGTGATGTTCGGGCTGTGGAGCATTCTGCGCCAGTTCATGTACACCAAGTTCATCGTCGTGGTGGACGGGGACGTGAACGTGCGCGACTGGAAGGAGGTGGTCTGGGCCATGACGACCCGGATGGACCCGGTGCGCGACACATTGCTGGTGGAGAACACGCCCATCGACTACCTGGACTTCGCTTCGCCGGTGTCCGGGCTGGGGGGAAAAATGGGACTGGATGCCACGAACAAGTGGCCGGGCGAGACGAGCCGCGAATGGGGTACGCCTATTCGGATGGACGAGAACGTGAAGAAGCGCGTCGACGCGATGTGGGACGAACTGGGTCTTTGATTACGGGCTCGCGCCCGGCACGCCAGGCCTTGTATAGCTCCCAGCCGGCCAGGCCTATCGTGACGGCGCGCAAGACGCCGCGGCTGCCTATTCTGCCTAGCAAGAGGGATGACAGCGCCGAACCCAACACCGGGTGACGCTTGGCCAGCGCTATCAGTTGGCTCGGCAGCGATTCCCACCCGCCATTTTTTTCGAACCCCAAGCTGGACAGTGCCATGCGCAGCAGCATGCCCGGACGCCAGGCCTGGGTGGCCTGAGCCAATTGCCCTGCCAGGGTTTCGCGTTCGAGGGCGGCGCGGGTGCGCAGCAGCTCGATGCGTGCCTGGCGGTCGGCGCGATTGGAAAACCGACCCATTTCAGGCCTCCTGCTCGGCCGATAGGTCGGCGCGGCCGGCGTCGGCGCGGCCGGCGCGTTCCAACGCGGCAACGTCGCGCTCGAGCACCTCGAGCGTCGCGGCAAAAGGCATGGGCCGATCAACCAGTTCGCGCCGCACCTTATAGAGCAAGACCAGGCCGACCGCTGCATACAGGCCTCCCAGGCAGACCAGCGCGAGATAACGGTGTTCGGTAGGCCAGAAAGCCAGCGCGACGGCGGCGGTGAAAACCAGCAGAGCCAGGGTCAGCAATAACAAGGCAGCAGCAGCCAGGCCCAAAAGGACAACCAATCGCGACTTTTCCTCGGCGGCCTCGATCGACACGAGCTCCAGCCGCGTGCGAACCAGCCCCAGCAGACTGGAGGGCAGGCCTCCCAGAGATCGGCGCAGGTTCATGGCGCGGCGGTCGAAGAAAGACCGATCAGCGGCGGCTGATCAGCATGCCGATCAGCAGGCCCGCGCCGGCAGCGATACCGATGGCCTGCCACGGCTTGTCGTGTACATAGTCGTCGGTGACGCGGGCCGCAAGCCGGCCTTTCTGGAAGACGGCATCCTGCGCGTCGTAGAGCGTATCGCGGGTGCGCTTAAGCGCAGCCATGGCCCGCTCGCGCAGCTCGGCAGCCTTCTCGCCGGTCATGCTGGCGGCTTGGCGCAGCAGTTCCTCGGCATCGTCGAGGCTGGTCTTGGCGGTATCGATCAGCCTTTCCTTGATTTCGTCGGTCTGGGTCGCGGTCATATCTCAGCTCCTTGAAACAATGTAAGCCAGGCCATGATAGCAGTGACCAGGCAACTCTTCGAAGGTGTACACCCATCGAGGTTGCTACGGCTTGCTACGGGCCGTCAGCGCAGCTGCGTGAGCGTCACGCTGGAGCGGCCATCGTCTTGCGCGATGTCCTGGCGCACCACCAGGCCGAGCTTGGGGCAATACCAGTCGGTCACCGTGCTGCGTACGCCGGCGATAGGCAATACGAGTCCGCTGAGCGACAGCTTGACTGGATCGGTGGAGCGCGAATACGTGATGGGCAGGCAGGACTGGCTGCCGCGGGGCGTATCCATGGCGCGCGCGGCTCCGACAGTCTTGGGGCCAATATGCACGGTGACGGCGGGCTGCCGGCCCACCGGCGAATCGGATCCGATGTTCAGACGATAGGAGGCGCCCGGCAAGCGCTGGCCCTTGCGCAACTGGTCGTAGGCAAACAGGCCCAGCATGCGCAGATCGAACTGACCGTCGCGCGGCGCCGCCTCGCCCGCCTTGCCATAGGGCACGAAGGACGCCTGGCCGCCGTGGACCGTCATCAAGTAATCGAGCCGGGTCGAACCGGTGGGGATGCCCAAGTAGACGAAGCTGGCCGAACCCTGTACGCGCGCCCGGCACTGACCGGGGCCGGGCCGGGTCACGTCGGAAAACGCCAGGTCGGCCGACAGCGTCGTCGGCCCCTGGCCGGTGAACTGCGCCGCCCCGCCGTCATGCATGAAGGCCGCGTCACAGACGCCCGCGTGCGCCACTGCCGCGCCCACAGACAGCGACACGGCGAGCATCGACCTGTATAACCATTTGCCATGTGCCGTCACGGCCTGCTCCCGATAAATTGCTTGTGCACCGCTCCGGCGGCCATGCTGCCCCCGGACGGTTCCATACTACACCCAGCCCGTCGGCGCGCCGTCCGCCTTGCTGTACGCCGATAGCCGTACACACTATGACGTGCAGCCAGGCAGTTCAAATCACCTCCGGGTATATACATTCAACAAAACCTCCATTGTGGGAATATCAATATCACCTTTATGCTGTGCCACAGCAATTGAGCACCCGATTCTCCACGGCATTCCATGAAACTTTTCCCTCTTTTTGCCGATCTGCAAGACCGGCACGTGCTGGTCGTGGGCGGCGGTAATGTCGCCGCCCGCAAGGCCCAGTCCCTGCTGGAAGCCGGCGCCCAGGTAGCGGTCGGCGCTCCTGCGCTCGATACCGCGCTCGCCGAGCTGGCCGCCGCGGGCCGCCTGACCCATCTGCGCGGCAGTTTCGAGCCGGCCTGGCTGGACGGCGCCTGGCTGGTCATCGCGGCCACCGACGATCGCGCCGTAAACGCGGCCGTGCACGCCGCTGCGCAAGCTCGCCAGGTTTTCTGCAATGTCGTCGACGACCCGCAACTCTCGTCGTTCCAGGTGCCTTCCATCGTCGATCGCTCCCCGCTGATGGTGGCGATCTCCTCCTCCGGCGTTGCGCCGGTGCTGGCGCGCCGCCTGCGCGAACGGATCGAGGCGCTGCTGGATCACGCGCTGGGGCCTCTGGCCGAACTGGCCGCCCGCTACCGCACCCGCATCCGCAGCGCACTGCCCGAGCTGGGTGCGCGCCGCCGCTTCTACGACTGGCTGCTCGACGGCCCCGTCGCCAGCCTGCTGCGCAGCCGGCAGGCCGATGCCGCCGAAGCCATCCTGAACCAGGCGCTCGCGCAACCCCAGGTCTCGTCCGCGGGCCGCGTCGTGCTGGTGGGCGCGGGTCCCGGCGATCCGGGTCTGCTGACGCTCAAGGCCTTGCGCGCCTTGAACGAGGCCGACGTGATCCTCTACGACCGCCTGGTCAGCCAGGCCGTGCTGTCGCTGGCGCGCCGCGATGCCGAGCGCATCGAGGTGGGCAAGCGGCTGGGCGAGAACCACGAGGCCACGCAGGCCCGCATCCATGCCCTCATGGCCGAACATGCCCGCGCCGGCCAGCACGTGGTGCGCCTGAAGGGCGGCGATGCTTTCATCTTCGGACGCGGCGGCGAAGAGCTGGAGTATCTGCGCGAGCAGGACGTGCCGTACGAGGTGGTGCCGGGGATCACCGCGGCGCTGGCGTGCGCGGCTTACGCCGGCATTCCGCTCACGCACCGCGACCACGCCCAGTCGGTGCGCTTGGTCACGGCGCATTGTCGCGAGGACGAGGACGCATTGGACTGGGACGGCCTGGCGCGCGGCCAGCAGACGCTGGCTTTCTACATGGGCGTCAAGCAGCTGGATCTGCTGTCGCAGCGGCTGATCGCGCACGGCCGCGCGGCCGGCACGCCGGTGGCGCTGGTGGAAAACGGCAGCCGCCCCGAGCAGCGCGTCATTTCGGGCACGCTGGGGGAATTGCCTGCGCTGGCGCAGCGCCATTCAGTGCAAGCGCCCGCGCTGCTTATCGTGGGCGAAGTGGCAGGCTTGGCTCGCACGCTACATTGGTATGGGCGTCATTTGACAGCTGAGGGCTGAAGCGATGAGGTCCTTGCCCCGTCCTGCGTCCATCGGGCATGCCCCTTTCCGCTTCGAAGTGACGGATTCGGCCGCCGCCTTAGGCGGCCGAAGTTCCTGCGCGACTGCCCCGTCACTTAGTCGCTCCCAGGGCATCCCAGATGGCCGCAGGACCGCATCGTTTCCTATTCCACCTTCTGCTTGGTCCCGAAGATACGGTCGCCCGCGTCGCCCAGGCCGGGGATGATGTAGCCGTGCTCGTTCAGCCGCTGGTCCACCGAGGCTGTGAAGATCTGCACGTCGGGATGCGCATCAAGCACTCTCTTGATGCCTTCGGGCACGGCCACCAGCACCAGCGCGCGGATGTCGCGGCAGCCGGCACGCTTGAGCATGTCCACCGTCGCGAGCATCGAGCCGCCGGTAGCGAGCATGGGATCGACAATGAGCGCGACGCGCTGCTCGATCTGGCCCACCAGTTTTTCCAGATAGGTATGCGCCTGCAGCGTCTGCTCGTTGCGTGCCAGGCCCACCACGCTGACCTTGGCGCCGGGGATCAGCGTCAGCACGCCGTCGAGCATGCCCAGGCCGGCGCGCAGGATGGGCACCACGGTGATCTTCTTGCCAGCGAGCTTTTCCACCTGCACCGCGCCGCACCAGCCCTCGATCTGGGCCGGACACAGCGGCAGGTCCTTGCAGGCTTCGTATGTCAGCAGGGCGCCGATCTCGCTGGCCAATTCACGAAAGCTCTTGGTGCTCAGGTCGGCGCGGCGCATGATGCCCAGCTTGTGGCGCACCAGCGGATGACGGATTTCATGGACGGGCATGATGCTCTCTTCGAATAACCAAAAACGGGCGCGCGCTCAGCGCTGGGCCAGCCAGGCAACGAGCGCGTTGTCGAAATATCGTAGCGCGCCGGCCTTTTCGTCGGCCTTCTCGTTGTTGACCAGGCACACCACGATGTAGCGCTTGCCGCTCGCGCCCGTCACGTAGCCGGCCATGGCGCGCACGTCGCGCAAGGTCCCGGTCTTCAGATGGGCGCGTCCGGTCGCCTCATCGTGGCGCAGGCGTTTTTTGACGGTGCCGTCCTCGCCCAGGATGGCCAGAGAAGAGACGAACTCGGGCATGTAGGGCGATTTCCAGGCCGCGGTCAGCAGCGCCGCCAGGTCATCGGCCGAAACCCGCGCCCGGCGCGACAGGCCGGCGCCGTTGCCCAGCACCAGGTCCGGCATGGACAGGCCCTGGTCGGCCAACAGGCGCGAAGCCACCGCATCGCTGCTGGCCACCGTGGCCGGCCGCAGTCCGCGCTCGGCGCCCAAGGTCAGCAGCAGGGTACGCGCCATGACATTGTTGCTGTGCTTATTGATGATGCGGATCACATCGCTCAGCTCCGGCGAAGCGTGGCTGGCCAGCACGGTGCCGTCGACGGGCGCCAGGCCGTCGCGCACCTGCCCGGTCATCGTGCCGCCCAGCTCTTTCCAGAGCTCGCGCAACACGCCGGACGTCTGGGCCGGCTGCGGCAGGGCCAGGCGATACAGGCTGAAGTCACCGCAGGCGCCGGGGACCGTACCCGACAGTTTGAAAGTCGTGTCTTGCGGCGTGACCACCGGCGTGGTGTAGACCTCGTACTCCCCCCGGCAGGCGGCATCGCTCCAGTCCAGCTTGCCATCGAGCTTCACATTGGGCAGGGGCGGGTCCATCACTACCCGCCAAGCATGCGTGGCGGCGTCCGCCGTGAACATCAGGCGCTGCGCGCCAAAGCCCACCATAAAGGCATCCGGGCTGGCGTTGTAGGCCCGATCCGGAGCGTTGTCAAAAGCGCCCGGATCGGTCGCCACATTGCCGAAGATGCTGCGATCGACCACGACGTCGCCGATCTGCCGCACCCCCTGCAGCCGCAAATCGCGCAGCAGGGTCCACAGGTCCTGCAGCATCAGGTCCGGGTCGCCCGCGGCCCGCACATACAGCGGTCCGGACAGCACACCGTTGACAATCGCCGCGCCCGGGTTGCTCACAAGGTCGGTCGTCCACTTATAGCTGGGTCCCAGTTCCGACAAAGCCGTCCAGGTCGTCACCAGCTTCATCACCGAGGCCGGGTTACGCGGTACCCGCGCGTTGACCGCCGCCAGCCGCGGCCCGCCGACTTCCTGCACGACCAGCGACATCGAACTTTGCGGCATGCCCGTCTGATGCCAGGCCGAGGCCAGTTCGGCCGGCAGGGCCTGCCCGGACGCACGCGCCGCGCACAAGGCCACGACGACCCCGGCCCACCCTGATTTACGCCAGATTCTTTGCATAGAACACGTGTTAATAACCGACCGAATGAAGAGACTCTAAGTATTGGCGTGCCGGGGGTAAAGCGCTCCGGCGCCTAAGTGACGGGGCAGTCCCGCAGGGACTTCGGCCGCCTAAGGCGGCGGCCGAACCCGTCACTTCGAAGCCGGAGCGCTTTACCCCCGGCACGCCAATACGACTAAAGAACCAGTCAACCTCGATGCACCCATGAGCCCAGCGATACAGCCCTCGACGCACGACAGATCAGACAGCAGTCCGAGAGCATACCCAAACGCAGCTTAAAATAACGGGTTGATCAGCATCCAGACCATCCCAGCGTGACCTCTGCCCAAACGCCAGCCCTGACCCTGGCCGACTTCGACTACCACCTCCCCGACGAGCTCATCGCCCAGCACCCTGCCGCCGAGCGGCGCGGCAGCCGACTGCTGCACCTGGACGGCAAGGGCCAGTTGCACGACCTGCAGTTTCCCGACCTCGCGGCCCTGGTCCGCGAGCACGACCTGCTCGTCTTCAACGACACCCGCGTCATCAAGGCGCGACTGCCGGGCCGCAAAGCGACCGGCGGCAAGGTCGAAGTGCTGGTCGAACGCATCCTGGAACCCGACCGGGCCTTGGCCCACGTGCGCGCCAGCAAATCCCCCGGACCCGGCACAATACTGCGCCTGGCCGAGGCCTTCGATGCACAGGTGCTGGGCCGCCAGGGCGAACTTTTCGATCTGCGCTTTCCCGCCCCGGTGCTCGGCCTGCTCGAGGCCCACGGGGCCACGCCGCTGCCGCCCTACATCACGCACAGCGCGCAG
Source organism: Bordetella sp. FB-8 (assembly GCF_000382185.1). NCBI lineage: Bacteria > Pseudomonadati > Pseudomonadota > Betaproteobacteria > Burkholderiales > Alcaligenaceae > Bordetella > Bordetella sp. FB-8. The sequence continues at coordinate 2,258,954 of NZ_KB907784.1, read as the reverse complement.
GCCGAGGACGACAGCCGCTATCAGACCGTCTATGCCCGCGAACCCGGCGCCGTGGCCGCCCCCACCGCCGGATTGCACTTTGACCAGGCCATGCTGGACCAGCTCGCGTCCCAGGGCGTGGGCCGCGCCTTCGTCACCCTGCATGTGGGCGCGGGCACCTTCCAGCCCGTGCGCGTGGACAAGCTGGCCGAGCACATCATGCACGCCGAGTGGTACACCGTGCCGCAGGCCACCGTGGACGCCATCGCGCAGACGCGCGCCAACGGCGGCCGCGTGATCGCCATCGGCACGACCAGCGTGCGCGCTCTGGAATCGGCCGCCGCCTGCACCGACGGCCAGCCCCTGGCCGCGGCGCAAGGCGATACGCGCCTGTTCATCACGCCAGGCTACCGCTACCGGGTCGTCGACGCCCTGTTCACCAATTTCCATCTGCCGCAATCGACCCTGCTCATGCTGGTGTCGGCGCTGGCGGGCGTCGAACCCATACGCCGCGCCTACGCCCACGCAGTGGCCGGCAGATACCGCTTCTTCAGCTACGGGGATGCCATGTTCATCGAACCCCCGGTTAATAACCGATCATGACCGGCCTGACCTTCGAACTCCTGGCCACCGACGGCGCCGCGCGCCGTGGCCGCATGACCTTGAACCACGGCGTGGTTCAGACCCCCATCTTCATGCCGGTGGGTACCTACGGCAGCGTCAAGGGCATGCTGCCGCACGAACTGAAGGACATCGGCGCGCAGATCGTGCTGGGCAACACCTTCCACCTGTGGCTGCGCCCCGGCACCCAGGTGCTGGACAAACACGGCGGCCTGCATGACTTTATGCAGTGGGACAAGCCCATCCTCACCGACTCAGGGGGCTTTCAAGTGTTCAGCCTGCAGGGCATGCGCAAGATCACGGAAGAAGGCGTCAAGTTCGCCTCGCCCATCGACGGCGCGCGGCTCTTTCTCACGCCCGAGGAATCCATGCGCATCCAGAGGTCGCTCAATTCCGACATCGCCATGGTCTTCGACGAATGCACGCCCTACGAGATCAAGGGGCGGCCGGCCACGGTGGACGAGGCCGCCACGTCGATGCGCATGTCGCTGCGCTGGGCGCGCCGCTCGCGCGACGAATTCGACCGCCTGGGCAATCCCAACGCGCTGTTCGGCATCGTGCAAGGCGGCATGTTCGAGACCCTGCGCGACGAATCGCTGGCGGGCCTGACGGACATCGGCTTTCACGGCTACGCCATCGGCGGCCTGTCGGTGGGCGAGCCCAAAGAAGACATGATGCGCATCCTGGCGCACGTCACCCCGCGCCTGCCGGCCGACCGCCCCCGTTACCTGATGGGCGTGGGCACGCCCGAAGACCTGGTCCAGGGCGTGGCGCGCGGAGTCGACATGTTCGACTGCGTCATGCCCACCCGCAATGCCCGCAACGGCTGGCTCTTCACCCGCCACGGCGACATCAAGATCCGCAACGCCCGCTATCGCGACGACACGCGTGCCCTGGACCCCTCCTGCCGCTGCCATACCTGCGCCCACTTCTCGCGCGCCTACCTGCATCACCTACAGCGCGCCAACGAGATTTCCGGCGCCCGGCTCAACACCCTGCACAACCTGCACTTCTATCTGGACCTGATGGAACAGATGCGCGAAGCCATCGCCGCAGGGCGCTTCCAGGCCTGGCGCGAGCGGTTCGCCGCCGACCGGGCGCGGGGCGTGGGAGATTAGGGTCCGTCCCCAAGGCAGGGCCGCCCCTGAAACTTCCAGCCGCTATACTAGTGGGCTTGCCCTGTCCAAACCCGACGCGGGGGGACAGACCACAAAGCAAAACGCATAGAGACAATCAACCGGAGTCACCGATCATGTCCGTCCTCAATACCGCCACGCTCGTCCTGGGTCAGGCCGCCGGCGCAGGCAATTCGCTCTTGAGCATGCTGCCCATCCTGCTGATGTTCGTGATCCTCTATTTCCTGATGATCCGTCCGCAGATGAAGCGCCAGAAGGAAACCCGCAGCATGATTTCGGCCCTGGCCAAGGGCGATGAGATCGTCACCTCGGGCGGTATGCTGGGCAAGGTCACCAAGGTCACCGACAGCCACATCATCGCCGAAGTGGCCGAACTGGCCGACAAGCCGATCGAGGTCGTGCTGCAAAAGAGCGCCGTCACCGGCGTGCTGCCCAAGGGCACCATCAAGGCCCTGTAAGGCCCGAATCCGAACCACCGACCCGGTCACGGTCCGAAAACCCAAGCGCCGCCGCGTCTTTCGCGGCGGCTTTGCCATCCGGCCCGAAGCGCCGCTCAATTCTCCCTGCCGGCAATGAACCGCTACCCTCTCTGGAAATACATCACGGTGCTCGTCGCGCTCGTGATCGGCCTGATCTACACGCTGCCCAATTTCTACGGCGAGGCGCCTGCCGTGCAGGTGTCCAGCGCCAAGGCCGTCATCAAGGTCACTCCGGACATGGTGGAACAGATCCGGCAGATCCTGGACGCCGCCAAGCTGCCGCCGGTCAGTATCTACTACGGACAGAACGGCACGCTCGGCACCATCCGCATCCGCTATACCAACACCGACCAGCAGCTGGCCGCGCGCGATGCCCTGGACCACGCGCTCAACACCGACCCCAGCGACCCGCACTACACCGTCGCGCTGAACCTGATGCCCGCCTCGCCGCCCTGGATGCGCTCGCTGGGTTTCTTCGAGCCCCGCCCCATGTTCCTGGGCCTGGATCTGCGCGGCGGCGTGCATTTCCTGCTGCAAGTCGACATGAAGGGAGCGCTGACCGCCCGCTACGACGCGCTGGCCGGCGACATCCGCAGCGCCCTGCGCGACGACAAAATCCCCGTCGCCAACGTCGAACGCACTGGCGAGTCGGTCACCATGACCTTCGCCACGGCAGACGATCGCAGCAAGGCGCGCGACGATCTGCGCAGCCGCATGCCCGAACTGCAGCTGGCCGCCAGCGAAGACGGTGGCAAGTTCCTGCTGACCGGCCAGCTGTCCTCGGCAGCCATCGCCCAGGCGCAGAACGCGGCCATCACCCAGAACATCGCCACCCTGCACAACCGCACCAACGAACTAGGCGTCAGCGAGCCGGTGATCCAGCAGCAGGGCTCGGACCGCATCGTGGTCGAGCTGCCCGGCGTGCAGGACATCGCCAAGGCCAAGGAAATGCTGGGCCGCACCGCCACGCTGCAGATCCGCATGGTCGACGATTCGCCCTCGGCCATGGCCGCGCTCGCCAACGGCACCGTGCCTTTCGGCCTGGAGCGCTACACCGATCGCGACGGCCGTCCCATCCTGGTGCGCCGCCAAGTCATTCTCACCGGCCAGAACCTGCAGAACGCACAAGCCGGGCGCGACCCGCAGACCCAGCAGCCGGCCGTGAACCTCACGCTCGACGACAAGGGTTCGCGCATCTTCCGCGATGTCACGCGCGACAACATCGGCAAGCGCATGGCCATTCTGCTGTTTGAAAACGGCAAGGGCGAAGTCGTCACCGCGCCGGTCATCCGCAGCGAGATCGACGGCGGTCAGGTGCAGATCTCGGGCAGCATGACGGCAGAAGAAGCCGCCGACACGGCCCTGCTGCTGCGCGCCGGCTCGCTGGCCGCGCCCATGAGCATCATCGAGGAACGCACCATCGGCCCCAGCCTGGGCGCCGACAACATCGCCAAGGGCTTCCATTCCACGCTCTACGGCTTCATCGCCATCGCGATATTCATCATCGTCTACTACAACGTGTTCGGCCTGTTCTCGACGCTGGGACTGTCGTTCAACCTGCTGCTGCTGCTGGCGGTGCTGTCGATGCTGCAGGCGACCCTGACCCTGCCCGGCATCGCGGCCATCGCCCTGACCCTGGGCATGGCCATCGACTCGAACGTGCTGATCAACGAACGCATCCGCGAGGAACTGCGCAACGGCGCCACGCCGCAGCAGGCCATCTCCCAGGGCTTCGAGCGCGCCTGGGGCACCATCCTGGACTCCAACATCACCACGCTGATCGTGGGCCTGTCGCTGCTGGCCTTCGGTTCGGGGCCGGTGCGCGGCTTTGCCGTGGTCCACTGCCTGGGCATCGTCACCTCGATGTTCTCGGCCGTGGTCGGCGTGCGCGCCCTGGCCAACTTCTGGTACGGCCGCCAACGCAAGCTGACCAAGATCTCGATCGGCACGGTCTGGAAGCCTGTCGAAGGCACGGCCGGCGACGGCAAGGCGGCAGCCAAGCAATCGGCCAGAAAGTCCTCCGCGAAACAGTGATCCACCTAGATTGATGCCCACGGGGGTTGCCCACCCCCGATTGAGAAAACCATGGAATTTTTCCGGATTCACCGCAGCATCCCCTTCATGCGCCACGCGCTGGTGCTGAACATCATCAGCCTGGTCACCTTTCTGGCGGCGGTGTTCTTCATCGTGACGCGAGGCTTTCACCTGTCCATCGAGTTCACCGGCGGCACGGTAATGGAAGTCCACTACGCGCAGACCGTCCAGCTCGAAGAGGTGCGCGGCGCCATGACCAAGCTGGGCTACAACCCCAACGACTTCCAGGTGCAGAGCTTCGGCACTTCGCGCGACGTGATGATCCGCCTGCCGCTGGTCCACAGCCAGACGTCCTCGGCGCAAAGCGACGCCGTGCTGGGTGCGCTCAAGGCCGCCGACCCCACGGTGCAGCTGCGCAGCGTCGAGTTCGTCGGCCCGCAGGTGGGCAAGGAGCTATTCCACAACGGCCTGATGGCGCTGCTGGTAACGGTGGCGGGCATTGTCATCTACCTGGCCTTCCGCTTCGAATGGAAGTTCGCCGTGGCCGGGGTGCTGGCCAACCTGCACGACGTGGTCATCATCCTGGGCTTCTTTGCGTTCTTCCGGTGGGAGTTCTCGCTCTCGGTCCTGGCCGGCGTGCTGGCGGTGCTGGGCTATTCGGTGAACGAGTCCGTGGTGATCATGGACCGGATCCGCGAGAACTTCCGCAAGATGCGCAAGGCCAGCGTGCGTGAAGTCATCAACAGCGCCATCACCCAGACGATTTCCCGCACCGTCATCACCCACGCCTGCACCCAGATCATGGTGCTGTCCATGCTGTTTCTGGGCGGCCCCACGCTGCACTATTTCGCCCTGGCGCTGACCATCGGCATCTGGTTCGGCATCTATTCGTCTGTCTTCGTGGCCGCCGCGCTGGCCATGTGGATGGGGGTCAAGCGGGAAGACCTGATCCGGCAGGTGAAGAAGGACGAAGTCGACAACCTCTCCTGAGGAGCGATCGCGGTAGAAAACAAATCGGGGGCTGTGCGCAGCCCCCGATTTTTTATTGCCCGAACCGGTTTTTTCAAGAACCCGAAAGCCGTGCCCGGGCAGCCTGGTATTGGCCGGCCAATCTGTCTATAAGCGTGGCGGCGGGCACCACCTCGTCGACGACCCCGACCCCCTGTCCCGAACCCCAGATATCCTTCCACGGCCTGGGCGCGCCAGCGGCGTAATCGCGTGCGTCCGAAGGCAGCCGGTCCGGATCCAGTCCCGCATTGCGTATCGAGGCGGCCAGATAGTTGCCGTGCACACCGGTGAACAGATTGCTATAGACAATATCGTCCGAGCTCGCGTCCACGATCGCCTGCTTGTAGGCATCCGAGGCGTTGGCCTCCCGGGTGGCAATGAAGGGCGAGCCGATGTAGGCGAGATCGGCCCCCATGGCCTGGGCCGCCAGGATGGCGCCGCCGGTGGCAATCGAACCGGACAGGACCAGCGGGCCGTCAAACCATCGGCGAATTTCCTGCACCAGCGCGAAAGGACTGCGCGTGCCGGCGTGGCCGCCCGCACCCGCCGCCACGGCGATCAGCCCGTCGGCGCCCTTCTCGACGGCCTTGCGCGCGAAGGTGTTGTGAATCACGTCATGCAGTGTCACGCCGCCCCAGGCGTGCACGGCCTGGTTGATCTGCGCCTGCGCGCCCAGGCTGGTGATGACGATGGGCACCTTGTGTTTCTCGCACACAGCCAGGTCCTCGTCCAAGCGGGCATTGCTCTTGTGCGCGATCAGGTTGATGGCGTAGGGCGCGGCGCCGGCGCCGGCCAGGCTGGCGGTGATCTCGGCCAGCCAGTCGTCCAGCTGAGCGCTGGGCCGGGCATTGAGCGCCGGCATGGCGCCGACGATGCCGGCCCGGCATTGCGCGATCAGCAGCGCGGGATTGCTGATGATGAAAAGGGGCGAACCGATCACCGGCAGCCTGAGCTTCTGGAATACGGCAGGCATCCTGGTCATGCGCATTCTTCCTGGTTTTGCGTTCGAGCCACAGTCTCAATCCGGGACAGCCGGCGTCTCGGGCAAGGTCAGCACGCCCCGGTCGCGCAGGGCGGCCAGCTCGGCATCGGACAGGTTCAACAGATCGCCAAGCACGTCGCGCGTATCCGCGCCCAGGGTCGGAGGCGCATTGCGTATGGGCAGGCGCTGGCCGTCCAGCCGGTACGGCGGCGCGAACGTGTAGGTCGTGCCGGCCACGGGATGCGGCATCTCGCGCAACAGCCCGCCACGGCGCGTGCCCTCGCTGGTCAGCGCCTCGTGCAGTCCCAGCACCTTGCCGCACGGGATGCCGTTGGCCTGCATGCGCTGCAGCAGCAGTTCGCGCGGATAGGTCTTGAGCAGCTCGGTCAACAAGGCCAGCAAAAGCACCCGATGCTTGCCGCGCTCGACATTGGTGGCGTAACGCGGATCCTCGACGATGTCGGGGCGCAACAGCACGAGCCGGCAGAACTTGTCGAACTGCGCGTTGTTGCCCACAGTGATGATGAGCGGCCCGTCGGCCGACTCGAACATGCCATAGGGCACGATCGATGGGTGGGCGTTACCGTAGCGCCTGGGGTCGCGGCCCAGCAGCATGGCGTCCAGGGCGTAATAGCTGGAGATCATGATGCCGCAGTCGTACAGCGCCATCTCGATCAGGCGCCCGCGGCCCGTGCGGTCGCGGCGAAACAGCGCGGCCAGCACGGCCTGCGCGGCGTACATGCCCGTCATCATGTCGACGATGGCGACGCCGAACTTGAGCGGGGGCTGCTCGGCCTCGCCGTTGATCGCCATGAGCCCCGTCTCGCCCTGAATGACCAGGTCGTAGCCGGGCCGGGCGGCCTGCGGACCGGAGCTGTCGTAGCCGGCGATGGCGCAATAGACCAGGTCGGGCTTGATCGCCTTGAGCTGCTCGTAGCCCAGGCCCAGCTTCTGAGCGCCGCCGTGCTTGAAATTGTGGATTACCACGTCGAACTGCGGCACCAGTTCGCGCACCAGGCGCGCGCCGTCTTCCGATTGAAGGTCCAGTGTGACCGAACGCTTGTTGCGGTTCATGGCCGAGTAATAGGTGGTCTCGGTCTTGCCGATGCGCATGCCCCAGTCGCGAGTATCGTCGCCGCGCCCCGGATGCTCCACCTTGACGACCTCGGCGCCGAAGTCGGCCAGCACCTGCCCGCACAGCGGCCCGGCGAACACGCGCGAAAGATCCAGCACGCGCACGCCCTCCAGCGGGAAATCCATGTCACCCCGCCGCGCCGCCTGGTCTCCTGCATCATTCATTTTTTCTGTCTCCTCTTCGCGTGGCTCAGTTGCCGCGCCTGCGCAGCTTCGTGTAGTCCGGCGGCCGCTTCTCCAGGAAGGCACCGATGCCTTCGCGCGACTCGTCGGTGTCCTGCGAGCGCACCATGCATTCGGCTTCGGCCTCTAACTGCTGCGTCAGTGTATTGGCGTAGGCCGCGCGGCACAGCGTCTTGATGCGCGCCATAGCCCGTTCGGGACCCGCTGCCACCTGAGCTGCCAGCGCCAGCGCCTGCGACAGGGCCTGGCCCGGCTCGGTCAGGCGGTTCACCGCGCCCAGGGCGTGCATGCGCTCGCCGCTGACGCGCTCGCCCGTCAGGCACAACTCGGTGAGCACCTGACGCGACAGATGCTCGGCCAGAAAAGCCGTGGCGCCGCCGTCCGGCGTCAAGCCGACCTTCACGTAAGCCACGGAAAACACCGCATCGCGCGCCGCCACCAGCATGTCGCAGGCCAGGGCCAACGACAGGCCGGCCCCGGCGGCCGCGCCCTCCACCGCCGCGATCACCGGCTTGGGAAAATCGCGTAGGGCACGGATGAGATCGTGCAGTCCCTCGAGCCTGGCGCGGCGCTCCTGCAAGGGCAGCTCGCGCCGTTTGGCCAGTTGGCGCAGATCTCCGCCGGAACAGAAATGCCCGCCCTCGCCCGTCAGCACCACGGCCCCTATGCCGGGATCGCAGGCCGCATCCTCCAGCGCCTGACCAAGCGCCGTATAGAACTCGGGCGACAAGGCGTTGCGCGCCTGCGGATTGTTGTTGCTCAGCACCAGCACGGCGCCCTCGCTGCGCGAAATCAACCCCTGTCCCTCCATGGCCGCCCCGGCGTTCAAACCTGCCTGCCCAATTCGATGAAACGGGCCAGATGGTGGTCCTCGTCGCCGAACTGATGGTCGATCATGATCAGGCGTTTGGCGTAGTGCGCCATGGGCAATTCCCAGGTCATGCCTATGCCTCCGTGCAATTGAATGCATTCCTGCGCCACCAGGGTGCCGATGCGGCCTATGCTGTGCTTGGCCGCCGACAGGGCGCGCTCGCGCGCCACGCGGTCGTCCAGGTCGATGGCGGCCGCCGCGTTGATGACGGCCGAACGGGCCTGCTCCACTTCAAGCAGCATGTCGGCCATGCGGTGCTGCAGCGCCTGGAAGCTGCCGATGGGCACGCCGAACTGCTTGCGCGTGCGCAGATACGCCAGCGTCTGATCCTTGGCCACGTCCATGGCGCCCACGGCCTCGGCGCACAGGGCCAGCAGGGCATAGCCGCTGAGACGCTCGAGCAAGGTGCAGCCTTCGCCCTCTTTGCCCAGCAGGGCATCGGCGCCGATCTTCACTGCGGTGAAAACCAGTTCGGCGGCGCGTCCGCCCTCAAAGCGCCGATAGTCGCGCCGGGACAGGCCCGCCGCATCGCCCGGCACCAGGAACAAGCTGATTCCGGCCGCGTCGCCGGCCTGGCCCGAGGTGCGCGCCGACACCAGCAGCAGGTCGGCCTGTGCGCCGAACCCCACCACACCCTTGGCGCCATCGATCACCCAGCCGGCGCCGTCCCAGCGCGCGCTGGCCGCGACGTTTTCCAGTTCGTAGTGGCCGCCGGGCTCGTCGTGCGCCAGCGCGGCGATGCAGTCGCCAGCCGCGATCTCGTCCAGGCGAGTTTTCTGCGCGGCCGTGCCGGCCAGGACCAGGGCCTGGCCGACCACCAGCGCCCCCAGCATGGGCTCGGCCACCAGGCCTCGGCCCAGGCATTCGAACACCACGCTGATATCGAAGCCGTGGCCGCCCAAGCCGCCCTGCGCTTCGGGAAACAGCGCGCCGATCACACCCAGTTCGGCGAACTGCGCATACAGCGCGGGACGGTACCCTTCGTCGCCATAGGCGATCCTGTTGCGGGTCTCAATACCGTATTGCTCGGAGATGAAACGGTTCAGCGTGTCCGCCAGCATGCGGCGGTCTTGGGTGTGCTCGAAATTCATGGCGGCGTTTTCCCTCGTCTCACAGGCCCAGAATCATCTTGGAGATGATGTTCTTCTGGATTTCGTTGGAACCTCCGAAGATGGACAGCTTGCGGTAGTTGAAATAAGTCGACGCGGCCGAGGCAGCCTCCTGCGGCCCGACCGGCGCCTGGCCGTAGTCCAGGTCCAGCGCTTCTTCGATGAAGGGCGCCGCATACGGACCCATGGCGCGGCGTATCAGCGACAGCAGCTCCTGGCGTATCTCCGTTCCCCGGATCTTGAGCATGGAGCTCTCCGCGCCGGGTACGCCGCCGCCGGCCGCCGCGGCATCGGCCGCCGCGGCATCGGCCGCCGCGGCAATCACGCGCAGGTTGGTGGTCTTCATGTTCTCCAGATCGATCTCCACCCGCGCCATGCGGGCCGCAAAGAGCGGGTCCCGCGACAGTGGCGCGCCCTTGTACAGCATGCGGTCGGCGGCAACCTTGAGCTTTTCCAGCAAGGCGGCCGAAAAACCCACGCCGGCGATATTGGTGCGTTCGTAGGTCAGCAGGTATTTGGCGTAGGTCCAGCCCTTGTTCTCTTCGCCCACCAGGTTCGCGGCAGGCACCTTCACGTCGGTAAAGAACACCTCGTTGACCTCGTGTTCGCCATCGAGCGTGATGATGGGGCGCACTTCCACGCCCGGCGCGCTCATGTCCACAAGCAGGAAGCTGATGCCCTGCTGGGCCTTGGCCTGCCTGTCTGTACGCACCAGGCAGAAGATCATGTTGGCGTGCTGGCCCAGCGTGGTCCAGGTCTTCTGGCCATTGACGATGTAGTAGTCGCCCGCCGGATCCGCGATGCGCTGTGCCGTGGTCTTGACCGCGGCCAGGTCCGAGCCCGCACCCGGCTCGGAATAACCCTGACACCACCAGTCGCGGCCGTCGAGTATGCGCGGCAGCCAGTACTGCTTCTGCGCCTGGCTGCCGTATTTGATGAGCACGGGACCCAGCATGTTGATGCCGAAAGGCACCAGACGCGGCGCATGGGCCAGGGCGCATTCGTTCTCGAAGATGAACCTCTGGACCGCGTCCCAGCCCGGTCCGCCGTACTGCGTGGACCAATGGTTGGCCAGCCAGCCGCGCTCGTGGAGGATGGCGTGCCATTGCTCCAGGTCCGCCTTGGACAGGCGCAGGTTGTTCTCGACCTTGTGCGCCAGGGCGGCAGGCAGCCTGGCCTTCAGGAAAGCCCGCACCTGTTCGCGAAAGTCCAGCTCTTGGGGGGTGAATCGCAGATCCATGCGTGCGTCCTATGGAATCAGAAAATTTCGAACAGCCCTGCCGCGCCCATGCCGCCGGCGATGCACAGGGTCACCACGCCCCACCGGGCCTTGCGCCGGCGGCCTTCCAGCAGAATATGGCCGGCCAACCGCGCGCCCGTCATGCCGAAGGGATGGCCGATGGCGATGGCCCCGCCGTCGACATTCAGGCGCTCGTCCGGAATGCCCAGTGTGCGCTGGCAATAAAGCGCCTGGGACGCGAAGGCTTCATTCAGCTCCCACAGATCGATGTCGTCCACCGTCAGGCCGTGCCGCTTGAGCAGCTTGGGCACCGCATAGACAGGGCCTATGCCCATCTCGTCGGGCTCGCAGCCGGCCACCGCGAAACCGCGCAGCGCGCCCAGCGGCGCCAGCCCGGCGCGCTCGGCCAGACGGGCATCCATCAGCACACAAGCCGAGGCGCCGTCGGACAATTGCGACGCGTTGCCGGCCGTGACGAACTGGCCGGGACCCTTGACGGGCGCGAGCTTGGCCAACGCCTCGTAGGTCGTCCCCGGGCGATTGCAGGTATCGGCCGAGACGCTCGCCTCGCATTGGCTGACCGCGCCGGTTTCCTTGTCGGTGACCGACATGACCGTGCTCACCGGCACGATTTCCTCGGCAAAGCGGCCCGCCTGCTGCGCGGCCTGCGTCTTGCGCTGGCTCTGCACCGAAAAGCGGTCCTGCGCTTCGCGGTCGATGCCATAGCGGCGCGCCACGATATCGGCAGTGTCGATCATGGCCAAGTACAACTCGGGCTTGTGCTCGACGATCCACGGGTCCAGGCCCGTGGCGCCGTCTTCCCGCGTGCGGATGCCGGAGATGCTCTCGACGCCACCCGCGATCATGGCGCTGGCACCGTTGCCCACGATATGGCCGGCAGCCATGGCGATCGCCTGCAGGCCCGAGGCGCAAAAGCGGTTGACGGTAGTGCCCGCGATGGACAGCGGCAGGCCCGCGCGGACGACGGTCTGGCGTGCGACGTTGCGGCCGGTGATGCCCTCGGGATAGCCGCAGCCCAGGATCGCGTCCTCGATCCATTCCGGATCGATGCCCGCGCGCTCGACCGCCGCGCGTACCGCGAACGAGGCGAGCGCGGGACCGGCGGTGATGTTGAATTCGCCGCGGTGCGCCTTGGTCAGCGGCGTGCGCGCGGTAGATACGATGACGGCTTCACGCATCATGCCCCCTTGTTCAGGCTATCGAAGTTATTGCCCTGGGCCACCAGCTTCTCGATGAGCGGCGACGGCTTCCAGAACAGGGCGTCTTGCTTGGCGAACTCGCGGATGTCGGCAAGCACCTTGTCCAGGCCCACCCTGTCGGCATATTTCATCGGACCGCCGTGATGGCGCGGAAAGCCGTAGCCCGACAACAGCACCACATCCACGTCCAGCGGCCGCAGGGCAATGCCTTCGTGCACGACGTTGGCGCCTTCGTTGATCATGGCCGCCATGCAGCGGCGGACGATCTCATCCTGCGTGAACTTGCGCGGTGCGATGCCCTTCTTCGCGCGTTCGGCCTGGACGATGGCCAGCACCTCGGGATCGGGCTGCCCCGTGCGCGCGCCCTCGGGGTACAGGTAGTAGCCGCGCCGGGTCTTCTGGCCGAACCAGCCGCGTTCGCACAGGCGGTCTGATATTTCCACATAGCGCGCCCTGGGATCGCGCGTGGCGGCGCGGCGCTTGCGCGTGGCCCAGCCTATGTCGCCGCCCGCCAGATCGACCACCTGGTAAGGCCCCATGGCAAAGCCGAAATCGCGCACGGCCTCGTCCACTTCGTAAGGCGTGGCGCCATCTTCCATGATGTCGTCGGCGGCCTGACGGTATACGGCCAGGATGCGGTTGCCGATGAAACCGTCGCACACGCCCGCGCGCACCGGCGTCTTCTTGAGTTTCCGGGCCAGCTCGAAAGCGGTGGCGACCACGTCGGCCGACACCTTGGCCGGCACCACGATCTCCAGCAGCTTCATGATGTTGGCCGGGCTGAAAAAGTGCAGGCCGACCACGTCCTGCGGGCGCGAGGTTGCGGCCGCGATGGCGTCGATGTCCAGATAGGACGTGTTGGTCGCCAGCACCGCTCCCGGCTTGCACACGCGGTCCAGTTCCTTGAACACGGCCTGCTTGACGCCGACGTCCTCGAACACGGCTTCGATCACCAGGTCGGCGCCTGCGATATCGTCATAGGACGTGCTGCCCGCATAGCGGGCCATGACGGCCGCCTTGGCCTCGGGCGTCATGCGCCCGCGCGCGATCAGGCCGTCGTAAACCTTTTCCACGTTCGCGCGGCCGCGTGCGATGGATTCGGCGTCGCGCTCGATCATGGTCACAGGCAGGCCGGCATCCAGGACGCAGACCGCAATGCCGGCGCCCATGGTGCCGCCGCCGACGACCGCAACGGTATCCAGGGCGCGCGGCCTGGCGGCCTTCGATTCAGGCACCTTGGCTGTCTCGCGCTCGGCGAAGAAGGCATGGACCAGCCCGGCGCGCTGCGGACTTTCCACGCACTGCAGGAACAGGGCGCGCTCGCGGGCCAGGCCGTCGTCAAACGGCAGTTCGACGGCATTGCGCACGCACTCGACGATCTTCAAAGGCGAGAACAGCCCGCGCGATTTCTTCGCGGTGTCGGCCTGCACCACATCCAGCTCGGCCAACGCGGCAGCCTTGTCGGCAACGTCCAGTTCACGCGCGCGGCGCACCGGCGCCTGCTGGTCCAGCAGTTCGCGCGCATAGGCCAGCCCGGCCTGCACGGCATCTTCGCCTTCGGCCAGCCTGTCGACCAGGCCTGCCGCCTGCGCGGCCCGGGCCGACATGGGCTTGCCGCTGAGCATGAGCTCGGCCGCGGCCCTGGCGCCCATCAGGCGCGGCGCGCGCTGCGTGCCGCCCGCACCGGGCAAAAGGCCCAGCGTCACTTCGGGCAGGCCCAGCTTGGCCGCCGGCAGCGCCAGGCGGTAGTGCGCGGACATGGCCACTTCCAGGCCGCCGCCCAGGGCCGGACCGTGTATCGCGGCTACGACCGGCTTGGCGCAGGCCTCGATCAGGTTGCACACCTCGGGCAACGACGGCGGCTGCGGCGGTTTGCCAAACTCACGGATGTCGGCGCCGGCGATGAAGGCCCTGCCCGCGCCCACGATCAGCACGGCTTTCACCTGCGCGTCGGCACCTGCCTGCTCGATCGCTTGCTTGAGTCCGCGGCGCACGGCCACGCCCAGGGCATTGACCGGCGGATTGTCGATGGTCATCACCAGCACATCGCCTTCGCGGCGGGTGGCGACCACGGAATCGGTCTCAAAAGTGGGCATGGCTTGCGCGTCTCCGTTATGGGGCTGGCCGCGCCGGGATCGCGCAGCCTTGATTCTGGATTTTGTCTTAGATCGGAATTTTGCCAACGATAAATAAACTTTACAATTCCATGAAATATTGACAATCTGTACAAAATTATTTGACAAAACCATGGATCTCGCCGCCCTGACCCTGCTGGTAGAAATCATCGACAGCGGCAATCTGAGCCAGGCCGCGCGCAAACTGAAGATGACGCGGGCCAACGTCAGCTATCACTTGGCTCAGCTGGAAAAAACGGCGGGCGCGCAGCTCGTGCGCCGCACCACTCGCCGCGTCGAACCCACGGAAGTGGGCATGCGCCTGTACCAGCACGGTCTGTCCATCCGCAACGAGATGCGCGCCGCACACGAGACTATCGCCAGCCTCAGTCTGGGCTTGCTGGGGCGCGTGGGCATCAGCGTGCCCAGCGGCTACGGGCAGATGGTCATGGGCGACTGGCTTATCGAGTTCAAGCGCCTGTACCCTGGCATCGTGCTGGACGTGCTGTTCGAAAACCGGGCCGACAACCTGCGCGACGAGGTCGACATCGCCATCCGCGTCATGCCCGAGCCGCCCGCCTCGCTCGTGGCCCGCAGCCTGGGCGAGGTGCGCTACCTGGCCTGCGCCTCGCAGGACTATGCGCACCGGCAGGGCCTGCCGCGCACCTTGCAAGCCCTGCGCGACGCACCGCTCATCACCTCCGGCGTGATGGGGCGGCAGTTGCGCCTGGCCGCCTACCTGGGTGCGGAGCGTCACGAGGTCATGCTCGAACCCACGCTGATCTCGGAGCACTTTCCCTTCCTGCGCCAGGGCATCCTGGCCGGCCTGGGCGTGGGTCTGGTGCCCGACTACGTGGTGCGCGACCGGATCATCGCGGGCGAGGTGGCGACCACGCTGGACGAATACCGCTTGAGCATCTTCGGCACGCGCATGTACCTGCTTTACATGCCGAACCGGCACCAGACCCGGGCGGTGCGCACCTGCATCGAATTCCTGCTGGAGAAAGCCAGCGCGGACGCGCGGTAAAGCCGGGCAAGGTAAAATCATCGACTAGGCAATTTGCCCGAACGCAATATCGTCCGGTCGCCATCGCCATTCCCATAACGATCCACTTCTTCCACGCCCCCGGGATCAACACCCGTCACGGCGCACACCATGCAAGAAACCACACTCTCGCGCCCCGGCATCAAGGCCGGCGGCAAGACCAAATCGATCCAGGGCGTCAAGCACGGCGAATCCGTCGTCTCGACCGCCTCCACGGCCACGGGCGGCGCGCCCAAAAAGGTATACATCCGCACCTTCGGCTGCCAGATGAACGAGTACGACTCGGACAAGATGCTCGACGTGCTGCGCGCCGAGCACGGACTGGAACCGACCCAGACGCCGGAAGAAGCCGACGTGATCCTGTTCAACACCTGTTCGGTGCGCGAGAAGGCGCAGGAAAAAGTCTTCTCCGACCTGGGCCGCGCCAACCAGCTCAAAAAGGTCAATCCCAACCTGGTCATCGGCGTGGGAGGCTGCGTGGCCAGCCAGGAAGGCCAGGCCATCGTCAAGCGCGCGCCCTACGTGGACGTGGTGTTTGGCCCGCAAACCCTGCACCGCCTGCCCGAACTCATCGACAAGCGCCGCGCCCTGGGCGCCTCGCAGGTGGACATCAGCTTCCCTGAGATCGAGAAGTTCGACAACATGCCGCCCGCGCGCATCGAGGGCTCGACGGCTTTCGTCTCCATCATGGAGGGCTGCAGCAAGTATTGCAGCTTCTGTGTGGTGCCCTATACCCGCGGCGAGGAAGTCTCGCGGCCCTTCGAGGACGTGCTGATGGAAGTGGCGGACCTGGCCGACCAGGGTGTGAAGGAAGTGACGCTGCTGGGCCAGAACGTCAACGCCTATCGCGGCAAGATGACCGAGGTTGGGACAAACGGCGGCGAGATCGCCGATTTCGCCACGCTGCTCGAATACGTGCACGAGATCCCCGGCATCGAGCGCATTCGTTATACGACCTCGCACCCCAAGGAAATGACCCAGCGCATGGTCCAGGCCTATGCCCGCCTGCCCAAGCTGGTGTCCTTCCTGCACCTGCCGGTGCAGGCCGGCAGCGACCGCGTGCT
The DNA here is from genome assembly GCF_000382185.1 of Bordetella sp. FB-8. Taxonomy (NCBI): domain Bacteria; kingdom Pseudomonadati; phylum Pseudomonadota; class Betaproteobacteria; order Burkholderiales; family Alcaligenaceae; genus Bordetella; species Bordetella sp. FB-8. Next base: position 2,242,735 of record NZ_KB907784.1, on the reverse strand, counting down.
GGCTGCGATGAAACGCGGCTATACCGGACTGGAATTCAAGTCGGTGGTGCGCAAGCTGCGCGCCGCACGGCCCAATCTGACCTTGTCCTCCGATTTCATCGTGGGCTTTCCCGGTGAAACCGAGGAAGATTTCGAACAGACCCTCAAACTCATCGAAGACGTGGGCTTTGACACCGCCTTCTCCTTCGTCTATTCGCGCCGCCCCGGCACGCCCGCCGCCGACCTGCACGATGACACGCCGCAGGACGTCAAGCTCAAGCGCCTGCAGCGCCTGCAGGCGCTCATCAACGAACAGGCTGCCGCCATCGCGCAAGGCATGGTCGGCACACGCCAGCGCATCCTGGTCGAAGGCCGCTCGCGCCGCGACGACCAGGAACTCATGGGCCGCACCGAGAACAACCGCATCGTCAACTTCGCGGGCACCGCCCGGCTGATCGGCCAGATGGTCGAGGTCGTCATCACGCACGCGTATCCCAACTCGCTGCGCGCCCGTGTGGCCGACGTGGACACGACGCAATGAGCACGGCCCGCACATCGGCAAAAAAGGCCCGCTCGATGCCCGTCGTGGTCAACCTGGACGGCGACAACACGCACCTGTCCAACCTGTGCGGCCCGCTGGACGAAAATCTGCGCCAGCTGGCCCACGGCATGGGCGTGCAACTGGCGCGCCGCGGTAGCCGCGTCATGCTCGAAGGCGCGCAGGCCCCGCTGGCAGCGCGCGCGTTGCGCCGCTTCTTCGACCAGGCCACCCATCGGGTCCTGTCCGTCGACGATATACAGCTGGGCCTGGTGGAAATCGGCATGAACCGCCCGTCCGGCGTGCCGGACGTCGACCCGTCCGAGACGCATGCGGCAAACGGGGCAGGCGCAAACGGAACCGATGGCATCGATCTGCCACCCGCTGGCGAGGACACAGGCTTTGCCCTGCGCACACGCCGCAGCGACCTGCGCCCGCGCACCCCGCGCCAGCGCGACTACCTCAACCAGATCCTCAAGCACGACATCACCTTCGGCGTGGGACCGGCCGGCACCGGCAAGACCTGGCTGGCGGTAGCCTGCGCCATCGACGCGCTCGAACGCGAGACCGTACAGCGCCTGGTGCTCACGCGCCCCGCGGTCGAGGCCGGAGAACGCCTGGGTTTTCTGCCTGGCGATCTGGCGCAAAAGGTCGACCCCTATCTGCGCCCGCTATACGACGCGCTCTACGACCTGATGGGCTTTGACAAGGTGCAGAAGCTTTTCGAGAAACAGACCATCGAGATCGCGCCGTTGGCCTATATGCGCGGGCGCACGCTCAACCACGCCTTCGTCATCCTGGACGAGGCGCAGAACACCACGCCCGAGCAGATGAAGATGTTCCTTACCCGCATCGGCTTTGGCAGCAAGGCGGTGATCACCGGCGACCCCTCGCAGGTCGACCTGCCGCGCGGCCAGCAAAGCGGCCTGACGCACGCGCTGCACGTGCTGGAAGGCGTGCAGGGCATCGAATCGACCCGATTCACCAGCCGCGACGTGGTGCGTCATCCGCTGGTGGCGCGCATCGTCGATGCCTACGAACAGGCCTGCGCCGATGAGCAATAAGCGGGGCGCGCCCAAGCAGGCCGCTGAGCCAGGAGCCGCGTCGCTCGCCCTTGCCGTGCACTACGCCGCCCCCGAGCCGCGCCTGCCGCGCTGGCGCCTGCGCCGCTGGGCCGGCTACGCTCTGCAAACCGCGGCGGCCGACGGCCTGACCGATTTCGCGCGCGTCGAGCTCAGCCTGCGCCTGGTTGGCCTGGCCGAAGGCCGAAGGCTCAACCGCGATTTCCGCGGGCGCGACTACGCCACCAACGTGCTCACTTTCGAATACGGCGTCGACCCCGAAGGCGCTGCGCGCGGCGACGTCGTCATCTGCGCCCCGATACTGGCGCGCGAAGCGCGCGAGCAGCGCAAGCCGTTCCTGCACCACGCCGCCCACCTGACCATTCACGGCGTGCTGCACGCGCTGGGTTACGACCACCTGAACAAACACGACGCGCAGCGCATGGAAGGCCTCGAAATCCAGGCCCTGGCACGCATCGGCATCGCCGACCCCTACATCACCGCGTAAACGCGGACACAGGCCGGTAACCGCATTCGGTTATGCTGTCGGCTCCGAAACTTGTCCATCCGGACGATGTCAGACCCATACCCTGCTGCCGACGCGAACGCGCGTCCCGCCAAAGCCTCCGGCAAGTCCCTGATCGATCGCGTGCTGTCCCTCGTGCGCCGCGAGCCCGAAGATCGCGAAGGCATCAAATCTTTCCTCGAAGCGGCCCACGAGCGCAAGCTGCTCGATGCGGAAGCCTACAGCATGATCAAGGGTGCCCTGGCGGTGTCCGAGCGCACCGTGGCCGACATCATGGTGCCGCGCCCACGTATGGACCTGCTCGATGTCGCGCAGTCCCTGCCGCAGCTGCTGGCTACCATCATCGAGACCGGCCACTCGCGCTTTCCCGTCTACGAAGACGACCGCGACAACATTCTAGGCATCCTGCTGGCCAAGGAGTTGCTGCGCTGCATGCTCGAGCCCGACCTGGACATACGCGCGCTGCTGCGCCCGGCCATGTTCATCCCCGAGTCCAAGCGCCTGAACGTGCTGCTGCATGATTTCCAGCAGGGCAGCATCCACCAGGCCATCGTCATCGACGAGCACGGCGGCATCTCGGGCTTGGTCACCATGGAAGACGTGCTCGAGGAAATCGTCGGCGACATCGAAGACGAATTCGACGAGGACGATGAAGAGTCCATCTTCCCCGAGGGCGAGAACCAGTGGCGCCTGATGGCCTCGACGCAGATCGACCATTTCAACGAGGTTTTTCGCACCAGGCTGCCCGACGACGATTACGACAGCGTCGGCGGCTGGCTGGGCGGCCAGCTCGGCCGCATCCCCAAGCGCGGCGACAGCGCCACCTACGGCGACCTGCGCCTCGAGGTCATCCGGGCCGACGCGCGCCGCGCGCTATGGCTGCGCGCACGCCGCTTGCCGCCGACCCGCTCCGCCCCAGCCGATAACGCCATCGCATGAACACCGCGTCGCGCCGGGGCATCGGCCTGAGTCTGCTGCTGACGCTTGCGGCTGCGGCGCAGGCGCTGACCTTCGCCCCCGGGCCCTTGCCCGACGGCGCGCTGGCCCTGGTACAGGTGCTGACGTTGGCCGTGCTCGCCCGAGCCACTCTGCGCAGCGCCGGCCCGCGCCAGGCCCTGCTGCGCGGCTGGTGGTACGCCACCGTTTACTTCAGCATCGGCTTGTACTGGCTGTACGTCAGCATGCACGACTACGGCGACCTGTCCGCGCCGCTGGCTGCCGGCGGCGTGCTGATACTGTCGGCCTTTCTCGCGCTCTTTCCCGGAGCAGCTTGCGCGCTGGCGCGCAGGCTGCTCGCCGACCCGACACAGGCGCCTTGGCGCGCCATGCTGATCTGGGCCGCCGCCTGGACCCTCTTCGAATGGCTGCGGGCCACTGTGCTCACTGGCTTTCCGTGGCTGAATATCGGCTATGCCCAGGTCGACAGCCCCATTGCGGGCTGGGCGCCGATACTGGGCGTGCACGGCATGGCCTTCGTCGCCGCCGCCGCGGCGGCGGCCCTGGCCGGACTCTGGCCCTCCCGCGGGTCGGGCCGGCCCACGCGCGGCGCCCTCATCGCCCTGGCCCTGGCCTTGGTCCTGGCGCTGCTGGGCTGGCCGCTGCGCCACATTGCCTGGTCGCAGCCGGTAGGCCGCCCCCTGAATGCGCGGCTGGTCCAGGGCAACGTCCCCCAGTCGGACAAATTCAATCCCGCCCTGATACGGCAGGGGCTGCAGCGGCATTTCGAGCTGGCCGGACTGCCGCCCGCCCACGGCGAACCCGCGCCGGATGTGATCATCCTGCCCGAAACCGTGCTGCCGGTCTTCCAGGACCAGCTCCCGCCGCAAGTCTGGAACGGCTGGCGGGACGTGGCGGCGCGCCAGCATGCCGCCATCATCATGGGCGTGCCGCTGCACACCATCGAAGCCTCGGGCCGCGCGCGCTACACCAACAGCGCCATCGGCCTGAACGCCGATACGCCGCTCGATGCCCTGCTGCGTGGCCGCACCGAGCAGCGCTACGACAAGCGCCACCTGGTGCCCTGGGGCGAATACGTGCCGCCGGGCTTTCACTGGTTCATCCGGATGCTGAATATTCCGCTGGGCGATTTCGACCGCGGAGCGGAGCGCCAGAAGCCCTTTGCGATCGCCGGCCAGGAACTGGCCTTGAACATCTGCTACGAAGACCTGTTCGGCCCCGCGCTGCTGCCCGCCCTGCAGCCCATGGACGGCGAGCCGGGCGCCACCGTGCTCGTGAACATCAGCAACTTGGGCTGGTTCGGCGATACCTGGGCCCTGCGCCAGCACTTGCAGATAGGCCGCGTGCGCACGCTAGAGACGGCGCGGCCCATGATCACCGCCACCAACACCGGCATCACCGCGGCCATCGACGCGCACGGCCGCGTGGTTTCGAGGCTGGCGCCGCACACGATCGGCGTGCTGGCCGTCACCGTGCAGGGCATGCGAGGCCTGACACCCTACGCACGGCTCGGCGACCTGCCGATCGTACTTATCGTCGCCGCGATTCTGCTCGCCGCCGCGGCATGCGCGTGGCGGCGGCAACGCTCAGCCCCTTGACGGCCGCGTTTGCAGCGCCTGCGCGTGGGGCGCCGCGAGGCGCGGCGTTCCGGTCGAAACCAGGTCGGCCCACCTGGCTTGCACGCCAAAAAAAACTCGTGCATAATCTCGTTTCTTCGCCAACGGCAAAAACCGAAACGAAGCCGCGGGGTCGAAAAATCCGGCGCGCAACGTAGGCACCGGGGGTATAGCTCAGCTGGGAGAGCGCTTGCATGGCATGCAAGAGGTCAGCGGTTCGATCCCGCTTACCTCCACCAGTCGAAAGCGAAGAGCGTAGTAAAGTGCTGGTACGTCCGTGTCCCTATCGTCTAGAGGCCTAGGACATCACCCTTTCACGGTGAGTACCGGGGTTCGAATCCCCGTGGGGACGCCAATCGATATCGCCAATTTCGATTGATCTGCCAGCATCCACTGCATAGTGACGCAATACCGCTGCGGAGCGGTAGTTCAGTTGGTTAGAATACCGGCCTGTCACGCCGGGGGTCGCGGGTTCGAGTCCCGTCCGCTCCGCCAAAAGCTTTGCTGCACTACCCAAGCTTAAGCCCCGAGAAATCGGGGCTTTTTGCTTTTCTGCGTCGGAATAACGCCCGTGCGCGGAGGCGATGGCATTACCCCGCGCAAGAGCCATTCTACCTGGGGAGTGTGCTAAATCTGTGCTGACCTTACAGCACCCTGCCCTTCATCAGGCCCGGCTCCCTCTAACCCGCCACGCCGCCCGAGCGATCACGGCCACAGCCGCCCACACCGCCGTGCCTTGCGCGAAGTCGATCAGGTACGCATCGAACTCGGCGTAATCCCGGCTGTTGGGCATGTAGAAGGCGGCGGACACGATCATGCCGAATAGTAGGCAAACACGCATACAGCCTCCTTGAGGTTAGGAGGCGGACGGTATCATCACGGGTTGAAGCAGGGCTTTCGCTTCGTCTGATAATGCACGCGCAGGCCAGAGAATAGGCTTTAGGCTGCTAGCACCCGCCTGAGGGTCGGACTTACGTGATGGATGAAGGTGGAACCGTCCAGCGTTCTTACGGCCTTTACGTGCCCATAAATCTCCAGGAAATAAATTGCATGGTCCACCAATGAATGGGGTTGGCCGGTTGCTGCTGCGATTTCGGCTGCTTGAGTAAGGCCGTTGTTCACAATGCGTAGACTCACCTGAGCCACTAGGTCTTGCTCTGCACTCCCGAGCACCATAGACACGCCATGGTGCTCAATGCGGGCGTGGTACGGCCCTGGCCCTAAGTGCCTCAGCAACTCGATATAGCCTTGATGCGCGAGGACTTCCAAACTGTCTGACACCAGAGGCTCGTCCAGTTCGTATTCGGCTGCGGCGGCCAAAATCGCTGACGGCGAAACGTATTCCCTTCCTTGAGTTAGAAATGTGTCGAACAGCACCTTCAGCACAAAGCGGTCGGCAGTAGTAAGACCTCCAATATCGGGCAGCGCAGCGCTTTTGACGTAGCTCGGGGTCGCACCGATGGGAGGCTTTGTGGTGTGTCCAAAAACCGCATCTACAACTCTACTGAGACAGCCGCTGAAGTCGCTCACGTCCTTCACGGACTCCCATACAAGCGATCGGAGGGCTTGCGGGACTTCGCAGCCGTCCAAGACGATAGGGATGATCTTGGTCCCTTTCTCGATACGCTTAACGACGGCGGCATTGAGTTCCTCTCGGACCCAGGGCTTCGCCACGCTGGCATTAGAGAGAATGATCAGAACTGCCGAAGCATCTTTCAGTCCCTCTTCAAAGATTTTATCGACCAGACTATCGCCAGGAAGCATCTCCCATCTGTCCACCCATGCGTCTATCCCTCGCTCCAGAAGCGCAGTAGCGAAGGGAATAACGAAGCGCTGTTTGTCTTCGCTAGCGTGGCTGACAAAGACTTTAGGTGCGGCAGAAGTGGTTTGCATGATCGCCTTGCCCCTTACTCATCTGTGGCTGTCACAAGCAGCTTCCACGTGTGCGGCTTCCTCTCGCAGTTTGCGCATGGTGGAAGGGTCTCGCACTCCCGATTGATCACATCCTCATAGCCACATGCTTGGCACTTGTAGATTCCAGGACTGGACGGCCTCGTCCCCGGTTTCCGCTCAACCTTATATTTGTCCGGCTTATCAGTTTTGCGGACTGCCTTTTCATTCTCATAGAACGCCATAAAACCTCCTAAAGAGCGGGCACAAGCAAGAGGGCATCTCTCGCTCCTTTATGCGGGTAATCGGGCTTTAAGGACAGTTCTAGCTCAATACCCATGGGGGTTATTGTGTTCCTGTAGAAAATGATTCGCACCCTTTTCTTCATCACAATATATGGGCCTGTTGGCGAAAGGACACACAATAGAAGGTATATGAAGCCCTATATTGCGATAAGGGGCGGACCAAATTTTGATGTAGTCATCCGTGGGGTTCGCCCCCGCGCCGCGCCCTGGCTTTCCCCCGTGGCGGCCCTCCCGAGAACGCGGCAGCGTCGGGGAGAGGGCAGCCTGCCCGATCACCATCCCAGCAACATGCACACCAGCGCCTTGACGTGCTGATAGGCGTCCTGCGCTACGCACTGGCCCAGCCATCCGAGCACTACCCACACTGCTGCCTCTACCTTGCCCACGGCCATCTCCCGTTAAGTTGACAGGCGGATTGTCCCGGCATGCGGTGGGCGGTTCCTCTTGTGGGTTCTGCGCCTCATCGTGCTTGTGTGGCCCCCGCTGTCCGAATTACGGGCCACGATACGAGCGGCAGAGCGAGATGCGCGTACAGGCTCATTAAGGTATACCTGTGTGATCCATGCAACGGATGGCGCGTAGCTGGCTCAACAGGGTTGACTGTATGTGAGCCATGCGGCATTATTGATCCACATACCCTATTGATCCATGAGGACTAGCATGAGCCAGCAACCCCGCAAGCTGTACTACGGTCGCATCAGCACCACGGACGGACAGAGCAGCGCAAGCCAGCACGAGGATGCCAAGGCGCATGGCGTAGGCCCCAAGGACGTGTTCATAGACGAAGGCGTGTCGGGCTATCACGTCGCGCAGCTGGATCGTCCGCAATGGGCCAAGGTCGAGCATGACCTACGACACGGCGGGACGTTGATCGTCCGCTGGCTGGATCGGATCAGCCGGAACTACGACGAGCTGCATACGACCATGCAGCGCCTCATGAAGGCAGGGGTACGGGTCGAATGCACCCTGAACGGCATGGTTTTCGATGGTGCTGCGACTGACGCCATAGCCAAGGCCACGCGGGACGCCGTGCTGGCGTTCATGGCCGCTCAGGGTGAGGCCGACTACCTCAATCGGCGCGAAATGCAGGCCCGTGGGATCGCTCTTGCTAAGGAGCGAGGGGGATACATCGGGCGGGAGCGTGAGCATTCCTATGAGGACATTCGCAACTGGCGGGCTGAACACAAGGCATCAATTAGCCAGACCGCTGAACATTTTGGTATCGGGGCCGCTACGGTTAAGCGGGCGATGGTCGGGGGGGCAATCGTCCGGCACGAGGACATGTTCCTAGACTTTATCCAGAAGCACGGGGTAGGGAAAAATGACCACGTGGCGTCTTCCCCTAAGTCCTACGTGAGTTACTTGCGCGCCGTAGCGCGGCTGTTGGGTCAGGACATCACGCCAGCACTGCTGTGTGCCGTGGCTGATGTAGACCGCATCGCTTCCCAACTAGAAGGACAGCGAGAAGCTAAAACCATCAGTAACTACAAGTCAGCCATGAACCAATACGCGGAGATGGTTAAAGAGTACGGCCTGTCAGCATGACAGCGACCCGCCATCAACGGCCTGTCTGGAGTGATCCGGGCGGGCCTTTTGTTTTCTGTCGCCTAGACGACATACCCCACGGGCAATTACGTCCTGCTAATTGACACAACACGCGCCGCCCTTGGCTCGTGCCGTCGCACCTTCAAGGAGGCATGCCCAGCCACGGGGCCGAAGGCTGACCAAGCACCAGCGCACGCTATCCCGCAATGATCCGGCCTACGGCGAAGCCCTGCGCCAGCGTGTAGCCGATCCTGCCCGCTGGGATGCCTTCATGGCTGGCGAGTCCTGGTACATCGGCAAGGTCTGTCAGCGATGCAGCAGCCAGCGCAGGCGTGTCCGTTGCTGCGGCTGCTATGACTGCCTGCTGTCCCGTGGCGTCAAAGCCTGGGGCTTGATGCAGCAGGGGATCATGCCACCGGCCCAGCGTTCCCGCGACAGCTACCTGGATCGCCTGGAGCGTGCAAAGCGTGAGAAGTCCGGCGAGTACACCGAGTTCATCTCCGGCGCGTTCACAGCGCGTTCCTACCCCACTGGGCGGCTATCCCTGGCCTGCCCTACCCACCACATCAACAACCCCGATCTAGCCAGCCTGGACAGCTCTACGGTCTTCGCCTTGGCGGAGAGATTCCCGGACGTTCAGGAGGTATTGCGCTGGGCCGGGTGGATTGATTGAAGGCAGTCTATGACCGCCGCAACCTAACAAGGAGACACATGCCGAGCAAATACGAAATGGAATACATCGCGCCCTGCAACGGGACGACATCCATCACATCCGCTTGCTACCAATGCCAGCAAGAACGCCCTGCGCGAGTTCGGGCCGCTTTCCTCTCGAAAGAGATGCACGACGCAGTAGAGGCTGCCAGCCGAGAGGCCCCAGCCCACACACGCAGCGGCCCGGCTATCGCAATCCCATAGAAGGCCCGCCCCATCGGGTGAGCCGCTTTAACAACAATCAAGGAGAACACACATGCAAGACTCAAACGAACTGCACGGCGTCCGCGCCGCTGGAATGCTGACAGACGGGCAAGTGGCCCAAGCTGATTACCACCTGCGGGGTGCTGTTGCCCGCGCTGCCAGTGTCGGCGCACACGGCGCTACGCGCACGGTTGCTACATCGTTCGCCATCGTGGACGAGAACGCGCCGCCCTCGCAGCGATACAACCGCGTGACCATCAACCACGCTCATGCCCAGGTGCAGGACACGGCAAGCACGCGCCGTACTGCTGCAAGTCGAGGAGGACGAAGGCTAGAGGTAGCGCCATCACTAGCCGGGCGGGCGTATCCGTCCCGGCGTACCTCCATGACATCAACGCGGCAACTTGCCGCCCTACAAGCCACATACACGCCACGCATCCATGAAGACTCACGAACATTGCACCGCCCGCAGCAAATCCTCCAACTCGACCACGCACCCCGCCATTACCGTCTACATCAGTGAGAGCCGATGGGACACGGCGGGCGGAGTAAACGGGCCGCTGCCCTGCGTAGTCGGCCTTGTTAACGAGGGGTTCCGCATCGTCGTCGCTGAAGTGCTGACCTTTGCGGCTGGCACGCCCGCGCAGTGCCGCACGTATCGCTTTACCTGCTGCCCGCCCACCGCACGGCGGTATCTGTGGGTACGGCGGCTTCAGTGCCTCGCAGAGCGCCTATGCTGCGGGTCTATGGAAGTAGACGAGGAGAACAGGGAGGTAGGCCAGATCGGCGGCATGCTGGAGATTGCGTAGCGCGTACTGGCCTGATATATAAACCGCTCAACTCTCGCGGAGGAAATACAAAAATGAAGAAGTCATTGCTTTGTGGCTTGTTGCTGCTTGCCGGTTGTACCTCTATCAACGTCAAACCCCTTGCCCTTGATACCGGCGCAGCGCCTAAGCATGTCTGCATCCAATACAACCCGGCTGTTGCCGTTAACGACTTCCTCAGCGTGGTAACGGCGGGCTTCGAGCGGCATGGCATAAAGGCCGACGTGTACAAGGACAACACGCCGCCAGACTGCCAATACACCATGACTTACACCGCGACCCGCAACTGGGACATCGTTCCCTACATGAACCACGCCGAGCTGCACATCTTCAAGGATGGGAAGCAAGTAGCCGAGGCCGAGTACACACACCACGGCGGGTTTGCGCTGACCAAGTACGCCAGCAACGAGGAAAAGATGACCCCAGTGATTGACGAGCTGCTGGCGGGGATCAAGTAGACGGCCACTCGCCCGCTGATTCTCGTGCTTCAGGCCGCACCTTCGGGTGCGGTTTCAGCTTTTATGCCTGATCGTTTGAGCCAGTGATGCCAGTGGGTACGAGAGCCGCCGTAGTCGTCGCCAGGCACGCCCGATTCGTGACCCGTGATTGCGCTGTACCGTTCTATGTCCGGTACTGCACTGGAATAATATGGGCTGAGCGCATATAACCGCTGCAACTCGTACACCGAGGTAAAAATGAGAATATGGGTAATCGCTCTGCCGCTGCTTCTAAGTGCATGCGTAACAGGCCAAGTCGTACCAGTGGGGAAAGATAGCTACTCGCTGAGTGCCAGTCGCTGCGGCATCTGTGAGCCAGTGCAGGGATATGTCATCGAACACGCCAGCGCGTACTGCGAATCCATCAACAAACATTTGGTGATCCGCTCCATCAACGCGGATAGCAGGCAGCCCATGTTCCCTGGCAGCGCCACAATCTTCTTTTCGTGTTTGAACGCCGATGATCCGCAGTACCAAGCCCCGCAGATGCGCAAAGACAATGGCGTGACCACCATCCAAGTTCAATGAGTGGAATTGCCATGAACCTGCGGCCAAGCTGATCGACCGCTGGCAATGGATCGGAGCGACAGTTTGCCGCCCGAAGAAGACCGCCACCTAACCCAGCTTGTCCACCAAGCTGCCCACGTCGAGGTGCGTGTACCTGTTGAGCATCGCCAGGGACTTGTGCCCTGTGATCCGGGACACCTCAATCACGTTAAGCCCGCGCTCAAACAGGCGGCTCGTGGCCTCGTGGCGCAGGTCATGGAATCGCAGATCAGGAAAACCCAGGCGGCGGCATGCCCGTAAGAACGCCTGAGTAAGGCACCGCCCCGTGATCTTGAACAGCGGGCCACTATGCCCCTCCGGCAGGGCCTCTATCCACTCGGACAGCAGAGCGTGCGCCCGTGTCGATAGCGGTATGGTCCGAGGCTCCCCGTTCTTGGTCTTAGGCAGCAGAACGGTACGCTTGTCCAGGCGCACATGATGCGGCTGTATCCCCAGCATCTCCCCTCGTCGCATCGCGGTTTCAACAGCCAGCGGGACTATTACCTTCAGCTCGACCGAGGCCGTGTCCTCGATAATGGCCTGGACCTCATGCTCCGGGACACGCCGCTGGCGTCCTTCCGGCAGCTTAGGCCGTCGCGTGCTGGGGATGCCCCTGGGCAGCACAAGGCCCCACTCCTCGACTGCGATCACGTAAGCCCGGTGCAAAAGGTTCAACTCATGCACAACCGTCTGCGGGGCGCGTACGCGGCATCTGGCAAGCTGATACTCCCGGAGGTGGGTAGGCGTAAGGTTGGCCGCGCCGTAGCCTCCTAGCGCCCTCTTGAGCGTCCCAGCCCGCTGTCCGTCATCCGACCCGGACGCCTTGTGTGCGGCCTCCTCCTTCACGTAGCGGTCTAGCAGTTGTGCCACCGTCATATCCTGGGTAGCTTTGTCCGGGGCCGCGAACAACCCCCGGTGCATGTCGGCCTCGACCTGGACGCCCCAGGCGACTGCCTCGGCCCGGCTCGGAAACGACTGGGTTTGTGTGGGGAAGCCTTTACGGCGGACTTGGCACTTCCAGGATGTGCCCTGCTTGCTTACCGTTGCCATACGATTCCTCGAAGAATCGCCACCGCAGTGTGCTAAAAATGGGCTATCCAGGGGTGCAGTTGGTTGGAGGAGCGCGGCCTGCAAGGCTGTGCGACGATTGGAAGCCGCGCCTGTCACGCCGGGGGTCGCGGGTTCGAGTCCCGTCCGCTCCGCCAAAGCTTTGCTGCATCACCAAGCTCAAGCCCCGAGAAATCGGGGCTTTTTGCTTTTGTGCGCCGCGCTGATGCAGCGTATGAACGCGACGGCATTCCCTGTGCGAAGAGGAAACTAGACCACAACGGTCACGTTGGGCCACTGCTCGGCATACCGCTTGGCGTGTATCCGACGGTGGTATTGATCAAGACGGGCGCGCGTCGGATTATGGCGAACGGTCATTGAAAACAGATCGTCCAGCCCCCAGGGCGCCACGATGTCGAGCCAGCCGTTGGCCTCAAGCCGGACAGCCACGCAGCTTGCATATTCCGGCCAGGTGGCGATTGCCTCCTCGACGCTCGACAAAGGCGCAACGGCGAAACCGAAATGGCGTTCGTACCAAAGATGCACGCCCGCCTGATTGACGACCTCCCAAGGCGCATCGGGTTCGATCCGCCGCAGCCTGGCAAGGTACGCGGACTGGGAAGCGACGGAGAGATCGGTTCCGTCGAAATAGGCAACGTCGACATCACCACGCATCGTCCATTGTGAACGGCCATGCAGCGCATCCCAAACCAGGGAGCGCACCGCTCCGGCACCCACGCAACCCTGCGGCAAGGCGGCTGCGCGCAAGGCACGCAGAATCGCCATGAAAGACGCGTTGGCCGCCAGGATGCGGCGCAAATCCCGAGAATGGTCCGTCGGCATCTATGAGAATGGTTTTTTGAATTTGATCCACGACGAGTGTATACAACACGGACAGCCGCGGAGAATGCATGCCTTCGAAATCCACGTCCAACGGTCTGGCATTCCGGCCCGCAGACCCGCGCGATTGCGCCCATCTCGTTCTTTTCGCGGACATGGCCACACGCCGATTGACCTCGTACCTGTGGGGGAAAATGGCCGCGCCCGGTCAATCGGCGTTCGAGGTCGGACGCAACGTCATCCGCAACGACCAGACCCACTTCACCCATTTGCGCAATTGGCGCGTTGCCGAGGACGGCGACAAAATGGTCGGTGCCGTAAACGGCTATATCATTCCGCAACCATCCTGCTTTGCGGTAACGGCTGACCAAGCCCTTGCGCCATTGAATGAATTGAAGGCCATGGCCGCCGGAACCTGGTACATTTCGGCGATTGCCGTCTACCCAGAACATCAGGGCAATGGCCACGGGAAGTCATTGCTGGCGCACGCGCAGCGTCTCGCGCAGGCAGCGGGCAGCAAGCATCTGACACTCATGGTCGGCAGTTTCAACACGCAGGCCCATGATCTCTATCGGAAAACCGGATTCAGGGAATGGGACAGGCGGGCCTTCACCGCATTTCCCGGTTCGGATGAACCCGGGCAATGGATCCTGATGGTCAAGGATTTGGCATAGGGACCGCCCGGGCGGCTGGACAGTCCCGCCGGCTCCGGCCAGGGTCTCGCGCATCGCTTCAGACTCAATTAAATTATTTATAGAAATATACTTATTACTATTTATAATTTAAGATCATCCCGATTGCCCCGCCGTTGCAGGCGCTTCCTTGCAAACGATCCCCGGCGCGGCCATGCCGCTGGCCGCACCATGGCAGCCACAGGATTGGATCTACGATCTACACACGCGCCTGAATGCGCCCGGCAGGTAAACCCCTCGTTCATTCCAGGAGCTAGATCATGAACTCGAGACTGCGCCGCGGCTCAAGCCTCATTGCATTGACTGCAGGGCTGCTTGCCGCCGCGCTGAACCTGGCGCGCGCCCTGCCGGCTCACGCCGACGGCCTGCCTCCCATCTTAAATACCCTCAAATCGCAGGGCGTATCCGTGATTGCCCCCCTGCCTGCGCCGCCCAATATGTCGGGCTGGGCAGCCCGGGTGGGTGGCCGCCCAGTGGCGCTGTACGTCACGCAGGACGGCAAATACGTCGTCGCTGGCACGCTTTTGGACCAGGACGGCCGCGACCTGACCCACCATGCCCTGTTGACCGCGACCGACGGCGCAATCTCGCCTACGTTCTGGCAAGCGCTGGACCACGCCAACTGGATCGCCGATGGCAAGGCACAGGCACCGCGCATCGTCTATGTGTTCACCGACCCCAACTGCCCGTATTGCTCCAAGTTCTGGGCTGACGCCCGGCCTTGGGTCCAGGCGGGCAAAGTCCAGCTTCGACACGTCATCGTCGGCATCCTGACCCCTTCCAGCCCTGGCAAGGCGGCCACCATACTGAACGCCGCCGATCCAGCCCAGGCCCTGCGCGACTACGAAGCACGTCAGACCGCGCATGTCGACCAGGAAATGGCGCAAGGCCATCCGCGCGCGCTCGAAGACCCCGGGCTAAAGCCGCTCGACCCCATTCCCGCCCCCATCAAAGCCAAGCTCAATGCCAACCTCGTGCTGATGCAGGCGTTGTCGATGCAAGCCACGCCGGGGTTCGTGTGGCGTGACGCCAAGGGACTCGTGCACGCACGCACCGGCATGCCTGCGAGCCTGATGCAGGACGTCATGGGCCCGAAACCGGACTCGGCGGACGCGGCGGCGACAAAAGACTAGACATCGCCGTGGGTGCAGCCAACGCCGACGCGCGTTCGGATGCCGATACCGTGAAAGATTTTTGGCAGATGAATGGAATAAATCTTCACCCTGCGCTGTTCACTCCAATGAACCCACCCAACGGAGGCCATATGGTTCGCAAACTCACTCTTTCTATTCTGGGCGCCGCCGCCCTGACGATCGCCGGCCATGCGCTGGCCGCTCCCGGCATGACCAGCCATGGCGTGCTGGTCGGCGCCAAGGGCATGACCCTCTACACCTTCGACAAGGACACCGCCAACAGCGACAAGAGCGTCTGCAACGGCAAATGCGCCGTCGCCTGGCCGCCTTTCATGGCGCCGGCCGGCGCCAAGGCCGAGGGCCCCTGGTCCGTGGTCACCCGCGACGACGGCAGCAAGCAATGGGCCTACAAAGGCAGGCCCGTGTATTACTGGGTCAAGGATAAAGCCGCCGGCGACAAGACCGGCGACGGCGTGGCGGGTGTCTGGCACATCATAAAACCCTAAAGCTGCAATGCCGTCCGCCGAGGGCGTGGAGCAGATTCTCGCCCACATCCCGGCGCTGCGCCGCTATGCCCGCCTGCTGGCGGGCGACGCGGCCGGCGCCGACGACCTCGTGCAGGACACGCTGGAGCGCGCCTGCGTCAAATGGTCGCTTTGGAAGCCGGGTAGTGCGCTGCGCGCCTGGCTGATGACCCTGATGCACAACCTCTACCTGAACCGCGTGCGCAGCCAGGGCCGCGACGACAATCACGATATCCTGGACGAAGCCTCGTCGCCGTACTACGAGCCGCTGGCCCTGGCTCCCGACCTGATGGACCTGGAGCGCGCGCTGGCGCGGCTCTCGCCCACGCTGCGCACCGTGCTGCTTCTGGTGAGCGTGGAGGAGTACACCTACGCCGAAGCCGCGCAGATCCTGCAGATCCCCATCGGCACGGTGATGTCCCGGCTGCACCGGGCCCGCGAGGCGCTGCGATTATCCCTGAGCGGCGCGGCCGATGCCGCCACGCCGCCCTCCCTGCATCTTGTGAAACGATGAACGAGACCGATGCCCCGATCAGCGATGACGCGCTGCACGCCTTCGTCGACGGCCAGCTCGATGCCGCACAAGTCGCTGCCGTGCTGCGACACCTGCAGCGGCACCCGGACGCCGCGGTGCGCGTAGCGCATTGGCACGCCCAGCGCATGGCGCTGCGCCGCCTGCATCGCGCCGCCGAGCCGGGCGCCACGCCCGCCGCGCTCACGCAGATCGTCACACAGCGGCGCCGGTCCCACGGGAACCCCTGGGCCCAGGCCGCCGCCGCGGTGCTGCTGCTCGCGACAGGCGCGGCCGGCATGCAGGGCTGGCGGCAGGCCGCGCGTGCGCCGGCCGCTCTGGCCGCCTCGGCGCCGCAGTTCGTGCAGGATGCGACGATCGCGTATGCGGTCTATGCCCCCGAGGTACGTCACCCGGTGGAAGTGCCGGCGCAGCAAGAGACCCATCTGGTCCAATGGCTCAGCCACCGCCTGGGCCGGCCGCTGGCCGCGCCCGATCTGCAAGGCCAGGGCTTTCATCTGCTGGGCGGCCGGCTCCTGCCGGGGGAACCGGCCAAAGGCGAACTGACCGCTGCCGACGACGCAACCCTGCAGGGCAACCCTGCTGCGCGCGCGCAGTTCATGTACGAAGACGCGCACGGCCGCCGCGTCACGCTCTACGTGGCAGTCTTCCCGCCCGATATCGCGCCGCGCGAGACTGCATTCCGTTCGGTCAAGTCCGCCGGCGGCACGGCCTTCTACTGGGTCGACCACGGCTACGGCTACGCCCTGAACGGCGACCTGCCGGCGGTGCAGCTGCAGCAGCTGGCCAGCACGGTGTACGACCAGCTGTTCCCGCGTTAGGGTGCCTCACGCAATGACGGCAGCAAACGCGCCTGAGTCGCCCTGGAAAGATTTGGAATAGATTCCGGTCAATACACTCACGTTCACATACAACCCTTTTCCAGGGCAAGGCTTACTCTGGCCTCAGGGAATATTCCCGACTTCGGAGACCCCGAAAACATGAACAAGAAAACCCTCCCCCTGCTAGCCTCGGCGCTCGCCCTGGCAGGTGCCCTGTCCGGTTGTATTGTTGCTACCGAGCCCGTCGCGGTGGTGCCTGCCGGCGTCACCTATGTCACACCCGTCGGCATGGCGCCGGGTGCCGGCTATTCCTGGCGTTACTACCCCCAACGCGGATGGGGATGGTGGCATCCGCGCCACGGCTGGCACGGCGGCTGGCACCGCCGCTAGGCATAACACCTAGGCCGCTTGAGAGTCCGCACGCAAGCGGCGTCGGTACCATAGCGTCCAGAGCATCAGGACGCCGTAGATCGCGTAGCTGACGAAAGGCGACACGACCAGAACGCGCTCGACGCTCAAGTGCCATACGAGCCAAAAGCGCAGCAGCATTTCCAATGTAAGCCCTGCTCCCCATGCGGCCGTCATCAGACGCAGGCTTTGGCGCAGGGCGGGACGCTCGGCCCAAGCCGCCTCGAGGCGCGCGATGCCGTCCTGCGTCTGGCGGGCCACGGTGGCGCGCGCCAGGTAGAAGATCAGCGGGCGAGGCAATGCCAGCGACAGCAGGAACGCCACGCCGAATAGGCCGGATGCGAACGATTCGCGGATCAGCAGCGCGCGCGTGCCGCCGCCCAGCATCATCGCGACAATCGACAGCACAATGCCGGCCAGCACGAACAAGCTCAGGAAATCGAGGCGACGCAGACGGATGAATTCGACAATGGACCAGGCGATGGGCGGGACTGCGGACGCGTAAAGCGCGCCAGTCTCACCATAGTGCGGCTGCGCCCAGCGATAGACGAGCCACGGCAACAGAAAGTTGACAGCGAGTTCGGCGAGAGTCCCGGGTTTGATTTTCATGAGAGATGAATATCCGTTCTCCGGGATTTTCGCCGGTTTCTCCGTACGGGTTCAAGCTGTGCGGAGAAACAGGCGAAGACAGGTCGGCCCCACGGCCGACCCGAGTTCAGTCGGCCGAGATGTGGGCGGCGGCGGCCACCTTCTTCCATTTGACCAGTTCGGTCTTGACCAGATGCTCGAGCTTCTGGGGCGTACCGCCGCTGGCCGTAGTGCCTTGCGCGCTGAACTGGCGCGCCACCTCGGGATCGTTCAAGGCATCGTTCAGCACCTTGTTCAGGCGGGCAACGACGGCAGCAGGCGTATTCGCGGGCGCGAAGAGGCCATACCATTCCTCCACGGAGACGTCGATGCCCAACTCCTTGAGCGTAGGCAATTGACTGAACAACGGCGAACGCTTGTCGCTCAGAACCGCCAGGCCCTTCACGCTGCCCGACCGAACCTGAGGCGCCCCGGTGAACATGCTGGGAAACATGACCTGCGTGGTGCCGGCGATCGTGTCGATCATGGCCGGTCCGGCTCCCTTGTAGGGCACGCCTTCCATCTTCGCTCCTGTCGACAGCTTGAACAGCTCTCCTGCCATTTGCGGTGCAGTGCCGGTACCTGCCGACGCATAGTTCAGATGCACGCCGGGCTTCTTCGAATAGGCGATAAGGTCCGCGACGGATTTGACCGGCACCTTGTCATTGACCACCATGAGCACCGGCGACGTGGCGACCTCGCCTATGGGTGCAAAATCCGTGACCGGGTTGTAGGGCACCTTGCGTATCGCAGGGTTGATGGCATGCGTGCCGATATAGCCGAACAGAATCGTGTAGCCGTCGGGCTTGGAGCGCGCCACATAGCCGCAGGCGATCGCGCCGTTGGCGCCGGGCTTGTTTTCCACCACGATGCTCTGACCCAGTTCCTGGCCCATTTTCTTGGCCAGGATCCGCGACATCGCATCGTTGCCGCCGCCCGGGGCGGTGGGCACGATGATGGTCAGGGGCCGATCGGGAAACGCCGCATGCGCGGTCCCCATAGCCATACCCGCCACACACGCCGATGCCAGCACTGCGGTCCATTTGAATTTCATCTCCTGCTCCTTTTTTTGGGGTTTCATAAAAATCAGGACGGTATGTATACCGTTCCTTGCATGATCTTTCTCGCGGTACGCACGACGCCGGCCCTGGATATGCGCGGCAGCCCGCCGGGCGTGTCGATTTCGATCGATATATCAAGACGGCCCGCGGGATGAAGCACCGATACACAGCCGTGGGAAAAGGGCGTGCCGTCGCCTAGCGCGCTCGACACGGTACCGGGCAGAACGAAGCTGGCCGCCACGCCGATCGCGCCCGTCACCGCGTGCGCCCGATGGCAGTTGTGCGGCGTGAAGTAACGCGAACGCACGGCCAGCCCGCCGCCTGCCGGACTGACCAGCACCGGCTTGGGCACGACGCTGTCTGCGACATCCCCCAGGCCCATGCGCCTGCCGGCCTCCAGGCGCAGCATCTCCAGGCGGCGCAGCAACGCCGCGTTGCCGTCCAGTTCCGGGGGACTCTCTGCTCCGGTCAGCCCCAGCGATGCGGCATTCACAATCATCAGCGGCATGGCCGAATCCAGACAGGTGGCTTCGATGCCGTCGATGATGTCGATGCGAGATCCGGTAGGAAAAAGCTTGCCGGTCAGGCTGCCCTGCGCTCCCTGGAAGTTGAGTATCACTGGCGCCGCGGCGCCCGGTACGCCGTCTATGCGGGTGTCGCCGTCGTACGTGACCTTGCCTTGCGGCGTTTGCACCAGCGCCTCGATCACCGAACCGGTATTGACATTGAAGATCTTGACGACGGTTTCGTCGCCGCGCGCCTGCACGAACCCGTGCTCCAGCGCGAACGGCCCCACGGCAGCGAGCATGTTGCCGCAATTGGGCCGGGTGTCCACCCGCTCGCGATCGACCGAGACCTGCGCGAAGAGGTAGTCCACATCGCAGTCGGGGCGGCTCGAGGGCGAGACGATCGCCACTTTGCTGCTCAGGGAGTTTCCTCCGCCCAAGCCGTTTATCTGCAGCTCATGGGGAGACCCCATAATCGCGACGAGCAGACGATCGCGCTCGGCGGGGTCGGACGGCAGCGCATCGGCGCAAAAGAACGGCCCGCGCGAGGTCCCTCCGCGCATCAGCATGCAAGGTATTTCATTTTTCATGCGGCCATGATGCAATTGGCCGAAAAATAAGTGAATTGCAACTTTCTCAAGGACTATTGCATGTCACGCATCAATTTCGATTTGCAGGAACTGCAGGCCTTCGTCGCGGTGGCCGATCGGCTTTCTTTCCGCGCGGCGGCCGAAGACCTGCATATATCGCCGCCGGCGTTGAGCCGTCGCATCGAGAAACTGGAATCCATTCTGGGCGTGAAACTGCTTGAACGCAGCACCCGCCACGTGGCCCTGACCCATGTCGGGCGCAGTTTTCTTGACCACTCCCGAACCGCGCTCGACGAACTGGAAGGCGCCATGCTCGGAATCGCCGATATGGCATCCCATCGCCGAGGCACGATCACCGTCGCGTGCGTACCTTCCGCGGCCTATTACTTCCTGCCCACGGTCATTGCGCGCTTTAGCAGGCACTATCCTCATATCCGGGTGCACATTCTGGATGAAAGCGCGAACACCGTACTCAACGCCGTGACGGGTAGACAGGCGGATTTCGGCATCAACTTCATCGGCACCCAGGACCCCGACCTGGACTTCGAGCCCATATTCTCCGAACGTTTCGTGCTGGCGGTGCGCTCCGATCACCGACTGGCGGCGCGGCGCAAGGTGCGCTGGGAAGAACTATGCGACGAATGCTTTATGACCGTGGGCAAATCCAGCGGCAATCGCGTGCTCATCGATTCGGCCCTGGCGAAGATCGAGCGGCGACCGGCCGGGTTCTTCGAGGTCGCTCACATCTCCTCATTGCTCGGCATGGTCGAGGCCGGCCTCGGCGTGGCCGCCGTGCCCAGGCTGGCGCTGCCGCGCAAGAAGCACTCGACGCTGCGCGCCATACCCTTGGTGGACCCCGAAGTCTCGCGCACTTTGGGGCTGCTCAGCCGCAAGAACCATCCTTTGTCGCCCACCGCGAAAGTCTTCTACGACTTGATCAAGAAAGAGCCTGATCGCATCTGACATGCGGCGCGGACCTGCGCAGACCGCACACAGCATGCCGCACCCGCCCAGCTGGATTTACAAAAAAACACATAAATCCGCATGCCGCGGCCTCATGCAAAATCGCGGCACGATACAGACCCAAGACACTAAAAGGCATTCTTTATCTGCCAAATAAGGGAAAACGACCGACATAAAGCCCCAACGAGCGCCATTGCGCATTGCATCGGGCATCCTTACGATCGCGGCAACTGAGTCCTGGCAAGCCGCAAACCGGCCCGGCCCATGGACCCGACACCTTCTTCTGGAACCGCTTCGCATGTCCCTGCCCCACGTCAGCCCCGGTTTTTTCTACCTGATTTGCAGCGTGTGCTGCAGCGTGATCGTCTCCGTACTGCTGAAATTCATGCGCGGTGCCGGCGTGGATCTGCGCCAGGCGATCTTTAGCAACTACATCGTGGCCGCCGTACTGTGCTGGCTCATCTACGTGCCTTCGCCCGTGCGCGAACTCGAGCACATCCATGCCTGGCCGCTAATGCTGACGCTGGCCGTGCTGCTGCCCGCCGTGTTCATCGCACTGGGCCAGTCAGTGCGGTATGCCGGCATCGTGCGCAGCGAGGTGGCACAGAGGCTTTCGCTCTTCATCCCGCTGCTGGCGGCCTTCGCGCTCTTTGGCCAAGCGCTGACGCAGCGCCGAGGTCTGGCCATACTGGCCGCCTGTGCCGCGCTGGGCTGCCTGCTCAACCGACCGGGCACTTCCGGCAAGGGCGAGGGCGGCGCGGGCCAGGGCTGGGTGTGGCCGCTCTCGGTGTGGGTGGGCTACGGCGTGATCGACATACTCTTTAAGCGCCTATCGCAGACAGGCACCGCCTTCACCGCCGGGCTGCTGGGCATCTTCGTGCTGGCGGCGGTACTGATGCTGCTTTACCTACTTTTCGCCCGCGCGCAGTGGCAAATGCGAACCCTCGCCATGGGACTGACGCTGGGTGCAATGAACTTCGCAAACATCTACACGTACATCAAGGCGCACCAGAGCCTGCCGCACAACCCGGCACTGGTGTTCGCGTCCATGAACCTGGGCGTCATTGCCCTGGGCACGCTGATCGGCGCCATGGCCTTTCGCGAACCGCTTAGCCGCCTGAACCTGCTGGGGCTGATTCTGGCGCTGGCAGCGATCGCGGCGATGATGCCCTCGATATAGCCCCGGCCATTCCGATGCCCGCCCGCCGGGCCGGTCCCTTCCTGCTTTTCGGCTTCGCACCATGAACCACACCGCATCTGGCCAGGCCGGCGCCTGGCAGGTCAAGGACCTGCTCGCCCTCTACGAACTGCCTTTGCCCGAGCTGCTGTATCAGGCACGGACGGTGCATCGCGAACACTTCCCCGACGACACCATCCAGCTCTCCACGCTGCTGTCGATCAAGACCGGCGGCTGCCCCGAAGACTGCGCCTATTGTCCGCAGTCGGCGCGATACGAGACGGGTGTCCAGGCCGAAAGCCTGATGCCCCTGGACCAGGTGCTGGCCGCTGCCCGGGCCGCCAAGGATAAGGGCGCACAGCGCTTTTGCATGGGCGCGGCCTGGCGCAGTCCCAAACCGCACCACCTGGACGCGGTGGCCGAAATGGTGGCGGGAGTCAAGGCCCTGGGCCTGGAAACCTGCGTCACGCTGGGCATGCTGCGCGAGGGCCAGGCCGAGCAACTGCGATCGGCCGGCCTGGACTACTACAACCACAACCTGGACACCTCGCCCGAGTTCTACGGCAACGTCATCTCCACCCGCACCTACCAGGACCGGCTCGACACCCTGGAGCGGGTGCGCCAGGCCGGCATCTCGGTCTGCTGCGGCGGCATCGTCGGCATGGGCGAATCGCGCCGGCAGCGCGCCGGCCTGATCGCCCAGCTGGCCAATCTGGATCCCTATCCGGAATCGGTGCCCATCAACAACCTGGTGCGGGTCCAGGGAACGCCACTGGCGCAGGCCCAGGCGCTGGATCCGTTCGAGTTCATCCGCACCCTCGCGGTGGCGCGCATTGCCATGCCGCGCGCCATGGTGCGCCTGTCCGCCGGCCGCGAAACGCTGAGCGACTCCGAACAGGCGCTGTGCTTCATGGCTGGCGCCAACTCGATTTTCTACGGTGAGGCGCTGCTTACGACCGCCAATCCGCAGGCCCAGGCCGACCAGCGGCTGCTGGCGCGCCTGGGCCTGCGTGCGCAGACGTACAACGTCTAGGGCTGAGGCTCGGCAATGTTTGCTGTGGGCGTTTCAGACCCGGCGCCAGGCCCGATTCTGCGCGCGGCGATCACTGCCAACAAGGCCGCACAGCCCGACACGAACACGTAATAGCTGGCCGGTTCGGTATGCGCCATGAGGGCGCCGGCCACCAACGGGCCCACGCAGGCTCCGACGCCATAGGCCATATACAGGACGGCGCTCACGCCCACCCGGCGTTCGGGATCGATGCGATCGTTGGCCAGCGCCACGCCCAGGGGATAAAGGCTGGACTGCAGCGGCCCCTGCACGCAGGCGATCAGTATCAACAGCCAGAACGGCGGCACGAACCAGCCCCACAACAACACGGGCAGCACGGCCAGCAGCATGGCATTGCAACGAACCAGCCGTTCACGGCCAAACCGGTCCGACAGCCAGCCCATGGGCCATTGCGACAGCAGCGAGCAGCCGACCGCCACCGACATGAAAACAGCCGCCTGGGCGGGCGTACACCCTTGCTTGACGGCGTAGACCGCCGCCAGTCCGTAGAAAGAGCCCTGCTCCAGCCCCGAAACAACCAGGACGAAAAGCGCCGACGGCACGCGCTTGAAGTAATAGGGCAGGTCCAGCGGCGCCGGCCGGGGCGTGGAGGGATGCCCGGCATTGACCACCGCAAGCGGCACCAGGGATAGCGCGCACAACATGGCCGCGATGATCAGAGGCTGCTCGTCGAGCCGGGTATAACGCGTCAGCGTCAGTTGGCCCAACATGGTGCCCAGGCTGGACACCACCATGTACGCCGCGAACACGCGGCCGCGCTGCTGGTTGGTGGCCTTCTCGTTGAACCAGCTTTCGATGACCACCAGCGCCGTCACGATCATGATGCCGAAGGCGATGCGCAGGCCCAGCCACAAGGGCAGCCAGCTGGACAGATCCAGCGCCAGCACCAGGCAGGTGCCCACGGCCGCGCAGACCGCGAAGGCACGAATGTGCCCCACCCGGCTGATCAGCCTGTGACCCATGCGCCCGCCCAGCACCACGCCCAGGTAATAGCCCGCCATCAGCGCGCCGATCCAGGTTTCGCTGACCGACTGCTGGGCCAGAAACAGGCCTATGTACATGGCCAGCATTCCGGTGCTCGCGAGCAACATCAGGCTGGTCAGATAAAGCGGGGTGAAGACGGCGAGGGTGGCGAACATGATACCGGTCTGGCGCACGCGGCAATGGAAGTAATGGATAGGCCCGGCTGCAAAAGCAAACCGCCCGCGCGGCCTATGCTACGCGGGCGGCATTGCTGCGCAAGTCAAACAAGATCAAGCCTGCGACAGCAGCGTGTCCGCGTCGCTGACCTCGAACTTGCCGGCGGCTTCGACGTTGAGGGTCTTGACCACGCCGTTCTCGACCAGGGCCGAATAGCGCTGCGAGCGCACGCCCATGCCGCGTTCTGTCAGGTCCATGTCCAGGCCCAGCGCGCGGGTCCAGACGGCGCCGCCATCGGCCATCATGCGCACCTTGCCTGCGGTCTTCTGATCACGTCCCCAGGCCCCCATGACGAAGGCGTCGTTGACGGACACGCACCAGATCTCGTCCACACCCTTGGCGCGCAGCGCCTCGGCCTTGGCGACGTAGCCGGGCAGGTGCTTGGCCGAACAGGTGGGCGTAAAGGCGCCGGGAACGGCGAAGATGGCGATCTTCTTGCCCTTGACCAAGTCGGCCACCTGGAACGCATTGGGACCGACGGCGCAGGCGCCCGCTTCGGTGTCGAAAAATTCGGTCAGGGTGCCGTTGGGCAGGCTGTCGCCGACGTTGATGGTCATGCTTTTCTCCAATGTGAAATCACCAGGCAGCCAATGCTGCGCCAATGCGTCATCATAGATCGGCGCGGACGGGGCTGCATAACCGGATTCAATTCAATCCGTGACTGGCGAACCAGTCCATGGCGCGCCGCCACGCCAGTTCGGCGTCGGCTTTGTTGTAGCTGGGGCGATAGTCGGCATGAAAGCCGTGACCGGCATCGGGGTAGACATCGATGCGGCAGGCCTTGTCCATGGCCGTGCCCTCGGCCAGCGATTCGCGCATCTTGTCGATGTCGTTCATGGAAATGCCGGCGTCCTTGCCACCATAGGCGCCCAGCACCGGCACCTGCACCTTATTTACCTGGCTGAGCACTGAGGCGGGCTGCAGCGCGGTGGGCGCACCGCCCAGAGGCCCGTAGAAAACGGCGGCGGCCTTCAGCTTCGGGTTGTGCATGGCATACAGCCACGCCTGGCGCCCGCCCCAGCAGAATCCGATGACGCCCATCTTCGCGGCCGAGCCGCCCTGGGTCAGCGCCCATTTAGCCGTCGCGTCCAGATCGCCGGCCACCTGCGCATCGGAAGCCTTGTCCACCACCTCGGCCCGCAGTGTGGCCATGTCGGTGTACTTGGCCGGATCGCCATAGCGGGCGAACAGCTCGGGCGCCACGGCCAGGTAGCCCAAGTGGGCCAGGCGGCGGCAGACATCCTGGATGTACTCGTGCACGCCGAAGATTTCCTCGACCACCAGGATGACCGGCAGGTTCCTCTTGCCGGCCGGAGCCGCCCGATAGGCCGGCATCCGCCCGTCGCCCGCGGGAATCTGCACCATGCCCGCGGTCAGGCCGGTCGCGCTGGTGTGTATGGCCGTCTGCGCCGCGGCGTGGCCGGCAGCCAGCGTGAAACCCGCGCCCACACCGGTGGCGATGAAACCGCGACGCGACAGCCGCAAGGGCGGCAGCAGACTGTCGAACTGGGAATCCTTGAAGTCCTGCATGGCGATGCTCCTGGGTGTCGATCCGCGCCGATATCGGCCTGGGCGCGGGCCGTGTCAATGCAAGGCGAAATCGACGCGAGTCGCCGCGCCGCCGCCCTCGATACCGTCGGCATCGAGCTTGGGCGCAACGACGAAGACGCGATCGGCCAGCGCCGGAGCCGTATCCAGCAGTTGCTCGTACACGACCTGGGCGCGCGCGTCGGCGAGCTGGCGCAGGCTTTTCTTGTCCAAAGGCGCGGCCTTGAGCAATAGGGCATTCATCTGGTCGGGCGGCAGGGATTTGGCCATGCCGATGAAGTTGCGCGGCTTGTCCTTGATGTTGGTGTGGTCGTAGACCTTTTCCAGATACTTGGCGCGATCGGCGTCGGTCAGCACGATACGGTCGGGATCGGGAATCTTGCCGTGCACGGCCATGTCCTTGGCCTTGAGCTTGCGCATCTGGTCGTCCACCCAACCCTGGCGGTCGGCCTGAGGATCGGCCCGGCCGATGATGTCCATCTGCAGCGCGGGCCGGTCCGTCAGCGCCTTGACCAGCGTGGCGATACTGGATTTTCCCTTGTCCTCGAGCGCGGCGCTGCCCGGCGCGAAATCGATGTGCGACAGGTCCTGGCTGTCGCCGCCGAAAGCGGCGGCCAGCAACTTGAAGGGCGAGGTCACCGCCTTGACCAGCGTGTTCACAATCACGCGCACGATGATGCCGCCCACCGAGAACTGCGGGTCATCCAGCGAACCTGAGATCGGCAAGTCGACATCGATATTGCCGTTTGAGTCCTTGAGCAGCGCCACGGCCAGCAGCACCGGCAGTTTGAGCGCGTCGGGGCTGTTGGACGGTTTGCCGAACGTGAGCTGGTTGAGCCGCACCTTGTTGGTCGCCTGCAGGGTACGGTTCTTGATCTGGTAGTGCAGGTCGACCGACAGCTTGCCGCGCTGGATGGCGTAGCCCACATACTTGGACGAATAGGTGGTGAACTTGGGCAGATCGACGCCCTTGGCCAAGGCCTTGATATCCAGCGCCAGGTACTTGGAGAACGGCTGTACCGTACCCGATATCGACAGGGGCGCCGTGCCGTACACGCGGCCGGTGATACTGACCCTGGCCGGCGCCGGCTTGGCCGATGACACGGTCGAGAGCGATCCATCGATCGACGACAGCTCGGCGCGGTAATTGGGGCGCACGAAATGGTCGTTGAAAGTCATGCGGCCGCGCTTGAGCGTGACGCTGTCTATCGAAATATCCGGCGCCATGCCGGCGGGTTCGGCATGGCGCGCGTGCGCCGCCTGGGCCTTGGTCTGCGGCTTGCGCTCGGCCTGGCCGCGGGTCTGCGTATCCTGCGTGATGGAGCCGGCGGCCGTGCCCTTCTCCACCATCAAGTCCATGACGTTCAGACGCGCGTGGCTATCGAGCAGGATGTTGCCGTAAAAATCCTCCAGCAGAATGTCGCCCAGCCCCAGGCCAAGCTTGCCGCCCGTCATCGAGATGTGCATCGCGCTCAGGCCCAGATGCTTCCAGTTGAGGAATTCGGCCCGGTTGACACGGTCTTCGAGGTCCAGGTCGTTGACATCCACGCCCCCTTTCCAGTCCACGCTCATAGGCGCGCTACCCTGCGCCGCCGCGAACTCGACGTTGCCGCGCGCGCCCACGTAGACGCTGCGCACTGTGGCATTCAGGCTGGAGGCGATGAAGGGCGCCAGCGACGCCGCATCGAACTTGGCCAGATCGACCGAGGCCTTGAACGACAGGGGCTTGGCCACCAACGAGCCCGTGAGCGCCAGCGTACCCTGCTTCTGGATGCCATCGGCCCGCAGGGTGAAGTGCGCCGGCGTGGCGTCCAGGGCCAGGCGGTCCGCCGCCAGCGACAAGGACCCGAGGGACAGATCCACCGCGGGCTTGACGCCCTCGTCGCGCGCGGCGATGCCACGCAAGCCCAGCTTTACGCCACGCGCCTGGATTCGCGGACCATCCACCTCGATCCTGCTTTCGAGATCCAGCCTCCCGTGCTGCACGGCGATGGGCGCAACACGGCGCACCGCCGCCGCGAAAGGCGCCAGAGCCAGGTTGCCCAGCTGCAGCTGGGCCTTCACCGACAGCGGTTGCAGTACCACGGGCGCCCTGGCCCGCAGCCAGCTGCCGTCCTGGTTGTTGTCCATGTTCAGCCATACGTGCATGGGCTGACCCGCAACCTGCGGCACGGCGATGTTCTCAACCTCGGCGGACAAACCGCTCAGCGGATAGTCCAGACCCATCGCATCGTCGCGCAGGTCGATTTCGCCGTCCTTGAGCCTGGCGTCGCCAACGGAGATTTTCCAGGCGGAGGGTTCGGCAGAAGCGGGCGCGGCGCCCTCGGTCGCCTTGCCCGCCGGCGCTGCCGGAACATGGTCACGGGTCCTGGCCGGGGTCGGCTGGGCCGCAGGCCCGGACTCAGCGCGCAAGGCGGCGAAACCGTCGGCCACCCGCTGCCAGTTGAGCTGGCGCGCATCGCGATGCACTTGCACGCGAGGCTCCGACAAGGTCACCGATCCGATCGAAGCCTTCTTCGCATCCAGATCCACCGCAACCCGCTCGAACCGCAAATCCCCCCAGGACAGCAGCGGCGCGCCCGAGGCTTCGCTCACATCGAGTTGGCGCAGACCCAGGTCGCCCTGCACGCGGATGCGCGGCGCCGCACCGGCCGGCTGCTCGAAACGCACCTGCAGATTGGAGTCGAGCAAGGCATGGTTGATCTTGATGGGCAGCGGCCGCGCCATGGGCCAGAAGTCGGTCCACTTCTCCAGCGCCAACCCGGAAAACACCACATTGAGCGTGGATGCGGGCACCTTGTCGAAGGGCCGCGCGGTGCCGGTCAGATCAAGGGGGCTGCCGTTGATGCGCAGGTGCACCTTGGGCTGCACGTTGATATGCGTGGCGTAGCCGAACGAGGAAAGAAAAGGCACGCCCAGCGTGATCTGGTCTATCACCTGCTTGCGGCCGGTGACGCGGTCGTCCAGGCTGACAACGCCGCCGGTCAACGACATATTGTTCAGGGAAAAGCGCGGCAGCCCCGTGCTGGCCGGCTTGGGCTGACCCGGCTTGACGGCCGACATCCTGGCCAAGCGGTCGACGATGTCGGAAAAATTGAAATGCGTGGGGTCCTGCCGCACCAGCCTGAGCCTGGGCTGATCGATATGGATCATGTCGACCACCGGCGCGAACATCACGAGGGAACGCCAGGCCCCGCTCAGGTCAATTTCGCCGACTTGCAGAAGCGGCGCCTCATGGGGGCGTCCTACGGTGAGTTCGTGCGCACGCAGCGTCAGCGTGAAGGGGTTGAAGCTGATCTTGCCCACCGCCACCTGGCGGCCCAGCATCCGGGAAACATCTTGGGTCAGCGCATTGCGCACCAGCTTGGGCACCTGCCAGGCGGCCACCCCGGCCAGCAACAGCAGCGCCAGCGCGATGCCCAGCAGGATCTTGCCCGTTCGTCGGTTGAGTTTCAGAACCGGCATCCGCAACTGCATCTCACGCACTCCCACCAGATTTTGCACCCCGTTCGCGCTCCGGGGATGTCGCCGCCATGCAGCCCATGGCTTTGGTGCCGATTATCGCCGGCCGGCTCCGTGCTCGTCTATCATAGGTGTCAGCCCCATATCCTCTTGTTTTTATTCATGAGCTCCCCTCTCCCCGCCCTGAGCCACCTGGACGATTCCGGCCAGATCCGCATGGTCGATGTCGGCGCCAAAACCGACACTGAAAGGGTGGCCGTCGCCAGCGGCCGGGTGCGCATGAACGCCCAGGCCTATGGTCTGCTCACGGCGCCCGGACAAGGCAAGGGCGAGGTTCTGAACACGGCTCGGGTGGCCGCCGTGCTGGCCGCCAAGCGCTGCGCCGACCTGATACCCCTGTGTCACAGCCTGCCGCTGGCCTTCGTGGGCGTGGACTTCAGCCTGCTTGAAGACAAGCACGCCATCGAAGTGCGCGCCACCTGCCGCACCCAATACAAGACCGGCGTCGAAATGGAAGCCATGACGGCCTGCAGCGTCGCGGCGCTGACCATCTACGACATGTGCAAGGCCGCCGACAAGGGCATCGTCATCGAAGACATCCGCCTGGAATACAAGGCGGGCGGCAAGAGCGGGCAGTGGCGCAGACAGCCATGAACAGCGCCCTCAATCTGCTTTATTTCGCCCGTGTGGCGGAGCTGGTGGGCAAGCGTGCGGAGGCCTGGCCCCTGGCCGCCGAAACCACTGGCGAGATCCTGCTGGCCGAGCTGCGCGCGCGCTATCCCCGCCTGGCCCAGGCTCAGCGCCTGCGCCTGGCCATCAACCAGGAACACGCCGCACCCGCGGCGCGCGTGCGGCCTGGCGACGAAGTCGCGGTGTTCGAACCCGTGACCGGCGGCTGAAAAACCGGAGCCGAACCATGATCATCGTCCAGGAAGCTGATTTCGACGGCGCGGCGCTGGCAAGTGCCTTGCGTGAGAACGTAGGCGGCCAGGCCGGCGCGATCGTCACCTTCACCGGCTATGTGCGCGACTATGCGCCCGACGAACCGACGCAGACGCTGACGCTCGAGCACTATCCCGGCATGTGCGAGCGCGAGCTCGAAGACATCGCCGCCACAGCGCGACAGCGCTGGAGTCTGGCCGGCACGATCATCGTCCACCGCGTCGGCACCCTGCATCGCCAAGCGCAGATCGTATTCGTGGCGGCGGCCAGCGCGCATCGCGGCGACGCCTTTCGCGGCTGCGAATACATGATCGACGCCCTCAAGACTCGAGCGCCCTTCTGGAAGCGTGAAACTTTGACCTCGGGAAAGCAGTTCTGGGTCGAACAGCGCCAGACCGACGAACGCCGCACCGAGTCCTGAAACAACGAAGAAAACCTCAAGGAACGCCATGAGCAGCCACACCGATGAAGCCATTTCGCTTGCCTGCGCCATTCTCACGGTGAGCGACCGGCGCACCGCGGGCGACGACACCTCGGGCAACCTGCTGGCCGAGCACGTGGCCCGGGCAGGCCATGTATGCGCCAGGCGCGAGATCGTGCGCGACGACATCTACCAGATCCGCCGCGTGACCAGCGACTGGATCGCCGACCCGCAGGTCCAGGTCATCCTCGCCACGGGAGGCACCGGCTTCTCGCACAAGGACTCCATACCCGAGGCCCTCATGCCCTTGTTCGACAAGGTAATCGACGGCTTCGGCGAGCTGTTCCGCCAGCTGTCGTTCGAAGAGATCGGCAGCGCCACGATCCAGTCGCGCGCGTTGGCGGGCTACGCCAACAATACCGTGATCTTCTGCATGCCGGGTTCCAACCACGCCTGCGAAATGGCCTGGACCCAAATCATCCGCGAACAGCTCGACAGCCGCCACAAACCCTGCAATTTCGCCACCCACCTGAACCGCGCCCGTTCCGCGGCCTGACACACCCACCTGCTTGCGATCCATGCTCGAATTCGACGAGGCCCAATCCCGGCTTACCGAAGCCGCTCCCGTCCCCACGCGCACCGAAACCGTTCCCCTGGTCCAGGCCGTGGGCCGCGTGCTTGCAACCGACCTTGCCGCCACGGTTGACCTGCCGCCTGCCGATAACAGCGCCATGGATGGCTACGCCATCCGCCAGGCCGACTACCAACCCGGCGCCAGCATGCCCATCCAGCAGCGTTGCTACGCGGGCGAGCAGCCTGAGCCGCTCGTCGCCGGCCAGGCCACGCGCCTGTTCACGGGCAGCCTGATTCCGCAAGGCGCCGACACCGTAGTCATGCAGGAAAACACGCGCGAAACCGGGGGCATGGTCGAGATTACCGAAGCGCCGCAGATCGGTCAGCACGTGCGCAAACTGGGCGAGGACGTGCGCCGCGGCACGCCGCTATTGACAGCCGGCACACTGCTTCAGGCCGCGCACATCGCGCTCCTGGCTTCGCAGGGTCTGGACAAAATCGAGGTCTATCCGCGCCTGCGCGTCGGCATCCTGACCACCGGCGACGAACTGGCCGTGCCCGGCCAGGCACGCGCGGCCGGGCACGTCTACAACTCCAACGGCCCCATGTTGACTGCCCTGGCGCAAGGCCTGGGCGCGCAGGTGACCCAGGTAAGGCATGCGCGCGATGATACCGCCGACCTGCAAGCCGCCTTGCGCGCCCTGCAGGCCGATTGCGATCTCATCATCAGTGTGGGCGGCGTGTCGGTAGGCGACCACGATCTGGTCAAGCCGGCCATCGAGTCGCTGGGCGGCGAACTGGCGCTCTGGAAAGTGCGCATGAAACCGGGCAAACCCGTGGCCATGGCCCGGCTTGGCGACAAATTGATCGTCTGCCTTCCAGGAAACCCCGTGTCGGCCTATGCGGTGTTCACGGTGCTGGTATCGCCCATGATTCGCCGCATGCAGGGCCGCGCGCGCATATATCCGCCGGTGCTGCGCGCCGCGCTGCGCACGGAAAAAACCCGCCAGGACAGCCGCGAGGAATTCATTCGCGTGCAATACCATCCTCTGGCGCACGGCCATGCCGACGTGGCACCCTACAGCAACCAAAGTTCGGGCGCGATCAGCTCACTGCCCTGGTGCGACGGCTTGGCGCGCCTGCCGGCCGGCATCCCCGTTCACGACGGGGATATCGTGAGCTACTACGACCTGAAGCACTGGCTGGCCTGACTGCCGCAGGCGCCGTGCAGGCGCCTAGCGTTCATTCCTTGACGTGGAACACCAGCGTCGCCACGCGCGACAGGCTCAGCACCTTGACCGTGACGCTGCCCAGCAGCAGCCGCGAAAGGCCGTTGCGGCCATGGCTGCCGATGAAGATCAGATCGCAGTGTTCGTCCGCCGCGGCCTGCACAATGCCATCGGCCACGTTGAAGTTGGACACGGAGCGCGTGGTGACTTTCACATCCGCGGTCTCGGCGCGGTCGCTGATGTGCTTGAGATACTTCGCGCTCTGCTCGGCCGCGGCCTTCTCGTAGTCCTCGTCGGTGATGGCGTAGGCTGCCGCCATGCCGTCAAAGCCGATGGTGGCCGCGAAGGGCTGCGTGACGTGCAGCGCAACGACCTCCGCCCCGACCGATCGCGCGAAGATGATTCCGGCATTGGCGGCCTGGCACGACAGCGGAGAACCATCGGTAGGAAGCAGAATTTTCTTGAACATGGTCTCGCTCCTTCTTGAGAGTAACGTTTCCATGCTACTGGAAAAAAACGGCTGCCGTCATGACCTATGTCAAATCCGCCCGATGCGAACGCGGCAGCGAGCGGCTTTAGCCCAGCTGCTGGGCATTGGCGTAGAGATTGGTGCAGCGCGTGCCGGTACGGCAATAGGCCAGAACGGGGCCAGGCAGCGTGCGCAGCAGCTCGGCAAAACGGGTCACGTCGTCCATGGTCATGGCGCCGCTGACCACGGGCAGGTATTGAACCTGCAACCCAAGCGCCTGGGCCGCGCGCGTCACGTCGGCCGCGGTGGGCTGGTCGGCGCCCCCTTCGTGGTCGGGCCGATTGATGATGACGCTCTTATACCCGGCCGCGGCGACATCGGCCATGTCTTCGGGTGCAAGCTGGGGGGCGACGGCGAAAGTGGGGGAAAGCGGGCGGATGGCTACGGACATGATGGGCTTCCTGAAAAAGCGATCGGACTAGGGGAAAAGTATATGCTGGCCTGCGCGCGCATAGGCTAGCTGCGGGCGGCTAGCTGCGGGCGGCTAGCTGCGGGCGGCCATGCCTGCGTGCTCGCGCTGCAGGACCGCCAGATCGCGCCAGGCCTTGGCGTCGTCCACCATGGACACCGCAAAACGCAGCAGCGTAGAGGGCGTTTGCGAAGGCGAAAATAAGGTCCCCGGCACCAGCAGCATGCCGCGCCCGGCCGCCTCGCGCGCCACGGCCTCGGAATCGCGGCCGCAATCGGCCAGGATGAAGATGCCGGCATAAGGTTCGTGCGGCATGGCAAAACCCAGCTTGATCAATGCCTTGACACAGCGCTCGCGCGCCTCGTCCACACGCTGACGCACGCGTTCGACGTGGCGACGGTACTGCCCTTGCATCAACACGCGGTGCACGACGCGCTCGCCCACTTCGCCGGACGTGAGTCCGGCAAGCAGCTTCAAATCCGTGAGCTGCTGCACAATATCGGGATCGGCCGCCACATAGCCCACCCGCAGGCTGGCAGCCAGCATCTTGGAAAAACCACCCACCATGATGACGCGCTTGAACCGGTCGAGCTCGCCCAGCGTGATGGCGCGGCCAGGGTGCAGCTCGCCATAAGTGACATCCTCGACCACCCGGAAGTCGTGGCGCTCGGCCACGCGCAGGACGTCGTAGGCCGCGCCCGCCGACAAGGTGTGCCCCGTTGGGTTGTGCACGGCGCTATTGATGATGAAAAGCTTGGGCTTGTGCTGGGCGGCCGCCTTCTCCAGCCAGGCGATATCGGGGCCTTGCGGGCCGCGCGGCACGCCGATCAGGCGCGCGCCCATCGAGGCCAGGCGGCCGAAGATCACGAACCACCCCGGATCTTCGACCAGTACGGTGTCGCCCGGCTGCACGAAATGGCGCACCACCAGATCCAGTCCGTGCGTGACCCCATTCGTGGTAAGCAGGTTGCGCTCGGGATGCACGAGCAGTCCCCGCTCCTGCAGCAGGGCGGCGATCTGCTGGCGCAGTGGCTCGTAGCCCTGAGGATGGCCGTATGCCAGCAGGTTCGCGCGCGCCGAACGGCCGACAGCGCGCACGGCGGCGGCCACCATTTCAGGGTCGAGCCAGTCGGTCGGAAGCAGGCCCATGCTGCTCGGCGTGCCGGACGACAAACCGGAGCCGAACAGGCTGCGCAGCAGCCAGGCATGGTCGATGCGCGCGGGCGCCTGCGGAACGGCAGCCGCGGGTTGAAGCGCCTGGCGCGACCGCGCCTTGACGAAAAAGCCGGCGCCGCGGCGCGATTGCAGCAAGCCACGCGCCACCAGGCGGTCGTAGGCCTCGACCACCGTGAAGCGGCTCACGCCTGCCTGCTGGGCCATCTTGCGTATCGAAGGCAGGCGCGTGCCGGGGCGTAGACCCTGGTCGTCGATGCGGCGGGCCAGATCGTCGGTCAGTTGGCTGACCAATGTTGCATCGGCCTCGCGCACCGGCTGCCAACCGGCCGCGGGCATGGCGGCGTGAACTGTCATGGTTTTTTTACCGGGCCAGTTATCAACACGAGCCCACGAAGTGTATCGGTACTGTACCGTTAACTATGCATACAGTGGCAGAAATCCAGGCACCAGGCAAGTCCTCCGAACCATCCCTCCAAGCACCGCGCCATGTACCCCGCCATACTCTCCCTGCCGCTGATCTCACCCGCACTGCTCGGCCCGCTCCTGCTGTTCATCCTGGTCAGTTCGATCACACCCGGACCGAACAATGCCATGCTGGCGTCCTCGGGCCTGACATTCGGCATGCAGCGAACCGTGCCGCACCTGCTGGGGGTGAGCCTGGGCTTTTCGCTCATGGTGCTGCTGGTGGGCCTGGGACTGGGCGCCGTGTTTGTGCACGAACCCATGGTGTATCAGGTGCTCAAATACCTGGGCGCCGCCTATCTGCTGTACCTGGCCTGGAAGATCGCCAATTCCAGCTCCGTGCAGGAAGGCCTGTCCCGCGCCCGTCCCATCCGCTTCATGCAGGCCGTGATGTTCCAGTGGATCAACCCCAAGGCCTGGGTCATGGCGGTGGGCATCGTCGCCACCTATACGCCACAGCAAGGCTTTTTCGGCAATCTGCTGATCGCCACCCTGGCCTGCGTCATCATCAACCTGCCCTGCGTAGGCCTGTGGGTTCTGTTTGGCAGTACCCTGCGCCGCTGGCTGCACAAGCCCGGCATCGTGCGCGGTTTCAATGTCGCGATGGCCTTGCTGCTGGTGGCTTCGCTCTATCCGGTGGCGCTGGAACTGGCGGGCCGCTGAGCAGCGCGGCCCCGGCGGCCGGGTCAGAGCGACATCAGGGCATACACCGCGTAGGGGGTGACCAGAACATTGAATATGCCAGCCATCACCATGACCAGGCCGGCGACCGCGCCTTCCTCGTCAGCCAATTCCCGGGCTTTGGCGGTACCGGCGCCTTGCGCCCCCATGCCGAACAGCGCGCCGCGCGCCAGGGACGAGCGCAGCGGCAGCCAAGCGCGCAGCCACTGACCGATGCTGGCGCCCAGCACGCCGGTGATGATCACGAAAACAGCCGTCAGGTCGGGCACGCCGCCCACATGGGACGACACGTCCATGGCAAAAGGCGTACCCACCGAGCGCGGCAGCAGGCTCAGGCGCAACCCTGTGGGCAGGCCCAGCAATCCGCCCAACAACCAGGCGCTCGAGCTGGCGATCACGCTGCCCACCACGATACCCGCCGCCAGCAGGGGCCAGTAGCGCTGGATCAGGACCCGCTGCTCGTACAGCGGCAGCGCGAAAGCCACCAGCACCGGGCCCAGCATCAGCATTAACCAGTGCGAACCCAGCATGTAGTCGCTGTAGCCCACGTGCAGATACACCGCCAGCCCGAGCAGCAGCGCCGGCGCCATGATCAGGGTGGACGTCCAGAAGCAGGGGCGGCGGCTGTACAGCCAGCGCGCCAGGGCATAGACCAGCACCGTCGCCGCCGGCCAAAAATAGAGGTCAACTTGCGCAGGCATGGTCAGGCCGCCTGCTGGTTCATCCAGCGATAGCCCAGATCGATGGTCAGCGCGGTACTCACCATGACCATGGCCGTACCCGCAACGATGGTCGCCAATACCTTGAAACCCAGCATGCCCAGGAATTCATGGTGGTTAAGCAGGGACATCACCGAAGGCACGAAGAAAAGCAGCATCTCGCCCAGCAGCCAATTGGCGCCGCGGCGCACGGCCTGCACCTGCAGCTTGCCGCTGGCCAGCAAGCCCAGCACGAGCAACAAGCCGACAACCCCTCCCGGAACTGGCAGGTCCAGAAGCGCGGTGATTTTCTGTCCGGCCAGCGAAAACAGGATCAGCAGGCCTATCTGCAGCAATTTGCTGTGGCGCAGCAAATTACGCAAAACAATGGGACGGAAATAGGTCATGGCGGACTCCTGGATAGCCCCCGCGGGGCTTGACTCCATTTGTACGCTCCTCTTTCATATAGATAAAATGAATTATTTGAATAAAAATTATGCTTATATGGAATAGTTTAAAACGCCCAGCCCCGTTTTATACTGCGCCGCAGCATGGAGTCTCGATTTATGGAATTGCGTACCCTGCGCGCCCTGGTGGAAGTCGTCCGCCAGGGCGGCTTCTCCCAGGCGGCCCGTGTGGTTTTCGCCACACAACCCACTGTCAGCAAGGCGGTCAAGCAGTTGGAAGACGAACTGCAAATGATCCTGCTGGATCGCCAGTCCCAGCCTCCCAAGCTCACCCAGGCCGGAGAAGTCGTATATCGCCGCGCGCTGACCATGTTGGCCGAACGCGACGACCTGAAGACCGAACTCGATGAAATCCGCGGACTCAAGCGTGGCGTCCTGCGCCTGGGCTTACCGCCTTTGGGCAGCAGGTCCCTGTTCGCCCCGCTCTTTGCCCGCTTTCGCAGCCGTTACCCCACCATCGAGATCAGCCTGATCGAACACGGCAGCCGGCGCCTGGAGGAGATGATCATGGCCGGCGAGCTGGAACTGGCCGCCTCCCTCACACCCGTGCCCGCAGCCTTCGAGTGGCAGGCCGTCGCGTGCGAGCCCCTGGTGGCCCTGCTGCCGCCCAACCATCCGCATGCCGATGCGATGCATGTAAACCTATGGCAACTGCGGCAATCGCCCTTCATTCTTTTCGACGAAGGCTTCGCACTGAATCGCCTGCTGGAGGACGCCTGGAGACAAGCCGGAATCACCCCCACCGTAGCCGCGCGCAGTGGCCAGATCGATTTCATCATTGCATTGGTGGCCGCGGGCCTGGGCGTGGCCTTCCTGCCCCGACTGGAATTGCAGGCACGCTCGATCAGCGGCATCAACTGCGTACCGCTGGTCGAACCGGCAACCGACTGGGAGTTGTGCCTGATCTGGCGCCGCGGAGGCTATCTGTCGCACGCGGCCCAGGCCTGGCTGGCCCTGGCGCGGGAACTGCGCCCTAACGCGCTGGCAAGGGCGTGATCCGGCTCTGCCGCTCGATCCGCAGGCCCCGGGCCTGCAGCCAGCCCGGCATATCCTCGCCCGACAAAACCTCGAACTCGGCGGCGCGCTGGCGCATGAGCGCATCGCCCTCGGCTGGCGCGGCCGCGCGGGCGGGGTGACACATCATCAGGTCGCCGTCCCGGGCCGCATCGAGCCAGCGGCGCAACAGCCGCGCATAATGCGCCGCCCCGCCGCTCAGGCCATAGACGCCCAGGAACCGGTCGTTGCTGCGCCAGCCGCGCTCGCGCACGGTCCGCCGCAAAGCGCCGGCACCCAGGGCGCCGATGACCTGCGCCTTGAACGCATTGGCCAGGCCCACGCCCGGCTGGGACCTCGGCAGGGTGCAGCGCAGCCAGGGCATGCGGGCGCCGTAGCGGCGCTGAAGGATCTCGATCACCCGGGGCAGCACGCCAGGCAGTTGATGCACGTGCTGATGTCCGTCCAGATAGGCCGGCGACGAGCCATAAACGCGTTCGAAGGCATCGAGCTGGCGTTGCAGCCGGGCATCCACCCAAGCCGGCGCAAGGCGTCCCAGATACGCCCGGACGATCAGCGTCCTCAAGGCAACGACGGAATCCTGCCCGCCCACGCCCTCGGTCAGGTCGAAATGCAGTCCCGCATCGACATCCATGCCGCGCAAAGCCCCGACCTGCTCGGGGAAGGACGGGCCCAGCGACATGCAGCTCACAGCGCCCAGGCGGCCGGCCCGCGCCAGATCCAGAATGCCTGCGTCGACGGCGCGATTCATGCCAAAATCATCGGCGCAAATGACTACGCGGCGCAGCACCCCTTGCCCGTTTTTCTGATTTTCCACGCTTCGATGCATCCGCTGTTAAAACAACTTTTCTGGTTCGTCGCCGTCGGCTGCTCCGCGGCGGCCACGCACTGGAGCACGGCCGTCCTGCTCGTCAAATTCGGCGGCCTGACGCCCGTGCTGGCCAACGTCGGCGGCTGGTTGGTGTCTTTCTGGGTGTCCTTCTCGGGCCACTATCTTCTGACCTTCCGGCACATCAGGGCCGCATTGCTGCCGACGGCTCTGCGCTTCTTTCTGGTCTCGGCCGTGGGCTTTCTCATCAACGAGGCCACCTATGCGTGGCTGCTGCATGCGACCAGGCTGCCCTACTACGTCCTGCTGGCGGCCGTGCTGCTGGGCATGGCCGCCCTGACCTTCATCGCTAGCCGGCTGTGGGCGTTTCGCCACAAACCCGCTGCTTAAATGCCGCATCGGCATCGAGCAGCCACAATATATTTTTCTTGTCCGATGCTACAGGCTTGACACCCGTCAGCAGCGGATTGCCGGTCTGGTCGCCGCCGTCGCCCCAGACCCAATAGCGCGCGCCGTCCGGCCCCGCGCACATGCGCCGCTTCCACTCCTGCTGCGAAACCAGCACCTGGACGGTAGGATCGAACTCCGAAGCGTCGAGCAGTTCTTTGCGCCAGCTGTCGATGCGCGCAATACTCGGGTCGTCCCAGTTGTCGACGATCCAGGCCGGCCGGGTATAGCGCGCATAGAACTGCAGGTCGAAGGCGTAGGAATGCAGCATGACCAGCGTATCGCCCGGCTTCTCGTGCTTGCGCATGACCTCGCCCAGAGGCCTGGAACTGCGCTCCAGTGTGCTGATCGCCGCGATGACCAGCGTAATCAGGCACAACACCACCGCCGCGACGCAGGTGATCGAGGCCCGGCGGCCGTAGCGCGCCGATGCCGCACCGTCGCGCTCGACCGCTTCGCGCACCAGCTCGGCCAGCAGGAAGGCCAGCGGCGGCAGGGCAGGCAGGACGTAGCCCACCAGCTTGGAGGCAGGAATCGAGAAGAACACCAGTACCACCAGGCCCCAGATGGCCATGAGCCGGCGTATGCCCTTGGGGTCGCGTTCGGCCTTCCAGAAAGGCTTGCGGAACAGGCCCAGCCCCCATAGCGTCCAGGGCAGCGCGGTGACGATCAGCACCGGCACGTAGAACAGCCAGGGTTCCTGGTTGTTGAACCCCGAGTCAAGGAAACGCTCGAAATGCTGGTAAACGAAAAAATAGTGGAAAAAACCCGGGTAGCGCACCTGCATCATCCAGCACCAGGGCACGGCGACCACGGCGAAAGCCAGCAGCGTTGCCGGACGCAGCAGCGCGAGCATGCCCTTGCCGTCGCGCCGCATGAGCAACCAGAAGAACAGCACGCCCCCCGGCAGCACCGGGCCGATCAGTCCCTTGGCCAGGAAAGCCAGGCCGGCCAACGCCCCCATGAGCGCCGACATGGCACGCCAGGGACGGCCACTGTCGCGCCGCAGGATCGTCTCGGCACCCGCCAGCACCGTGGCCGAAATCAAGCCGGCCACCAGCATGTCCATGTTGGCGAACTGCGCCGCGCCGAAGAACAGCGGCATGGTGGCCATGACGAGCAAGGTGACCCGCGCCGTCGCCACGCCGTAGTTGCGGCGCACGAAAGCGTAGGTCGCAAATAGCGCCAGCCATGCGCCCAGCACCGACGGCAGGCGCACGGCCCACTCGTTCATGCCGAACACGTGCATGCATATCGCGTCCAGCCAGTAGAACAGGGGCGGTTTGTGAAAATACGGCATGCCGTCCAGCAGCGGCGTGGAGATGTCGCCGTGGCGCAGCATGTCCCAGGCCACACCGGTGTAGCGGCCTTCGTCGGGCAGCGTCAGCAGCCGTACCCAGTTCAGGAAAATCAGCCAGAAGGCGGCCAGGCCCAGCAGCACAGCATCGCCGGAGAAGAGACGGCGCGGTTGCGCGGAAATATTCGTAGGACTCATGGGATCAGGGATTCAGTTCTGGCTAGGCGCATCGGAACCGGATGCGCCGGACGAGGGTTCGCGGCGCGGGCGCGCCTGGCCCAGGCGACGCCCGGTAATGAAGAGCGGCCGCCCCTTGACCTCGTCGAAAATGCGCGCCACGTATTCGCCCATCACGCCCAAGGAAAGCAGGTTGACGCCGGAGAAAAAAAGCAGTGCCGTCACGATGGTCGTCCAGCCCGAAGTCTGATTGCCATAGAGCAGGTAATGCGCCACCAAGACCACGCCGTAGATGATGGACGCCACGGCAAAGATCGCGCCCACCAGACCCAGAAAGCGCAGCGGCCAAGTGGTGAACGCCGTGATGCCGTCGGTGGCCAGGCTGAACAAGCGCCAGAAGTTGAAGCTGCTGATTCCGTGCAGGCGCGCTTTGGGCATGTAGGGCATGGCCTCGGAACGAAAGCCCACCCAGGCATACAAGCCTTTCATGAAGCGCGTACGCTCGTGCAGATTGATCAGCGCATCGACCACCTTGCGATCCATCAGGCGAAAATCGCCCGCGTGGGGCGGCACCCGCACGCGCCGCGTACTGCCCAGCAGGCGG
The DNA here is from genome assembly GCF_000382185.1 of Bordetella sp. FB-8. Lineage (NCBI taxonomy): Bacteria > Pseudomonadati > Pseudomonadota > Betaproteobacteria > Burkholderiales > Alcaligenaceae > Bordetella > Bordetella sp. FB-8. Next base: position 2,201,375 of record NZ_KB907784.1, on the reverse strand, counting down.
TAGAAAATTTTCGTGCCGACCCGCTTGATCCAGCCCTCGTCGGTGCGATCGCTGCGCACGGCATAGACCATATCCACGCCCGCCTGCCAGCGCTGCAGCATGGGGGGAATCAGCTCCAGCGGATGCTGCATGTCGGCATCCAGGCTGATCGCCACGTCGCCGGTGACTTCCTCCAGGCCCGCGGCCAGTGCCGCCTCTTTGCCGAAATTGCGTGACAGTTGCACATAGCGCACCCCGGGAGTCTTGGCCCATTGGGCCATGAGATCCGGGGTGGCGTCGGTACTGCCGTCGTCGACGACGATGATCTCCCAGCCGTCGCACCACTGCTCCAGCAGGGCACTCAGCCGAGGCAGCAGCACTTTGAGGTTCTCCGATTCGTTCAGGCCGGGGACCACACAGCTGACCAGACCGCGCACGGGCGGGCGGCCATCGACCGAGCGGGGTGGGGCCGGCGGATCGAAATCGGCGGCGCGCTGATCGAGAGGAGACGAAGTCAAGATTTCACCGAAAAGCTGACAAGGCTGCGAAGTATGCACCAACAGCGTTTAACTGTGGCTGTGTTGATCCAGATCGGCGCATATTACCCGCCCCGTATTTTCTTTCGTTTGCCTGCCGCTAGGTTACCGTGAAAAGCCGTGTGGAAAATCCGCCTCACCCGTCCCCCCTGAGAAGCCGCAAATATTTGAAATTACAATAGAATGGCAGGCTTTGCACCCGCAATTTTCGTGCGGATTTATTTTATACGCCGACGTCCCGCATGCAGACAAATTCCGACCTATCGCCATCCTTGGCGCCTCCTCCGGCGGAGTCGTCCTCAGCGCCTGTCGCCACAACGCGGCGCGGCCGGCTGGCCGCCATGTTTTCCCTCGATGCGCCTTCGCTACAGCCCCTGCTGTTGCTGATCCTGAGCCTGAATCTACTGTTCTGGGTCGCATTTCCCAGCCTGCTCCTGAGCGGCCCGGATGCGGACAACATGGAGGAGTTGGTCTGGGGCAATGTATTTCAGTGGGGCTATTACAAGCATCCGCCCCTGCCCTCCTGGGTGCATTACGCCTTGATGTCCGTCTTCGGCCGTCATATCTGGATCACTTTCCTGGCTGCCCAGCTAAGCGTCGCGCTGGCCCTGTATTTCATATGGCGTCTGGGCTGCGAAATCACGTCCCAGCGAAACGCGCTACTGGCCGTGGTGCTGATGATGCCCATCGCCTACTTCACTACGCGCGGCGTCATGTCCAACCACAACACCCTACAACTGTGGTCGGTGGCGGGATCGATCTGGATGCTCTACCGCGCCTGGCGCTACCAGCAGTTGCACGACTGGGTCCTGCTGGGCATGTTTTCGGGCTTTGCCACGCTGACCAAATACAGCATGGCCGTGTGGTTCCTGATCTTCATCGTGCACCTGGTGCGTAGCGGCAGCCTGCGCGATGCCCGCACCTGGAAAGGCATTCTGGCGGGCACGGCACTGCTGGTCGTGATGGTGCTGCCGCATGCCATGTGGCTCTATCACATGAAGTACGTGCTGCACGACCGGGCCAATCCGCTGGACTACGCCGCCGACTCGGCGGACATCATCAGCCGCGCCGACAACCTGCTGGCCATCTGGTATGTGCTCACCACGACCCTGGCGCGCCTGGCCCCGATGCTGCTCGCCATGCTGGTCGTCGGCGGCCTGATGCGGCGCGCACGCCGCAGGCAGGCCATGCCGGTCCAGGCAGCGAGCGGCAGCATCGCCACCCACCTGCGTCCCGAAGACCGCCGCTTCATCCTGCTGCTGGCCCTGGCCCCCTTTGCACTGACGTGCGCGGTGTCCATCCTCATCGGCACGCGCATGATCGCCGACTGGACCACCACCTATTTCCTCATGACCGGCCTGCTGGTGTTCTGGCTCTACCCGGAAAACAGTGATCGGCGGCTGCTCAAGACCGCCCTGATCACGGTCCTGGTGATCCAGTTCCTGACCGCGGCCGGCTATGGCGTGGGCCGCGGCCCCCTGGCCAGCATCCTGGGCAAGCCCGGCCGCTCGAATTTTCCCAGCCATGCCGTGGCCCGGGCTGCCAGGCAAGCGTGGTACACCCATGTCCATGCCCCGCTGCGCTTCATCACGTCCGATACCTGGCTGGGCGGCAACATCGCCATCCATGCCGGGCGGCAGGCGCAAGTGCTGATCAACGGCGACTTGCACGACTCGCCCTGGGTCAAATCCGAGCAATTGAAAGCGTGCGGTATGCTGGTCGCCATCAATGCGAGCCCGGATACGCCTGACGTAGTCATGCCCAAGGTTGCCGCCGCGATGAAAGAAGCCAAATGGACGGGCACCATCAGCGTGCCCGCCACCTTGGACCCGAAGGGTCCGCAAGTGATCGTCAAATGGGGTGTGGTGCCGCCGGTCGGGGGATGCATCCCTTCGGCGCACCCTCACCCTGACTGGAAGCCGTGATTTTCCAGACATGCGAAAAACGGGCGCCGCGGCGCCCGTTTTTCATGCTCGCGCAACGGCTGCAGGCAATTACCCCGCCGCCCGCTCGCGCGCCAGATGCGCGATGGCCGCCTGCACCGCGCCTTCGCCATGGGGCAGCCCGAGCTCCTTGAGCGCCAGATCGAGCGTGGCCAGGCAGCCCAGAATCATGGGCTCATTGATGCTGCCCATGTGGCCGATGCGAAAGGCCGACCCGCCCAGCTTGCCCAGGCCGCCGGCAATCATCAGGCCCAGCTTTTCGCGGGCGTAGGTGCGCAAGCGATCCGGATCGATGCCTGCCGCCGTGCGCACCGTCGTCACCGTCACGGCGCGCTCGGACGCGGCGGACACGTTGAACGTCAGCGCGCCGGCCTGGCTCCAGGCCTGCACGGCCTGGTGTACCGCACCGGACAACATGCGCTGCGAACGGAAGATCGCCTCCAGGCCGCGCTGCTTGATCAGATCCAGCGCCGCGCGCAGCGCGAACATGTGGTGCTCGGGCATGGTGCCGCAGAACTTGGTGTAGTACTCATCGCCGATGCGGGTATTCCAGTCCCAATAGCGCTGGAAACGGGGAGTGGCCTGCGCGATCTGCACCGCCTTGTCGTTGGCCGCCACGATGGCCAGGCCGGGCGGGCACATCAGCGCCTTCTGCGACGCGGTGATGGCCACGTCCACGCCCCAGGCATCCATCTCGAACGGCATGGCGCCCAACGACGCCACGGCATCGGCCACCAGTAGCGCGGGATGACCTGCCGCATCCATCGCGCGGCGCACCGCCTGAACGTCGCAGCTCAGGCTGGTAGCGGTGTCCACCTGCACGGCCAACACGGCCTTGATGCGGCGATCGGTGTCGCGGCGCAGGTGTTCCTCGATTCGCGCCGGGTCTATGCCCCGGCGCCAATCGCCTTCGATGGTCTGCGTCTTGATGCCGAGCGCGCGGGCATGGTCCGCCCATTCGTGGGCGAAGTGGCCGACGATCGGCACCAGCACCGTGTCCCCCTGCGCACAGATGTTGCCCAACACCGCTTCCCAGCTGCCATGCCCGTTGCCTGCATAGATAAAGACATGGCCCTGGGTGCGAAAAAGGTCCTTCAGGTCCTCGAAGCAGGATTTGGCGATTTCCTTGAGCCTGTCATCGACGAGGTCCAGCGGCTGCCGGTTCATGGCATTGAGCACCACCTGGGGAATATGGGTGGGACCAGGGGCGTGCAGAAATTCGCGGCCTATCATGTACGGATATCGAAAAGAGAAGGTTTTAACGAGGCCGGGGCGCAATCACGCACACCCGACATCCGCTGATGCTGCCCGAGAACGGTTGCGCAGGCAAATCGGCGAGTCGGGCGCGCCGGTCTCAGTCCCCGGCTTGCCCGGAGGCGAGGTTGCCGCGCACCACACTCAGCAGCCGCAGCAAAGTCTTGCGTTCCGTGTCGCTCAGGCCCTGCATGGCCAGGGCGGTGATCTCGTCGCCCAGGGCCAGGGCCGGCCCTAACGCATCCTCGACCTTGTCGGTCGCCTGCACCATGAAGGCCCGGCGGTCGTTGGGCGCGGGAACGCGCTGCACCCAACCCGCCTCCTGCATGCGATCCAGCATGCGCGCCACGGTCATGGGTGTGACATCCAGCGTTTCGGCCAGCTTGGCCTGGCTCATCGGACCCAGCGTGGAGAGATACAGCGCCACGCGGCATTGGGCGCGGCTAAGCACCAACCGCTGGCGTCCGCGCCGATCGAACTGAATGGCCTGCAGGCGGGCAATGTCGGAAACCAGAAAACCGAAGCGCTCTTCGTAGGAATGGGGCATAGGACAGGTATTTAATAAGCTTGCTTATTATAAGTCGCCACATATTATAATTCCGTGCTGGTTCGCCACGCCGCCCCCTCCCTCTGCAGTACTGCCTCAATGTCCGCCGCCGACGCCCCAACCCCGATCAACCGCAGCATGATCACAATATCGATCATGCTGGCCACTCTGATCCAGACCCTGGACAGTACCATCGCCAACGTCGCCCTGCCGCACATGCAGGGAGCGCTGTCGGCCTCGCAGGACGAGATCACCTGGGTGCTCACCTCCTACATCGTGGCGGCGGCGATCGCCACCCCGCTCACCGGCTGGCTGGCCGCGCGCTACGGCACTACCCAGCTGCTGTGCGCCTCGATCGCCGGGTTCACCATCGCTTCCGTGCTGTGCGGCATTTCCGACTCGTTGGCGCAGATCGTCGCGGCGCGGCTGCTGCAGGGCCTGTTCGGCGCCTCGCTGGTGCCGCTGTCGCAATCGATCCTGCTCAACATCAACCCCCCGAAAAAACAGCCGCAGGCCATGGCCATCTGGGGCGTGGGGGTGATGGTGGGCCCCATTCTCGGCCCCACGCTGGGCGGCTGGCTGACCGACAGCTACAACTGGCGCTGGGTGTTCTTCATCAATCTGCCCATCGGCCTGCTGGCCCTGCTCGGCGTCATGACCTACATGCCGCGCATCAAGGCCGCGGGAAAAAGCACGCTGGATCTCTTCGGATTCATCACCTTGTCATTCGCCATCGGCGCGCTGCAGGCCCTGCTTGACCGCGGCCAGCAGAAGGACTGGTTCAACTCGACCGAGATCCGCATCGAGGCCGCCGTGGCCGTAATCAGTTTCACGTTCTTTCTCATCCACACCGCCACCGCGGGCGAGCGCTCCTTCTTTCGCATCGAACTGCTCAAAGACCGCAACTTCGTCACCGGCAGCTGCTTTATCTTCGTCATCGGCGCCATTCTGTACGCCACGCGCGCCCTGCTGCCGCCCATGCTGGAAGACCTGATGGGCTACCCCGTTGCCACCACGGGCCTGGTCACCGCCCCCAGCGGCATCGGCACCATGGTCGCCATGTTGGTGGTCGGCAAACTCGTCGGGCGCCTGGACGTGCGCGGCCTGCTGCTCATCGGCCTGCTGGTCGCAGGCTATTCGCTCTACCAGATGATGGGCTACACCCTGGTGCTGTCCGAGAGCGATATCGTCTGGCCCGGGGTGATACAGGGCGTGGGACTGGGCCTGGTATTCGTGCCGCTCTCGGCCGTGAGCTTTGCCACGCTCAAGCCCGAGCTGCGCGCCTACGGCACCTCCATCTACAGCTTGATGCGCAACATCGGCAGCAGCATCGGCATCTCCGTGGTGCAGTCCGTGGTCACGCGCAACAGCCAGATTGCGCATGCCTCCCTGACCGAGCATGTGACCCAGCGCGAAAGCGGCGGCTGGATGCAGTACTTCGACCTGGCCACCGAGGCAGGACGCGCAGGCGTGAACCGCCTCATCGACCAGCAATCGACGATGATCGGCTATGCCGACGCCTTCAAGCTCATGTTCATCGCAACGCTGTGCATCCTGCCCCTGCTCCTGCTCATCCGCAGTCACGGCGAGAACGCCGGCAAGGATGCCGCAGCGCATGCCGTGATGGATTAGGGCCTGTTAACACTTAAAGGACGCATTCATCGGTTCGTGTTCGAATTGAACACGCCCTTTTACGCCGCCGCACCATGTCGCGGCAAGGTCGATGAGCGCGCCTGTAAAAAATCAAACGGGCGCCGGCCTCAGGCCGACGCCTGCATGGCATCCGCGTCCAGACTTTAAACCGCGCGCCCCTGGGGCGACAGACCTACCAGCCAGCGCATGCCCGCGCTGCGCCGCACCGGCGCCATGCGGGCGACCAGACCGTCCAGTCCGCATACCTGTCCGGCGTGCCTGACCATCAGCCACACGATTACCGCGGCGATGATCAGGTGTTCGTCGACGATCACATAGTTGGCGTTGTCGATGTACGGGAAGTTCATGTGCGCGGTCCAGTAGAGCAGCATGATCAGAATGGCGAAAGGACCGCTGGCGCGTACAAGAAATCCGGTAATCAGCGACAGGCCGATCAGCAGATGGCCGTACTCCACCAGGAAGGAGATGACCGGCAACAGCGGGGAACGCGCCAATGCGCCATAAATGGGATGGAAGGTCTTGGTCGCCGAAAGAAAGGCGCCGACATAGGCGCTGTTGCCGTAGTGGTGAATCGCCGCCCACAGGAATATCCAACCGACCATCACGCGCAAGACCACAATGACGGCACGCTCCGTCGGACCACTTGATTCTGACTTAGACATATCTGATCTCCGTTTATGGGTTGTATTGAGTCAATCGATTTTCTGCAGCCTGAACAAGGCTTTATGCCGCTATTGGGCGCCCATCGGGGAAATTATTGTTTGACGCACATCAAAGAATCGCGCCAGAAGCGGCATGCCTTCAAGCCGTGCGCTGCGATATGCTTGGCGGGCTGACGGCCCGTGTCACACCGGCTTTAAAGAACAAGCATGCCTTAACCTTCGCAGATCACGTCTGGCCATGACAACCGCCACAGAACTTCCCGCTCAAGCCGAACAGCCGCCGACGCCCACCGACCGCAAGGCGGGACTCGCGTCGGACGAGGCGCGGCGGCGTCTTGCCCAGTTCGGCGCAAATGCCATCGAAGATATTCGCACGCCGCCATGGCGCCAGTTTCTGGGCAAACTGTGGGGACCCGTACCCTGGATGCTCGAAGCGGTGATCGTATTGCAAGTGATGCTGCATCGCGGCCAGGAAGCGTTGGTCATCCTGTTTCTGCTCGCCTTCAATGCCGTTGTCGCATTCATGCAGGAGCGGCGTGCGCAGGACGCGCTGGCTTTGCTGCGGCGGCAGCTGCAGGTCGTCGCGCGGGTTCTGCGCGAGGCCGGCTGGAGCCGCCTTCCGGCCTCGCAACTGGTCCCCGGGGATGTGGTGCATGTGCGCGCGGGCGACATCGTACCGGCCGATCTCGTATTGTTCGATGGCGCGGTCGCGCTGGATCAGTCGGCACTGACCGGCGAATCCCTCGCCGTCGACGCCGGCCCCGGAATGCCCGCCTACACCGGGTCGGTGGTACAGCAGGGCGAGGCCAGCGGCGAGGTGACAGCCACCGGTTCACACACCTACTTCGGCCGAACCGCGGAACTCGTGCGCACGTCCAACGCGCCCGGCCATATGCAGCGCACGATCTTCGCGATCGTCAAACGCCTCGTTGCATTCGATCTATTGCTGGTCGTGCTGATCGTCCTGTATGGCATGACGCATGGCCTGCCCTTGGCCGACACGGCCGTATTCGCGCTGCTGCTGCTCGTCGCATCGGTGCCCGTCGCCCTGCCGGCCACCTACACGCTCGCCACCGCCATCGCCAGCACCCAGCTGGCCAAAAGGGGCGTGCTGGTCACAAGGCTGCCGGCGGTCGAGGAGGCCGCGGCGATGGACACGCTGCTTTCGGACAAGACCGGCACCTTGACGCAAAACACGCTGTCCGTCGCGGGGGTCAAGGTGCTGGCGGACGTGGACGATGACGCCGTCCTGCGCGCAGCCGCGCTGGCAAGCGACGCTTCGTCGCAGGATCCGCTCGATCTTGCGATTCTTGCGGCCTACGGAACGCACGCGCAGGCGCCTCCCATACCCACGCGCACCGATTTTCAGCCCTTCGATCCGGCGACGCGGTTCAGCTCGGGCACCTACATCGCCGAAGCAGGCCCGTGGCAGGCGCTCAAAGGCGCGACCAGCGCCGTACTCGAACAGTGCGATGCCGATTCGGCGCAGCGCGACGCCGCCCGGCAAGCCCAGCAGGCACTCGCCGCAGGGGGATCGCGTGTGCTCGCGGTCGCGGCGGGTCCGGTGGGCCGGATCCGGCTCATCGGCCTGATCGAACTTGCCGACCCGCCGCGCGAGGACGCGGCCGCACTCATCGCAAGCCTCGGCCAGCTGGGCGTCAGGGTGTGTATGGCCACCGGCGATGCGCTGGAGACCGCGCGCGCAATCGGGCAACGGCTCGGTCTGGGCACGCGGGTCTGCGTGCCGCATGGAGACGATCTCCTGCAGCCGGAGAAATGCGACATCTTTGCCCGCGTGCTGCCCGAAGAAAAGCACGCCATCGTAAGCGCGCTGCAGCGGGCAGGACACGTCACGGGCATGACGGGTGACGGCGTCAACGACGCGCCGGCGCTGCGCCAGGCGGAACTTGGCATCGCCGTGGCCAGCGCTACCGATGTGGCCAAGGCCGCCGCGGGCGTCGTTCTGACGGATCCGGGCCTGAACGGCGTGCTTGCCGTGGTGGGTACGGGACGCGAAGTGCATCGCCGCATGCTCACCTACACCCTCAACAAAATCGTCAAGACACTGGAGATCGTCGTCTTTCTCACGCTCGGCCTTTGGTTCTCCAATGATTTCGTGATCTCGCCGCGCCTGATCGTGCTGCTGCTGTTCGCCAATGATTTCGTGACGATGAGCATCGCCGCCGACCGCGTACGTCCGGCAGCCCGGCCGCAGCGCTGGCAAGTTCGGCAGTTGATCGGGGCCGCGACGGTGCTGGCGGCGGCTTCGCTCGCCTTTACGCTGTCGCTTTACGGCGTAGCGCGCGCGCATCTGGGCCTGACTGCCGGCCAGATGCAGACCCTGGTGTTTCTGCTGCTGGTATTCACCACGCAAGCCAATATCTATGTGCTGCGCAACGATGGACGCATGTGGGCGTTCGCCCCGGGCACATTCATGGCCTGGGCCAGCGCCGCGGACATTGTGGCGGTAAGCCTGCTGGCCGTGACCGGAACGCTGATGGCGGCGGTCCCTCCAGCGCTGGTCGGCGCCCTGGCCTGCGCCGTCATCGTGTTCGCGCTCCTGCTTGACCAGATCAAGGGCGTCGTATTCCGGCGTTTCATGCTGAGTGCGGCGTAGCGCCGGAGGCACGATTAAAGAGCATGCTGGTGTTGCGCCATCATCGGCGACTGAACCGCCCCGGGTTTTGCGGAGGCTCCAACTCTTGAGAGAACGGAGCCATGAGCAAGAACAACGCGAACAAATTTTCCCCGGAAGTGCGTGAACGAGCGGTGCGCCTGGTACAGGAGCACCGTGCGGACTACCCATCGCTGTGGCTGGCGGTCGAGTCGATCGCGCCGAAGATTGGCTGTTCAGGGTCTATCAGCAATTTTGTGTTCAGGGCATAACTTGTCTTCAAGGAGAGGATATGCCCTGAACACAAAATTACTGATAGACCCTCGCCAGGAATGTTCTTGTTATTCGCATGCATGCATATCCAATCATTACCGACGCCCCTGGCCGTTCACAGGTAGAAAGGCCATCGCATCCGCCGCCGGCGCATTGGCGATAACACTAGGATCGTCCTGATAAGCACGCCAGGCCGACCACCAGTTCTCCCACTGCGCTGCCATGCCCATCCCCCTGGCCAGCCGTTTCAATCTCGGCAGGCTCAGGCGATCAGCTTCGATATCGAGCGGTGGCAGGCTCAGGGTCGATCGGTGTGAGTGACCAAGGTAGATCCAATCGAGCAAGGCTTTTTCCGGTGTGGCTCGGCGATAGTTGAAACGCAAGTCGAAGACGTCTTCCTGCTTTCCCACGGCCTCATCCATCAATTCGGTACGCAGCGCAAAAAACCGAAAACGGCCAATTCCTGGCACATCCCGAATCGCAAGGCTTGGCGTTGTCCAGCTCGACTCGGTTGGAATGATGCACGTGTAGGTGTCGCCGTAATTATTCATCACACCGGCCTGCTCGAGCACCCAGGACAGAGACAACACGGCACCGCGCCGAATCCAATGCGCCGCCTCGGCAGCGTTGTCCCGGGGGTGCCCCAGTCGATTGAGATACAGTCCTTTGGTGACGGCCTGGAGTTTGCTCCCTTCGAGCATCTCGGTAATCCAGCGCTGGACAGACGACCGCACCGGCTGCTCATCGCCGGCCAGCGCCAGGTCGAGCAACATCGCCGTCGACAAGACAAAAGGACTGTCGATCGCCATCAATCTTTTTTCAGCCTCCAGACGCCAACGTTTACTCATGATGGCCTCACTCTTGGACGTGCGCGCGGCGCGGCCGGCTCGACCGAATCGCCAGGCGCTATGTCATGCCGCCCCAGGGCTTGGCCCAGCCACTGATCCACGGTTGAGGAAATCTGCAACACGTCGTCTTCCCACTGCGCCTTCGTCATGCCAGCCGACTCGGCCGGTGGCAGGTAGGGGAAAAGCTCCGTCTGCGCCATCTCGTACGTGATCAGAGCCAGCTTTCCCAGCACGTCACGACGCAATTCACCTAGCCGTTCCTGCGACTCTTGCGCCAGGAGAGGCACCGGATTTGCGCCGTAGGCGATCAACACCTTCAGATCCGCAACGTCCCGCGGGACGTTGCGCAAATCGGCCAACACGGCCTTTACCTTGGAGGCCGCCATGGCGGATAAGGAATAGGTCTGCAGCTCAAAAGGAGAGAGCAAGTAGGCGGGCGGCGGCACGACCTTGCGCCGCTGCAGTTCCTCGGCCGCCGGCTCCTGCCGGCCCGACACTTCCGTCTCGAATCGCACGGCGATGCCATCGTGGGTTTTACCCGACATGCGCACCCGAATCGTGGTCTCCGTGTCCTTGGTCACATCGATCGCGACCTCTCGTATTCCCGCGACCTGGGCCGCAACCAGCATCCCTCGCCTCAAAAGGCCTTTGACGGCATTGGCGCTCATATTCGCGGCGCGATCAAAATCGATGTCCTTGGTCAGACGCATGCTTCCAAAGGCTACACGCATGGCCATACCGCCCTTGACGACCAGGCGCGCACCTGCCTCCTGGCTGATCGCTCGCAAGAGCGCCACCTGGCATCGGTCGATGATGTGTTTCTCGTTGGAGAAACCCACGTCGCGGGGGGAATAAAGGGTAGTAGTGTCCATGAGTCGTATTTTAGGACATAGCCACTATGAAAACAAGATTTCCCCCATGTGCACTGATCCGCCATCAACTCAGCCAGATGTATGCGGGTCAGGCATCGATTTGTGTCCCAGACGATTGAGAGTCATCGCATTGGGACTATTTTCAACTCCGCCACTTTTCCGCCGAATGGCGCATAAGCGAAGGTTTCGACAGCAACCGGAAAAGAAAAAGACCTTAGGGCTTTCACCGTAAGGTCTTGATCTGTCGGGCTTTTCACGCACCGAGCTACTTTGTGGATGCTGGTGGGCGGTACTGGTTTCGAACCAGTGACCCCTGCCGTGTGAAGGCAGTGCTCTACCACTGAGCTAACCGCCCGACAAAGAAGCGAAATTCTAACATGCCAAGCCCATGATGGCAAAAACCGCCTAGACTATTGCCCCGCCCTCGGGCGCCAGCGGCTCATAAGCCCGCCACACCGCCTTGCCGCCCGCTTTGTCCAGTTCCTTCAGGTACGCCGCGTGGGCGGCCAGTTCCTCGGGGTCGGCCGCGACGACCGGAAGCACCGAAGCGTCGAAGGCGCCCAGCGCCATGGTGTCCCGGTCCGGGCCGGCCCCGGTATTGTCGGTCTCGATCAGCAGCGCATCCTGGCCGCGCGTCATGGCCAGCCAGACTTCGGCCAGCAGTTCCGAATCGAGCAAAGCGCCGTGCAGGGTGCGGTGCGCGTTGGAAATGCCGAAGCGGTCGCACAGGGCATCGAGCGAGTTGCGCTTGCCCGGGAACATGGCGCGCGCATGCTGCAGCGAATCGGTGATGGACGCGCAATATTGCGCGATCTCCCCGCGCCCGATGCGATCGAGTTCGGCGTTGAAGAATTTCACGTCGAACGAGGCGTTGTGCGCGATCAGTTCCGCGTCCTGGATGAAAGCGAGGAACTCGTCGACTACCTCGGCAAAGCGCGGCTTGTCGGCCAGGAATTCGCTCGTCAGCCCGTGCACGGCCAGCGCGCCCTCTTCGCTGTTGCGATCGGGGTTCAGATAGAGGTGCAGGTTCTTGCCGGTCAGGGCGCGATTGACGAGTTCGACGCAGCCGATTTCGATGATGCGGTTGCCGTCCTCGGGCTTGAGACCCGTGGTTTCGGTGTCGAAGACAATCTGGCGCATGCGTGGCCTTTGCTGAAAAACGAGATGGCCCAGTTTACCCGGCGCGCCGGCGCGTGCTTTCCACGCCCATATTAGCCAGGGCGTCGGCGCGCTCGTTGCCCGGATCGCCGGCGTGCCCCTTGACCCAGCGCCACGACACGCGATGGCGGCCCACTTGCTCGTCCAGCGCCCGCCACAACTCGGCGTTCTTTACCGGCTTTTTGTCGGACGTGATCCAGCCGCGCCGCTTCCAGTTGGTCAGCCACTCGGTCATGCCCTTCATCACATATTGCGAGTCGGTGTGCACAACCACCGTGCAGGAGCGCTTGAGCGCGCCCAGGCCCTCGATGACTGCCAGCAGTTCCATGCGGTTGTTGGTGGTCTGCGCCTCGCCACCGTGCATTTCCTTCTGATGCCCGCCCGCGCGCATCAGCACGCCCCAGCCGCCAGGGCCGGGATTGCCTTTGCAGGCGCCGTCGGTCCACATCTCGACCTGATCCGTGTCCTGCGTTTCGAATGACTGCCTATCCACTGCTCGTGCCACCTATAAACGGGCCATGCCCGACGATTCAAGCCTTGTCGCGATGCATGACGACCGAGGCCGCATGCGCGCGCTGGCGCTTTTTCTTCCAGACCGGCCCGATCAGGCGCATGCCCGCCACGCGCTTGGTGGCCGACATCACGTAGACCGCGCCGCCCATCGCCCACCAGCGCCGCCCCTGAGTCTCCAGGAAATTCCAGCGCTGCAGCCACAGCTCGGTGCGGCACGGCGGCGCATAACAACCCAGGCGTGTGAGATCCACATCGAAGGACATGAGCTTGAGCCAGTCCTTCATACGCAGCGGCGATACCTGCGACGACACGGGTCGAGGCAGCCAGGCCTCCATGCCGGGCATGAGATTGCGCGCGCCCCACAAGCTCCAAGGGTTGAAGCCGGAAATCACCACGCGGCCTTCGGGCATCAGCACGCGCTCTACCTCGCGCAGCACTTGGTGCGGCGAGTCGGTGCATTCGAAGACATGCGGCAATACCAGCAGGTCTATGCTCTGCGACTCGAAAGGCAGGGCCTCGGGCAGGGCCGCCACGCCGTTGCTCCAGATTGCCGCCAACTGGGCGGCGGCAATCTCGGCGCCCACCACGGCCTTGAACGGCATGCGGTTGGCGCGCAGCAGGTCGATTCCGGGCAAGCCCACCTGCCAGGCCTGAAAGCCGAACACATCGGCCACCATCTCGTCGAAATGCGCGCGCTCCCAGGCCAGGACGTATTGCCCCGGTGGCGTCTGGAACCATTCGGCCAGCTCTACAATTGTCGGCATCTCTCCAGCCACGTCCATCCTCGCCATGAAATCTGCCATTGCATCCCCGCAGGGCGCCGAACTGCTGCCCTTGACCGCCTTCGACGACAACTATATCTGGGCCGTCATACGCGACGGCCAGGCTGCCGTAGTCGACCCCGGCCAAGCCGGTCCGGTGCTGCAGTGCTTGCGGCAACGGGGACTGGAACTGCGCGCCATTCTACTCACTCACCATCATGGCGACCATGTGGGGGGGGTCATGGAGCTGACCGGCGCGACAGGCGCCGTCGTGTACGGCCCGGCCCGGGAGAACCTGCCGCACTGCGATGTGCGCCTGACCGAAGGCGACCGCGTCGTCCTGCCCGAGCTGTCTCTGGCCATGGAGGTGATCGATGTGCCCGGACACACCGCCGGGCACATCGCTTATTACGGTCAAATCGACCAGGGAAAACCCGTGCTGTTCTGCGGGGATACCCTGTTCATGGCAGGTTGCGGACGACTTTTTGAGGGAACGGCCGAACAAATGCACCAATCTCTGGCAAAATTGTGCGTCTTGCCAGAAGGCACGCAGGTCTGTTGCGCACACGAATACACCTTGTCCAACCTGCGCTGGGCCCTGGCAGTCGAGCCCGACAACCGCGCCATGCATCAGGCGCAAGAGCAGGCCCGGCGTCAACGCGAAAGTCATCTGCCCACGCTGCCTTCGAGCATCGGCCAGGAATTGCAGATCAATCCTTTCCTGCGTACTCGCCACCCTTCGGTGATCCAGGCTGCTTCCACCTGGATTGGAAGCCCTTTGCAGTCGTCGGTCGATGTATTTGCCGCCTTGCGGCGGTGGAAGAACGAATTCAAGTAAACCCATGAGACTGATCCGAACCCTGATCCTTTTGTTGCTCGTTTTTTTAGCCGGTTGTGCCGGCATCAACCGACAGGCGGATCAGGGCGCGAACGTCCAGGAAGCACGCGAGACATCCCGCACCATCGACCTTACCCATCCGCCCTCTGACGTGTGGGAGCGCATCCGCCGCGGTTTTGCCATTCCCAACCTGAACAACGACCTGTCCAGGCAATGGACGCAGTACTACGCCTCCCATCCCGAGGCCGTCCAGCGCATGGCCCAGCGCGCCAGTAAATACCTATATTTCATCGTCGACGAAATCAACCGCCGCGGTCTGCCCACCGAGCTGGCCCTGCTGCCTTTCGTCGAAAGCGCCTACAAGACGACGGCGCAGTCCTCCGCCCAGGCCTCGGGCCTATGGCAGTTCGTGCCGTCCACCGGCGAACGCTACAACCTCAAGCAGGATTGGTGGCGCGACGAGCGCCTGGACCCCATCGCTTCCACCAATGCCGCGCTCGACTACCTGTCCGAACTCTTCGACATGCAGGGCGACTGGTACCTGGCGCTGGCCTCGTACAACTGGGGCGAGAACGCCGTGCAGCGCGCCATCGCCCACAATCAGAGCCTGGGCCTGCCCACCGACTACCAGTCCCTGGATCTGCCGGCAGAAACGCGCAACTACGTGCCCAAGCTGCAGGCCATCAAGAACATCATTGCCGATCCCGCCAAATACGCGATCACGCTGCCCCCGGTCCAGAACACGCCCTACTTGGCCATGGTGAGCGAGCCCACCGACATGGACGTCGAAGTCGCCGCGCAACTGGCGGAAATGCCGCTCGATGAATTCAAGGCGCTCAATCCCTCATACAAACGTCCGGTGATTGGCGGCAAGAACGACAACAGCACCCTGGTGCTGCCCAAGGACAAGGTCGAGGTCTTCACGCGCAACTTCGCCAACTACCAGGGCCGCCTGAGCAGTTGGCGGGTCTACCAGCCAGAACGCGGCGAAAGGGTCGCGGCGGTCGCCAAGAAGCTGGGCATCTCCGAGGTTGGGCTGCGCAAGCTCAACGGTATCTCGCCCCGCACCAAGGTCGTGACCGGACAAAAGCTGCTGGTGCCCGCCAAAGGCGTGAACGCCAAGACGCTCGTGGCCATGGCCTCGGCCGACGGCGAGCTTCCTCCGATTGCACGCCCCGTCCGAACCTTCAAGGTGGTGCGCGGCAGGAAAATCGTGCATCGCCGTGAAACCCGCGGCCGCAAGGTCTACCGCGGCCGTCCCGCGCACGTGGTGATCCGCAGAAACGAGCACGGCAAGAAGATCGTGCTTGCCCGCGCTCGCAAGGAAATCAAACACGGGCACAAGATCGTCGTCGCCAGCGTCCACAAAGGCGCCCCGCGTATCGGCCATATTCTTAATCGCAACGACAGCCACGACGTCAGGGTGGCCAGCGCGTCCGGCAACCCGTCCCGGCGTCCGCATTAAAATACGCGCGGCCCGACAAGGGCGACACGACAAAAAGGACAAGACATGGGCTTTCTCGCCGGCAAGCGCATCCTGATTACCGGGGTGCTTTCCAACCGATCCATCGCCTACGGTATCGCCCGCGCCTGCCACCAGCAAGGCGCGGAACTGGCGTTCACTTATGTGGGCGACCGCTTCAAGGAGCGCGTCGGCGAATTCGCCGCCGAGTTCGGCAGCGACATCGTGCTGCCCTGCGACGTTGCCGAAGACGCGCAGATCGAAGCCACGTTTACCGATCTGGGCAAGCGCTGGGACGGCCTGGACGGCCTGGTGCACTCCATCGGCTTCGCGCCGCGCGAGGCCATCGCGGGCGACTTCCTCGAAGGCCTGTCGCGCGAGGCCTTCCGCATTGCCCACGACATCTCCGCCTACAGTTTCCCCGCCCTGGCCAAAGCCGCCCTGCCCATGATGCAGAGCCGTCAGGCCTCGGTGCTGACGCTCACCTACCTGGGTGCGGAAAAGGTCGTCTCCAACTACAACACCATGGGGCTGGCCAAGGCTTCGCTGGAAGCCTCGGTGCGCTACCTGGCGTCTGCGCTGGGTCCCCAGGGCATCCGCGCCAACGGCATTTCGGCCGGCCCCATCAAGACTCTGGCCGCCAGCGGCATCAAGGACTTCTCATCCATACTGAAGTTCGTCGAGGCCAATGCGCCGCTGCGCCGCAACGTTACCATCGACGATGTGGGCAACACGGCAGCCTTCCTGCTGTCGGACCTGGCGGCAGGCATCACCGGCGAGATCACCCACGTCGATGCGGGCTTCTCGACCGTCGTTCCCGGCATGCAGGCGTGACCAGGCGGTTCCTTCCTCGGCCTGCCGAAAAGGGAACCGCAGCCAGTCTGCTTTCCATCAGGCCAGCTCGGTCGTAATTTGCACATCCGTCGTCGTCATCAGGCGGTGGATGGGGCATTTGTCGGCCACGGCCAGCAATTCGGCGCGCTGCGCCTGGGTCAAGTCGCCGTTCAGGGTCAGCCGAGCGGTAAGCTTATAGACGCCGTGCCTTTCCTCGGCGGCATCGCGCACCACGTCCACGTCCACCGAAACCAGCGGCAACTGCTTGCGACGCGCATACCACATCAGCGTAAGCGCCTTGCAACCACCTAGCGCGCCGTCGAAATAATCGTGCGGGTCGGGGCCGTCGCCGTCCGGTTGGGAAAACCCCAGGGGCATGCCGTGGCCTTCGGCTGTCGCGGTATAGCGCAAGGCGTTTTCAGGCGGGTTGGCGCGAATCGTTATGGTCATGAATCGATCTCCTGTGTCCTGGCCTGTTGTAACACTTATCCTCGCTTTCAGATCGTGCCTGGGCGCGGTAGCAGGCACAATGGATACCTCGGCCGCGGACGCGGCCCATCGATCGCAACACGCCATGCTGTTCCCTTCACACGCTCTCGCACCGGCCGCGCGCGGCACCCTTTCCATCGCACGCTACGGCATCGGCGCGGCCCTGACGGCCGCCGGGTTGCTGGCCGCATCCGCCAGCCTGGCCGCCACCGGCATGGCGGCCAGGGCCGGCAACCCTGCCTCGAACTTGTGCTCGCCGGCGCATCGCGGCTTCGACCTGGTCCAGGACAAGCATGTCGCGCTCGGTTCGCTCCAGGCGCATGCCAGCCTTCAGGCACTGCGCGACACCGGTGCCAATACCGTCGCCATCGTGCCCTTGCTGCGGCAGTCCCGCCCCGACACCCCCGACGTGGACCGCAGCCTGGACATGAGCGACGGCGAACTGGCCCACTTCATCCGTCAGGCGCACAAGTTGGGGCTGCAGGCCGTCGTCGACCCGCGCATCCAGGTCTCGGACGGCAGGCCTGATGACGTGCGCATGGGCAGCGACCGGGATTGGGCCGCCTGGTTCCACCATTACGAACAGGCACTTGTCGGGCTGGCCGCCGTCGCCGCCGATGAGCATGCCCAAGCCTTGGTGATCGGCACGGACCTGGACCAGACGCTATCCAGGCCGGAATGGACGGCCTTGATCGCTCGGCTGCGCCGGGTTTACCCCGGCCGGCTCATCTATGCGGCGCAAGGCGCGGCAGGCGCGCAGCGGGTGCCCTTCTGGAACAAGCTCGACGCGGTGGGCGTGACGCTGCAACCCGTGCTTGACGCGGCAGGCGGCCCGGCGAGCTGGCGCGCCGCGCTGGCCGGCGAACGCAAACACCTGCTGGCGCTGGCCAGGCAGACCGGCCGCCCCATCTTCGTGGCCGAGCTCGGTTTCAGCGCCGGGCCGAACCCGGCCGCCCAGGCGGATTCCCATGCCATGCCGCCGCCCTCGATCGACGCAACCGTGCAGTCGCGTGCACTGTCCACATGGCTGGCCGAACTGTCCAACCCGGCGATACGCACCGTGCTGGTCTGGCGCTGGAACCAGGCCGAGCAAAACGGCGGCTTCATTGCGCAGGATAAAAAAATCGCACAGGCCATGACCAGGCGCTGGCGTTCCTGCAGCCGCGCGCCGGCGGTCTGGTAACGCCTTGCCCATGACCGGCATCGGCCTGCCCGCCGACCCGGCCGGCCACCGCGACCTGGCGGAACAATCCCGCGCGCAGGGCGACGAGCTCGCCGCACTGGCCCATCTGCTTGCCGCCCAGGTCCTGGAAGCCGGCGACGCGCACGCTGGCAAGTGCCTGGCTGACGTAGGCACCGGCTATTTCATGAAGAACGAGCACGCTACGGCGCGGCGCTGGTACGAACTGGCGCTACGTCTGGACTGCGGGTTGGCCGTGGCCTGGCAGAACTTGGCGGTTGTCCATGCTCAGGCCGGCGATCACCGACAGGCCGAACAATGCCGCGACCGCGCTTACGGCCTGCAGCGTGTTTTCGTCGAGGACGCCGGCCAGCCCAGGCGCCGCGTAGTACTGCTGTGCTCGGGCCGCACATCGGGCAACGTGCCTTTCGACCTGCTGGTACCCACGCCGGACAACTGCCGCATCAAATACGCCATCGATTACGCGGCCCCCGCCGAAGACGCAACCCTGCCGGCGTCCGATCTGGCCTTCAATGCGATCGGCGAACCCGACATCGCCGAGCCGCTGGCTGAGCGTCTGTGCCTTTTCGCGCGGCACTACGCCAAACCCCTGCTCAACCCCCCCGAGCGCATCGCAGCCACCCGCCGCGACCGCCTGCCCGCACTGCTGGACGCAATCGCCGGCCTGCAGACCGCGCGTTGCCTCAGGCTCGACGATCTCTCGGCCGTACCGGCAAGCACGCCTGGCGCATTGGTTCAGTGGCTGGACGCGAACCGTCTGGCCTTGCCGCTGCTGGTACGCCCGGCCGCCAGCCATGGCGGCGCGGGCCTGACACGCTGCACAGAGCTGGCCGGCCTGGACACGGCCCTGCGCGCCAAGCCGGGGCCTGGCTACCTCAGCGCCTATCGCGACTGCCGCAGCCCTGACGGCTACTACCGCAAATACCGCGTCCTGTTCGTGGACCGCCGCCCATACCCTTACCATCTGGCGATATCGCCGCACTGGATGGTTCACTACTACTCGGCCGACATGCTGGTCGAGCCCTGGAAACGGGAAGAAGAAGCGCGCTTTCTGGCAGACCCCCAGGCTGAACTGGGCGCGCCGGCATGGAGCGCTCTGACGGCGCTGGGTCGCCGGCTGGACCTGGACTATGCCGGCATCGATTTCGCACAGCTGGCAAACGGTACGGTCTTCGTGTTCGAGGCCAACGCCACCATGCTGGCGCACCGGGAACGCCCCGGCGGACCGCTGGCACACAAGAACTCCTCTATCCAGCGCATTGCGG
Organism: Bordetella sp. FB-8; assembly: GCF_000382185.1. Taxonomy (NCBI): domain Bacteria; kingdom Pseudomonadati; phylum Pseudomonadota; class Betaproteobacteria; order Burkholderiales; family Alcaligenaceae; genus Bordetella; species Bordetella sp. FB-8. Next base: position 2,181,673 of record NZ_KB907784.1, on the reverse strand, counting down.
ACGCGTTCGAGCACCTGCTGCAAAAACACAGCGCCTGAACGCGCCGCCCGCCGTCCGCGCCAAGGAGAAGCAAACCCGCTTAGAACTATACTTAATGTGCTAATAAAAAGTAGACATAAGGAGACAGCGCGGTGGGCAGGATCATCACTCAAGGCAATATTGCGCGCCTTTCGGCCGCACAAGCCCTGGCCGGCGCCAACACCACCGTCATCTACGCCACGGCGGCGATCATCGGCAACACCCTTGCCCCCACGCCGGCCCTGGCAACCCTACCGATCTCCGTCTTTGTCGTGGGCATGGCGGCCAGCACACTGCCGGCCGGCGCAATCGCGCAGCGCCACGGCCGGCGCGCGTCATTCCTGGTTGGCACGGGGTGCGGCATCATCGTCGGCCTGCTGTCCGCCCTGGCGATCTGGCTGAGCAGTTTCTGGCTCTACAGCTTTGCCATGCTGTTCGGCGGCGCCTATGCGGCCGTGGTGCTGTCTTTTCGCTTCGCCGCGGCCGAATGCGTCGATACGCAGGACCGCGCGCGCGCCCTGTCCACCGTCATGGCGGCCGGCGTCGCCGCGGGGGTGATAGGCCCCCAACTGGTCACCTACACCATGAATCTGTGGCAGCCCCACCTGTTCGTGGCCACCTATATCGCCCAGGCCGTCGTGGCCCTGCTCAGCGCCTTCATTTTGACCGGCGTGGCGCTGCCCATTCCCAAGCGCGACAAGCAGGTTTTCACAGGCCGTCCGCTCGGGCAGATCGCGCGCCAGCCGGCCTTCATCGTCGCCGTGATCTGCGGCATCGTCAGCTATACGCTGATGAATTTCCTGATGACCTCGGCCCCACTGGCCATGCATCTTTGCGGACTGCCGCAGGAAGCCACCAACCTGGGCCTGCAATGGCACGTCATCGGCATGTACGCCCCCAGTTTTTTCACCGGTCGCCTGATCAACCGCTTCGGCGCCCCCAGGATCGTGCTGGCCGGACTGCTGCTGCTGGCCTGCGCGGCCATCGCCGGCCTGGCCGGCCAGACGGTCGGGCACTTCTGGGCTTCGCTCACTCTGCTGGGCCTGGGCTGGAACTTCGGCTTCATCGGCGCTTCCGCCATGGTGCTCGAAACCCATCGCCCCGAAGAAAAGAACAAGGTCCAGGCGCTCAACGACTTCCTGGTGTTCGGAACCATGGTGGTCGGCTCGTTCTCTTCAGGCAGCATCCTGGCGCTGGACGGCTGGCATGTCGTATGCCTGATCGTGTTCCCCCCCATCGCGGTGGCGCTCATCGCGCTGGGCATGCGCGGCAGAATGGCCGCACGGACGCAGCAAGCCTGATATGCAAAGATTTGCAGCAAACAGTTTCAAATGTGCCCTAAGCGCGGTAGCCTATTAGAAGCCGCCCTGGCGAAAATCTAGAAGAGGAAGGTGCAGCCTGGCCTGTCACCGAGAAATCATGATATCCAATACCTCGAATGACTATTTCATGGACCTGCGCAAGGAGCGGCGCACCCGCCTGCTGTTCGACCCCTTGCTGCTGGATAAAGAAGGCCGGGTCATTGCACGCGTGGCCGATCTCAGCATGAACGGCGCGCTGCTCTATACCCGGCGCGGCGCATATCCCGAAGGCGCGACAATTGCCGGTTGGCTGCAATCCCCGCCTCTGAACGGCGACGACGAATTCTACGTGGCCGTCACCTACCAAGTGCGCTGGGTCTCTGACGAGAACGAAGCGGGCTGGAGCCAGGTGGGCTGCCAGATGAAGCCCTTGGACGAAATTTCATCCCGCAAACTGGATCTGCTGATCAAGCTGACCGCGCCTTGACCCCTGATACCGGCGAATTCAGGCGCGTGCCTGATTCAGGCACGCGAGCGCGCGCAGGTACACCGGCTTGTCGATCATCAGATCGCCCACTTTGATGGCCCCCAGCCCCTGCTGGAAGGCTTGCTCGAATTTCTGGACGATCTCCTGGGCCTGCCCGATCTGTTCGGCAGTCGGCGTATAGCATGCATTGATCGCATCCAGGAATTTCGGATGCACCACCACCGCACCGCGAAAACCCAGTGCCTTGGCGCGCACAAGGCCCTTTGTGAACGCTTCGAGATCGCCGAGACTGGCGATCGAATCAATGAGTCCGATAGGCTGGATGCCCGCCGCCCTGGACGCATTGAGCACCGTCATGCTGGCAAAGAACAGCGTGTCCGGCGTCGGGATGGCGCCGCAATCCAATGCGTAATCCTCGCTGCCCAGCATCATGCCCATGATGCGCGCGCAGGCCTGCGCGATCTCGTAGACCCGCGGCAATGCCTTGGCGCTTTCTATCTGCAGCAGGAATCGCGCATGGGGCGACGGCAATTGAGCACGCAACGCCAGCTCATCCACGATTCGGTCCAGGATTTGCACATCGCGCGGGTGCTCGACCTTAGGCAGGACAATGATGTCAGCGCCGCCTTCGATGACCGCATTCAGATCCTGCACAGCGCTCAACCAGTCGGCATTGATCCGGACCGCGGCGATTTTTCCTTGCGCCTTGATGCTTGCGATGGAGTCCGCGATCCGGGCGCGTGCGGTGCCGCGCATCGACGGATGGGTGCCGTCCTCCAAATCCAGGATGATCGCGTCCGCAGATCGGCCCAGCGCACTGGCCAGCAGCTTCTCATTGGCGGCAGGGACGAACAGAAACGAGCGGATGAGAGGGTGATTGCTCATGGGATTTCCATCATTGATGTCATGCGATGCCGGCGCCGCCTTGCAGCCAATGCTCGGAATCCTGACCCAGGGTCGGCGCAGCCCGGTCGATTCGGGGTCTCGCGCCGTTGATGCGGTATGGCGGGGCATGCACCAGAACTTTGCGGCCGTCGGGGGCCGTCTGCTCGACCAGCATGCCGCGCTCCAGGACATAGGGATGTCCGAGCAGATCCGCGATATCGCAGACGGGCCCGGCGGTAATGTCGCGCTCTGCGAAAAAGGCCAGCGCTTGATCCAGCGTCAGCTTGGCCAGATGGCCCTGGATGATGGCGTCGAGCGCATCGATATTGCGCAGGCGCGCCTCGTGGGTCGAGAAGCGGGGATCGCTCAGGCCTTCGGGGTATCCGACGCCCTCGAAGAGGCGCGACAATGTGCCTTGCATGCCAGCCGACAGCGCGACCCAGCGCTCGTCTTTAGTCCGGTAGACATTGCGCGGCGCATGCGTCGGCGAGCGGCTGCCCGACCTGGCCGTCACCTTTGCGGACAACTGATATTCGGCCGCTTGCGGACCCAGAATCGAAAACAGCGGTTCGAACAGCGACAGGTCGATTTCCTGCAGGCCCGCGTCGCAGCAGGCATCGCGGTGCCGCAGCGCCGCCAGCGCAAGGGTCGCGCCATAGATGCCCGCCACCGAATCGGCCATGGCAAAGGGCGGCAGCACCGGAGGGCTGTCCGGAAAACCGTTCATCGCCGCAAAGCCGCTCATCGCCTCGATCAGCGAGCCGAAGCCGCCCTTGTTGGCGTAGGGTCCGGTCTGCCCCCATCCCGAGATGCGCACCACGACCAGCCCGGGTCTGATTTCTTGCAGGGCCTGCCTGTCCAATCCCATCTTCTCCAGCGTGCCCGGCCGGAAATTCTCCACCAGGACATCCGCGCCGCGCAGCAATTGCTTGAGCGCCAGCCTGCCCTCGTCCGATCTCAGATCCAGCACCACGCTCTGCTTGTTGCGGCAATACGCCATCCAGTAGGTGCTCATGCCCTCCCGCTGCCAGGCTCGCAGCTCGTCGCCTTTTCCGGGCGGTTCGATCTTGATGACTGTCGCGCCCAGATCCGCGAACACGTGGGTCATCATGTTTCCCGATACCAGTCGGGACAGGTCGACGACGCGAATGCCGCGCAAAAGCGCATTTGATTCGTCCGGTGCAGATCGCGCAGGTGCCATAGCTCACTCCTTTGGGATATTGTGGCCACGCAGCCGATATCTGTAAAATAGATTGTCTGTCTATTAAATATATGAAATATCAATAGTGGAACTGCGCCAGCTGCGCTACCTGATCGGGATCCACGAGGCCGGAGGTGTCCTGGCTGCCTCGCGATCGCTCCATATCGCCCAGCCCGCGCTAAGCCAGAGCATGGCCGCGCTCGAGGCCGAACTGGATGCGAAGCTGTTCCTGCGGTCCAACCGGGGCATGACGCTGACCGACGCCGGCAAGTCCTTGCTGGAACACGCGCGCATCGTGCTGGCCGACGTGGACCGCGCCCGCGACGCGGTCCATCGCACCGGGACGCAAATCCAGGGACAGGTTTCAATCGGACTTCCGACGACCGTGGCGCTGGTGGCCACCCTGCCCATCCTGCAAGCGGCGCACGCGCACTATCCCGGGATCAGGCTCAAGATCATCGAGAGCCACAGCGGATTTTTGAGCGAGTGGCTCAAGTCCGGGCGCCTTGATACATCGGTGCTCTTCGTGACGGACCGCGACGCCGCACTGGCCAGCCATCCGCTGCTGCAGGAGAGGCTTGCGCTCGTGACCCGTCCCGGCCCGAAGACCCCGAAGACCAGGTTCCTCGCCCTGCGCAAGCTAGCGGACCTGCCTCTGCTCCTGCCGTCCAAAGAGCACGGGCTGCGGCGCATCGTCGATGACGCGTGCGCCCGCGCGAACGTGGCGTTGAACGTGATTGCCGAGGTCGACTCGCTGCCCAATATCAAGAAGGCAGTGCAGACGGGCATGGCCGCGACCATCCTCTCGCCCGGCTCCGTCGCCGAGGAGCTTGCGGCGGGTTCGCTGGCCATCACGCCAATCCGGAGTCCGCAACTCTCCAGGCAGATCGCCTGCGCCACCTCGCTCGCGCGGCCGATGACGCCCGCGATTCATGCGACGGTCGAGCTCATCAGGCAGCAGCTGCGCACACTGGTCGAGAGCGGGACCTGGCCCGCGCGGTGGATTGCAACCAAGCCCGCGTCGCAAAGCCCGACGTACGGCAGTACTCTCTAGTAGTCGAGATCACGCGACGACATCCAAGGCAAACGCTTCAGATTCCCTTTGCGACAAGGATTGCATCATGACCATCAAAGCCTATGGCGCCCAAGCCAGCGATAAACCCCTCCAAGCCATGACCCTTACCCGGCGCACGCCGGGCGCGCACGACGTGCAGATAGAGATCGCCTACTGCGGCGTGTGCCACTCGGATCTGCACCAGGTGCGCTCCGAGTGGGCCGGCACCTTATACCCCTGCGTGCCGGGGCACGAAATCGTGGGCCGCGTGTCGGCGGTGGGAACCCACGTATCCGGCTTCAAGGCGGGCGACCTGGTCGGTGTCGGCTGCATCGTCGACAGCTGCGGCCATTGCGAGGAATGCGCAGCGGGACTGGAAAACTATTGCGACCAGATGGTCGGCACCTACAACGGCCCGACCCCGGACGCGCCCGGCCACACGCTGGGCGGCTATTCCCAGCGCATCGTCGTAAACGAGCGCTACGTACTGCGCATCCGCCACCCGCAGGCGCAACTGGCGGCCGTGGCGCCTTTGCTGTGCGCGGGCATCACCACGTACTCGCCGCTGCGTCACTGGAAGGTAGGACCGGGACACAAGGTGGGGGTGGTTGGCATAGGCGGCCTGGGGCACATGGGCATCAAACTGGCGCATGCCATGGGCGCGCATGTGGTGGCGCTCACGACGTCCGAATCCAAGCGCACCGCGGCCCTGGCTCTCGGGGCGGACGAAGTCGTGATTTCGCGCGACACCCACGACATGGCCGCCCACGCCGGAAGCTTCAATTTCATTCTGAACACCGTTGCCGCGCCGCACGACCTCGATCCCTTCTTCGAGCTGCTCAAGCGCGACGGCACCATGGCGCTGGTGGGCGCCCCCGCCACGCCGCATCCTTCGCCGCAGGTTTTCAACCTCATCATGAAGCGCCGCAGTCTGGCCGGGTCGCTGATCGGGGGCATCCCCGAAACCCAGGAAATGCTGGATTTCTGCGCCGAACGCGGCATCGTGGCAGACATCGAGATGATACGCATCGACCAGATCAACCAAGCCTACGAGCGCATGCTCAAGGGCGACGTGAAGTACCGTTTCGTCATCGACAGCGCGTCGCTGGCCGCCTGACGCGGCGGTCCAGGTCGGCACTGGCCTGAAGCGCTTTTCGGCATCGTCGGCGGCACCCCGTTCCCTGCCCTGATGATGCCGACCCTGAATCAGGCGACGAGCACGCGATTGCGCCCGGCGCGCTTGGCGGCATAAAGCGCCGCGTCGGCGGCACCGATGAGCGCTTGCGGCGTATCCAGGCCCTCGCGCGCCGCGACACCGATGCTGACGGTGATGCCCACCGATTGGCCTTGCACGGAAAACCTCAGGCGCTGCACGGCTTCGCGCAGCGCTTCGGCGCTCTGGGCAGCCTCGCGCGACGTTGCCTGCGGCAGCAATACGACAAACTCCTCGCCACCGAAACGCGCGAGCTGATCCAGGGGTTGCAGGCAGGACCCCAGGCACTGCGCGATCTGGCGCAGACACGTGTCGCCCGCAAGATGCCCGTGACGGTCGTTGAAGGCCTTGAACATATCGATGTCGATCAACAGCAGGGCTCCCGCCGACCCGGGCACGGCCAGGAACGCGGACAGGGCCTGGTCGAGTTGCCGCCGATTGGGAATACCGGTCAAAGAATCCGTGTAGGACAGACCGGTGAGCGCGGCATTGCTTGCCGCGAGCTTTTCATTGCGCAATCGCTCCAGCAACCCATGCAGGTAAATGCGGCGCGCGGCGCGTTCGAAGGCATGCACGCCCACCAGGGATGGAAGCAGGATGGTCGCCATGAAGCCGGCAAGGAACATCGCGTCGCCGCGGTGTACTTCCGGGCGACCTGCCAATGCCAGCACAAAAGCCCCGATATTGGCCAGAAACAGAATGGCCGCCTGGCGAAAGCGCAGACGCACGAAAATCATCGCAAAGCTGGTCGGCGGTATCGCCAGCAGAAAGTCGCGCAAGGTGGCTGGCGCGGGCTTGACGGCAACGATGAAAATCGCGGCCAGGGTACAGAGCAGGCAAATGGCCAGCAAGCCTGCTTCGCGCATGGCGGCGGCGCATCCATCGCGCAGCCACACATGCCGCACAACGAGCGCGGCCAGGCTGGGTCCGATCAATTGGATCGAGACGCCGCGCCAATCGGGATTCGGGATAATGGTCAAGTTCAGCACTATGCCGAGGCCAAAATACAGCGCCGCCCCCCACAGCAAGATGAAACGAAGCTCCTTGACCCGCTCGGCGGCGATGTCATGCCAATATCGGACTTCCAGCGCCGCAGGGAACTTCAATCGAAAGCCAGGATGAGCGAGCTCCGACTCGGCCAATGCCTCCAGGCTGGAGCTACGGTCTTCCCGAATAACGCCGGAGCGCGCCGTTTCAATCATTTTTGCAACGCCATCCTGTACATCCGAATGAATCATCTCTCTGATCCAGAGCCAAGCAACCTGCCGGATTTAGATAGACAGGCATACCGGACTCGGCGATGGAACCGGCCCGGCACGGGCCGGGAGGGCCTCAGGCCACCAGGTTTTCCCAGTCCAGGATCACCTTGCCGCTTTGGCCCGACAGCATGGCGTTGAAACCCGCCTCATATTGCGCCACAGGATAGTGGTGCGTGATGATGGGACTCAGATCCAGTCCGCTTTGCAACATGGCGACCATCTTGTACCAGGTCTCGAACATTTCGCGGCCGTAGATGCCCTTGATCTCCAGGCCCTTGAAGATGACCTGGTTCCAGTCAATGGCGGTCTGGGCCGGTGGAATGCCCAGCAGCGCGATCTTGCCGCCATGGTTCATGTGCTCGAGCATCGAGGTGAACGCCGCGGGCACGCCCGACATTTCCAGGCCGACGTCGAAACCCTCGGTCATGTGCAGGTCCTGCATGACGTCCTGCAGATTTTCCCGTGCGACATTGACCACGCGGGTAGCGCCCATTCTGCGTGCCAGATCCAGGCGATAGTCGTTCACGTCGGTGATGACGACATTGCGCGCCCCTACGTGGCGCGCAATGGCCACGGCCATGACGCCGATGGGGCCGGCACCCGTGATGAGCACATCCTCGCCCACCAGATTGAACGACAGCGCCGTATGCGTGGCATTACCGAACGGATCGAAGATCGCGGCCAGGTCGTCGGAGATGCCATCGGGAATCTTGAATGCGTTGAAAGCCGGAATCACCAGATACTCGGCGAACGCGCCCGGTCGGTTCACCCCGACGCCCACGGTGTTGCGGCAAAGATGGCGGCGGCCGGCGCGGCAATTGCGGCAAAAGCCGCAGGTGATGTGGCCTTCGCCGGACACTCGGTCGCCGATCTCGAAGCCGCGCACCTCCTGTCCCATGGCGACGATATGGCCCACGTATTCATGGCCGACGTGCATGGGCAACGGAATGGTCTTGCGCGCCCAATCGTCCCATTTCCAGATATGGATGTCGGTGCCGCAAATGGCGGTCTTTTTTATCTTGATCAGAACGTCGTTGTGGCCGACTTCCGGCTTTTCCACGGTGGTCAGCGTCAGTCCGGCGGCAGGAGCCAGCTTGCTCAGTGCTTTCATGAAACATCCTTAATTCGAGGGCTCAGGAGATCGCACCCAAGACCTTGCCCGCCTTGCCGAAAGCGGCGATGGCGCGATCGATCTGCTGCGCGGTGTGGGCGGCGCTCATCTGGGTGCGGATGCGGGCGCGGCCCTTGGGCACGACAGGATAGGAAAAGCCGATGACGTAAATTGCATCGGCCAGCATCGCATCGGCCATTTTCCCGGCCAATTGCGCATCGCCCAGCATGACGGGGATGATGGGGTGATCCCTGCCCGCCAGCGTGAATCCCAGCTCGCTCATACCGCTACGGAAATGCTCGCTGTTCTCACGCACGCGACGGCGCAGATCCGCTCCTTCCGGACTCGCCAGCAGTTCCAGCACCTTGATCGAGGCCGCCGCGATGGATGGCGCCAAGGTATTGGAGAACAGATACGGGCGTGAACGCTGGCGCAGCAACTCGATGATTTCCTTGTGGCCGCAGGTATAGCCCCCGGAGGCGCCGCCCAGCGCCTTGCCCAGCGTACCTGTGATGATGTCCACGCGGCCTTGCACGTCGCAGTATTCCGGCGTGCCGCGGCCATGCTCGCCGACGAAGCCGACGGCGTGGGAGTCGTCGACCATCACGAGCGCCCCGTATTGGTCCGCCAGGTCGCAAATGGATTTCAGGTCGGCGATGATGCCGTCCATGGAAAAGACGCCGTCCGTCGCGATCAGCTTGAAGCGCGCGCCGGCCGCGTCGGCCGCCTGCAATTGCGCCTCCAGATCGGCCATGTCGTTGTTGCGGTAGCGAAAGCGCCGGGCCTTGCTCAAGCGCACGCCGTCGATGATCGAGGCGTGGTTAAGTTCGTCGGAGATGATCGCGTCTTCTTCGCCCATCAAGGTTTCGAACAGGCCGCCGTTGGCATCGAAACAGCTGCCATACAGGATCGTGTCGTCTGTTCCCAGAAAATCGGAAATGGCCGACTCCAGCTGCTTGTGCACCGATTGGGTACCGCAGATGAAACGTACCGAGGCCATGCCGAAACCGTATCGCTCCAGCCCTTGCTGCGCGGCGAGGATGAGCCTTTTGTCGTCGGCAAGACCCAGGTAGTTGTTGGCGCAGAAATTCAGGACATCGGAACCGCGAGCCAGGTGGATCTGGGCGGACTGCGGACTTTCGATCACGCGCTCGGTCTTGTAGAAGCCGTCGGCGCGGATCTGGTCCAGGGTAGTGCTCAGGTGGGCAAGAAAGCGTTCACGCACGTTGGTGTCTCCTTTATGGATAGGATTCGATATTGGCCGGGACCACAGTCTCGAGAAATTGCGCGGCCGGCACGGGCCGGCCCAGCAGATAACCCTGCAATATATGGCAGCCCAGCTCGCTGAGAAACCGCTGCTGCGCCGCGGTCTGCACCCCTTCCGCAACGACGTGCATGTTCAGCGTCCGGCCCAGGGCGACGATGGACGAGACGATGGCCGCATCCTCCGAGCCCGGGACCAGGGACATGACAAAGCTGCGGTCGATCTTGAGTTCCGCGGCGGGCAGACGCTTCAGATACAGCAGGCTGGAATAACCCGTACCGAAATCGTCGATCGAGATCCGCACGCCCATCGCAGCGAGCTGGTCCAGAATAGCAACGCTCTCCCGGGCATCGCGCATCGCGGTGGTTTCCGTAATCTCGAGCGTGAGGCTGCCGGGCGGCAGCGCATGGCGGTCCAGGGCATCGCGCACCTGCTCGATCAAGCGGGCATGGCAGAACTGGAGCGGCGAAAGATTGACGGCGATCGACCAGTTTTCATGCCCCTGGCTGTGCCATTGGGCCATCTGCCGGCATGCCTCGTTCAGCACCCAGGCACCGATCGGGATGATCAGGCCGGTCTTTTCCGAAAGGGGAATGAATTTATCGGGAAAGATAAGGCCCCGCGACGGATGACGCCAGCGCAGCAAAGCCTCGGCCCCACAAAGGCCCGTCGTGCAGGCCAGGTATTGCGGCTGATAATGCAACTCGAATTGGCCCCGTTCCAGGGCCATATGCAGATCGTTCAGCAGCGACAGATGATCCTGCACGTCGGAGTTCATCGCGGCATCGTAAAAACAATAGCCGTTTTTACCGCGCTGCTTCGCATGGTACATGGCGGTGTCCGCATGGATCATCAGATCATGCTGCGTCACGCCGTCGCCGGGGTAGACCGCGATGCCGATGCTAGCCGTCACATGCAGTTGCTGGCCGGCGATCTGCGTGGACGGGCTGATGACCGAAATCAGTTTCTGGGCGATGGTCGCGGCATCGTCCGGATCCCTGATTTCGCCCAGTAAAATGAACTCGTCGCCGCCGACGCGCGCCACCGTATCCTGGGCACGCAGCGCAGCGCAGATGCGCTGCGCGACGGCGATGAGCAACTGGTCGCCGACATGATGGCCGCAGGAGTCGTTGATAGTCTTGAAATCATCGATATCCAGGAACATCAACGCGAAACAACCCTGGTCGCGTTGCGCCTTTTCCAGCATCTGGCCCAGGCGGTCCCGCAACAGCAACCGGTTCGGCAGGCCGATCAATGCGTCGTGCATGGCCAGGCTGGTCAGCTTCTGATTGACGCGCACGAAAATGGTACGCAGCGCCGCCAGGGCCAGCAGGGCCGCGATGATCGAGACGACTACCTGTGCGCGGGCCTGGCCGTAGGCCGAGCGAACTTCGTCCAATGCCGTCTTGTAGGCCTGGTCCCGCAGGGCAAGAATGGGCAGGTAAAGAGGAATCACCTGGGCCCGGTAGGCGGGCACGCTCATGGGAAAGACGCCGTCCGAGAAGTGCGGCACCAGCCTGCGCTTGATGGCCGTAAAGGGCGCCATGAAACCGGCATCGACTGCGGCAACCGACGCCCAGAGCGCCGGCGGCGTGGAGAACTCCCCGCGCACGGCGAGCAGCTCTGTCCATATCTGGCGCACCCGCCCTTCGTAGATCAGGAATCGCTCCCGGTCGGCGGGGCCCACCGGCCTGGACTCCACGAGCCACGCCTCCAGCAGGCCGGCTTGCGCCCCGGCCACGGCGCGCAAGTCCGCCGCCTGGCTGGCGATCTGGCTCGCGGCATAGGCCGAGCCGTTGACGAACGCCAGCTTGTCGACCTGGCTGTGCAAAAGATCGGCTGCCTGCGCATTGATGCCATTCATCCGGCGGATCAATTGCCGCGCGGCATCTGCGCGCTCGTCAATAGGGCGGCCGAGCCGCTCGTCGCAGAATTGCCGGCTGGCGGCCACGCTGGCGGCCAGTTCCCTGGCGTTGATCAGCAGCTTGGCTTGGACGTGGTCCATCGCAGCCAGGTCGCCGACGCGCGCAAGCATATTGGCAATGGCCTGGTCGGTCTCCTGGCGCGCCTTGCGCAAAGCGGCCAGCCTTTGAGCGTTGCCGCCCGATCCCGCATCGGTCAGCGCCAGGGTTGAGAACCCACGCTCGATCGAAACGAACCCCTGGATGCCTGCCAGCGCCTTGATCGCCTGGATACGCGTAATGCTGGCGTTCAGCTCGCCCATCTCACGGATGGTGCGCCAACCCAGCATGCCGGAGAGCCCGATCACGATCAGCGTGATCAGGATCAGGGCAAAGCCGAATAGCTTACGGACGGGCATGTGAACCGCCTGCATTGGGCCGCGAGATCATGCACTTTGACAATAGCTCCCGGTTAGATCCATATCCCGAAAAATCTTGAAACTATTTATTTCTGATTGAATTATCAATCGAATAATGAGGGCGAAAAAATACGCCCCCAAAGAACTGCCGCGCCGGCTGCGGCCCGGTCAAACGGGCTGAGGACAGCCTAGCCGGATCGGGTTCGCCGAGGAGTCCGAGTTGGGATTCGGCGGGATCGGCTTGTCTGGAGACGCACGGCGCTTGGGCGTACCGGGATCGGTACGGGGCGCGTCATTGCTTGTCGAACCACGCCTTCCACTCGGGCACAGCATGCGCGAACGTGCCTCGATGGGTCGTGGCGCCGGTCGATACGGCCTGCACCAGGGTATTGCCGCTACCCATCGCCTGTTGGTAGGTCGCCGCCAGCCGGCCCAGCCCTGTGCTGATCGCCTCGTCCGTCTCGCCGTAATAATTGCGTACCGGCGTGCGGATCACCCAGCGGTAGGCTTGCGTCGAGGCAACCAGGCGGCCGTAGGCCGAATCGGCGAAAAACTGCGGATCAAAGTATTCCTTGCGGATCAGCTTGTGCAAGTCGGTCGGCAAATCCGCGAGATTGAAGGGCTCGCGCAGATAGGCCTTGCGCGCCACATCGTAGTATGGGGGATTGATGAGCGAGCGCGCCAGTCCGGGCACGCCGTAGTAATGCTCGAAAGAGAAGGCCGACAGGATGAAGAGCGAGTTCACCCAATTGGCATCATTTTTGCGCGGAAAATTCAAAAAGCCGTTCAGGGCCATGAACACGTCAACCGGCGCACTGGCGGTGGCCGCGGCCTGCACCGGCACGCCGGCATGCTCGAGTTTTTCCAGAAACGCCATGGTGACGAAACCGCCCTGCGACCAGCCGGCCAGAAAGAGCTTGTCGCTCTTGCGCTTGAGGTCGGCGAGCACGGCCCTGGACGCCGTCAGCATGTCATAGCATGCCTGCTGGTGGCTGGCCTTGACCATATAGCCCTCGGGTTCGGTCGAATCCCCCAGGCCGAAATAATCCGCGCCGATCAGGACATAGCCCTGCCCCGCGAACTGCGCGATCATCAGCTGGGTCTCGGGCGATTCGTCCGGGTACGACGGAACCTGGTGCTTGCCGTACACGGTGCCGTGCTGATACGACACCATCGGCAATGTGCTTGCCGCCGTGTCGGGCACCGCGACCAGGCCTGTCGCCATCGTGGGCTGATTGCCCCGCTCCGGGATCACGGATGGGTACGTCACGCGATACAGCAGAACCGCATTGCGCGCCGGGGTGTATTGCACCTGGGTGCCGGCAAATTGCGGTATTTCCTTTTGCAGGATGCGATTGAGGCGCTCGACACCCCAGCGCGCGATGAGGTGGTAGCGAACGCCGGAGTTGAGCACCACGTCGGCCGGCAGCGCCGCCCTGGCGGGGCTCCAGAGGCCGCCGGCGACCAGGATAAGGACTAGGCCCAGGCGCGCGGCCAGGCCGGCACGGCGCAGGAAAGCAGCAATATGGATTTGCATGGCTAGGGTCGATACCGCAGGGAAATGGCTTGCGCCCGACGGCGGCAGTTTACTGCAGGCCCTAATCCCCCGGGTCCGGCGCATCCGCTACGCTGGCCGCATCACGCAGCCAGTGCCCGGGCGATGGTCCCGACCGTCTTGAGCGCCACATGGAATTTCTTGTCGTCTGGATGTCCGAAGTTGATTCGCACATGGTGCTTGAAGCGATGGTCGGCCGAGAACAAATGGCCTGGCGCCAGGCTGATGCCTTGAGAAAGGGCCAGCCGGTGCAGTTCCAAGGCGTCGACCCGAGGCGGAAGCTCCACCCAGATGAAATAGCCGCCTTCGGGCTGCGTGGCCCGCGTGCCGGCCGGAAAGTGCCTGGCAATGTCGCGCAACGTCGCGTGCCGATGCTGTGCCAGCTTCGCCCGCAACTGGCGCAGGTGCCGGTCATACCCCCCGCGTTCAAGGTATTCGCTCAAGCCCTCCTGCGACGGCAAGGGCGCGGCGATGGAACTCATCAGCTTGCGCTGCGCCACGTCGCGGGCGTAGCGGCCCGCCGCGACCCAGCCGACGCGGTAGCCCGGCGCCAGCGACTTGGAGAAAGAACTGCAGTGCATGACCCAGCCCGCGCGGTCCCACGCCTTGGCGGGCCGGGGCTTGCGGGCACCGAAATACAGCTCGCCATACACGTCATCCTCGATCAACGGCACCTCGCGCTTGGCGAGCAGGTCCACCAGCGCCTCTTTGGCGTCGTCCGGCATCAGACTGCCCAGGGGATTCTGGAAATTGGGCATGAGCCAACATGCCTTGACCGGATGCCGTTCCATGACCGCAGCCAGCGCGGCCACGTCGATGCCCGTGCGCGGATGGGTGGCGATTTCGACGGCGCGCAGGTTGTGGCGTTCCAGCGCTTGCAGCGCGGCATAGAAGGTCGGGGATTCCACGGCCACCAAGTCGCCGGGCCGGGTAACGCTCTCCAAGCACAGGTTCAGCGCCTCCATCGCGCCGTTGGTGATGACCAGTTCCTCGGTGTCCACGCCGCAGCCCATGCCCAGATAGCGCAGGCCGATCTGGCGGCGCAACGCGGCGCTGCCGGGCGAAAGGTCTTCGACCGTGCGCCAGGGGTCCAGCCGGCGCAGCGCCTTTCCCGTGGCGAGCGCGAGCTTGGGCAAAGGGAACAGCAGCGGGCTGGGGAAGGCCGATCCCATCGGCACGAGCGCCCGGTTCTTGGCGTGACCCAGTACCTGGAAGACCAGTTCGGACACCTCGACGGCGCGCTCTTTCGCCACCGGCCTGGAACCCTCCGGCTCCTGCTGCCAGCTCACCGTATGGCTGACGAAGTAGCCGGAGCGCGGGCGGGCCTCGATCAGCCCGCGCGCCTCCAGCAGGTAGTACGCCTCGAAGACGGTGGACGGACTCACGCCCCGGCTGCGGCTCGCCTGCCGCACCGAAGGCACACGCTCGCCCGGCCGCAACTGGCCTTGGGCAATGGACTCGGCGATCTCTTGTGCGAGGGCTTCGTAGCGCTTCATGGTGTTTTGTCATCGCGTGCAACTGATATGCACAATTTGCAGATTTAAAGACACTGTACTTTTGCAGGATTTTTATTGGCAAATTACCCCATGCCGTTCATCTGCTCTGCTGTTTATTTGATGAATCTGAGTCTGTGATTTCGGCGGTTGCCCTGGCACAGTAGCGGCTACAGGCGTGAGGATCGTCGCGGGATCCTATGCCGCATCCAATTCGGCTCGAACCATTCGTTTACCTGGCTACGGCTAATTTCCAGGCTGCTGTGCAGCGCTTTGAGGACATCATGGAGTGGGTTCCTATATTCTTGATCACGTTCAAGCTGCTCGTTCTGGGCACGTGCATTTTCTTCGCCATCAAGTCTCATCATGACGGCGAAAAGGAAGAGAAAGAAAAAGAGAAGAAGAGAGCAACCAACGGATCGTAAGCGCCGGTGTACCGGCTTACGGTTCGCGCATCGGGCTTTCCCGGTTCTGCTACTCAGGAGATCGCCAACACGCTTTTACTCAGGATGAGCACACAGCCGGTCATATCGAATGCTAAGTGGCGGGCATCCTACAACAATCATCGGCCGTTTCCGACCCATAACGGTCATCTGCTAAGGTAATGGGGAAAGTCCAGACCAGATTCTTAACTTTCGTATAAGTCTGCGGCATCGACTGGTATCACAGGATGCACCTATGAACGACCGAACCTCTACCGTATTGCGCACCGAGCACACTGGGCTGACAGTCGCGTCGATCGATGGCGTACTTGATTTTTGGACTGAAGTTCTCGGCTTTCAACTCGTGTATCGCAAAGAGCTTGGTGGTGGGCACGCGATGGAACAAGTGGTCGGTGTGTCGGGAGCTTATTTAAGAAATGCTCTCCTAGAGGGCCCCGATGGATATAGAGTTGAGCTGATTGAGTACGATTCACCGGAAGATCGCGTGGTTTTGAAACAACGTCCATGCGATGTCGGTTCGGCTCATTTGACGTTTGCCGTGACCGATCTGCGCGCAATGCTAAATCGCATGGCCCCTTATGGATGGAGGGCAACCGGCGAACCGCAGACCGCGCCTAGCGGAACAATTATGGTCTACACCCGCGGACCTGACGGCCACACTATTGAACTTATGCAACATCCGCAGTGAACTGCCTGTCAGTAACTACCTTGTCTTGGTTACCACCTGCCGTCTCAATTGGGAACCCGTAGCGAGACAGCCGTGGGGAGTTTGCGCCGATCGCGTGCGTCACAGCTGCGCAGCTTACCCAAAATCTGTTCCCAAATTGATTGTCCCGAAATGGCCGCACTGCGACCGATGAGGGCGGCTCGACGTTCGTCGTCGCGGAGAGGTCGCAGTAAAAGCGCGCAGCGGGTTTTTCGAGCCTTCAGAAATGTGTGAGCACTGAACGTTACGCTTGGCGCCGGAACTGATCACCTGCACCGAGTTCGCATTTTTTTGCGTTGTGAATCTGCCGCCTTGCAGCTATTTCGGGTCAATTTGTTGGTATTTTGACGATACCAACGAAATTACCTCAACAGCACCAACGGAGATACCAACAAATTTGCTGGCTTGAGGTGGGCTTGAATGGACCTACCCTGGAAAGAAAAACCCCGCAGAACGTTGATTCTACGGGGTTTTATGGACTGTCCTGGACAGTTCCGGACTATTCTTTGGCGGACAGAGGGGGATTCGAACCCCCGATACGTTATTCACGTATACACGCTTTCCAGGCGTGCGCCTTCAACCGCTCGGCCACCTGTCCTGATCCGGCAATTTCGCGCGAGAAACCGGAAAGGGCCGGACAAAGCAAGCGCGAAAAATCGGTAATCGACGATTCTAGCAGAAATCCCCTACATGCGTATCGCTCACCTGCCTCCAGGCCAGCAGAATGTCCAGCGGCGGAAACGCCCGGGCGCAGGACGGGTTCCTCGTTCACGACATGGAACTCTGTGTGCGAATGAGGCCGCCTAGCGATACGGCTCCCCCGCCCTTATCCTCTTTCCATGCCCCGCGCCTAGGGCGCGGACAACTGGAAACGCAAGCTTGGAGACCCGCATGAAGAACATCCTCGGCATCTATAGCGCCCCAGGGCAGCACTGGGTCGGCGACGGCTTTCCCGTGCGCTCGCTGTTCGGGTACGAAGGCCTGGGCCGGCAGTTGAGCCCCTTCCTGCTGCTCGACCACGCCGCGCCCACCCGCTTCGAACCGGCCGCGCGGCCCCGCGGCGTGGGCCAGCATCCGCACCGCGGCTTCGAGACCGTGACCATCGTCTACCAGGGCGAACTGGAACACCGGGACTCCACCGGCGCGGGCGGCACCATCGGCCCCGGCGACGTGCAGTGGATGACCGCCGGCGGCGGCATCCTGCACGAGGAATTTCATTCGCGCGCCTACACCGCAAGCGGCGGCACCATCGAAATGGCACAGCTCTGGGTCAACCTGCCGGCCAAGGACAAGATGACCGAGCCGAACTACCAGACGCTGCTGGATACGCAGATTCCTTCAGTCGATCTGCCCGGCGGCGCGGGCCGGGTGCGGGTGATCGCGGGCGAATTCGACAGGCGGCGCGGGCCGGCCCGCACGTTCACGCCCATGGACGTGTGGGATATTCGCCTGAACCAGGGCGGCGTCGGCCGTTTCGCGGCGCAGGACGGCCGCACGCTGGCCGCGGTCGTGCTACGCGGCACGGTGCTGATCGACGGCAACGCCATCGCGCGCGAGGGCCAGCTGGTGCATTGGGACCGCAGCGGCGGCACGGTGCAAATCGAGGCCAACAGCGACGCGGTCCTGCTGTGGCTGTCGGGCGAGCCCATCGACGAGCCCGTGGTCGGCTATGGGCCGTTCGTGATGAACAGCGAAAGCGAAATCCGCCAGGCCGTGGCCGACTTCAACAGCGGCCGCTTCGGACAACTCGAAAAATAATAGAATCGCCGGGGAGACATTCGGGCGCTCCGCAAGAAAACCAGGGAACCGTTGCGGTGATAAACAAAATACAGCCCTCGATCATGCAGGCGCTGCACGTCATACCCGACGGCGCCTCGATCCTGGTGGGCGGGTTCGGCGAAGCCGGCATTCCCTTCGCGCTGCTGCATGCGTTGCGCGACCTGGGGCGGCGCGAGCTGACGATCATCAGCAACAACAGCGGCACCGAGCAGGTGGGCATCGCCGCGCTGATCGTGGCCGGGCTGGTGCGCAAGATCATCTGCTCGCATCCGCGCCCGCCCAAGTCGGAAGTCTTCGCCGCCGCCTACCGCGCCGGCCAGGTCGAACTGGAAGTGGTGCCCCAGGGCACCCTGGCCGAGCGGTTGCGCGCCGCGGGTGCCGGGTTGGGGCCGTTCTTCACGCCCACCGGCTACGGCACGCTGCTGGCCCAAGGCAAGGAAACACGCACGGTCGACGGCGTGAACTACGTGCTCGAGCACCCGCTGCACGGCGACTTCGCGCTGGTCAAGGCCGACCTGGGAGACCGCATGGGCAACCTCACCTATCGCTGGGCCGCGCGCAACTTCAACCCCGTGATGTGCATGGCGGCGCGCCACACCATCGCCCAGGTCGAGCGTGTGGTCCCGTTGGGAGAGCTCGCGCCCGAGCACGTGATGACGCCGGGAATCTTCGTTCAAACCGTGGTACCCGTGGGACAAGAATGACCATCGCGACGAACGCCCTGCGCCTGACGCGCCAACAGATCGCCCAGCGCGTGGCGCACGACATCCCCGATGGTTCGGTGGTCAACCTGGGCATCGGCATCCCCACCCTGGTATCGGACTACCTGCCCGCGGACCGCGAGATCCTGATGCACAGCGAGAACGGCATCCTGGGCATGGGACCGCTGGCTGCCGAAGGCGAAGGCGACCCCGACCTCATCAATGCCAGTCGCCAGCGCATCACGCTGATGCCGGGCGCATCGATCTGCGAGCACACGGTCTCGTTCGCCATGATGCGCGGCGGCAAGCTCGACTACACGGTGCTGGGCGGCTTTCAAGTGGCGGCCAACGGCGACCTGGCCAACTGGATCACCGATGCGCCCGATGCGATTCCGGCCGTGGGCGGCGCCATGGACCTGGCCGTGGGCGCGCGACGGGTCTACGTGACCATGGAGCACGTCACGCGCGAGGGGGCGCCCAGACTGCTGGAAAAATGCGCCTATCCCTTGACCGGCCTGGCCTGCGTCGACCGGATCTACACCGACCTGGCCGTGATCGATATCGGCAATCACGGGTTCGAGGTCTACGCCATTGCACAAGGCTTGCCGCTGGATCGATTGCAAGCGTTGACGGGCGCCAAACTGCACACGCCCAAATCGCCCAGGATTCTCAGGCTGGATGCCGAGGGGCTGGTGCAATACGCCTAGCGCGCCGCTCAGCGCGAAAACAAAAAGCGCGACAGCGGCCTTGCCGCCCAGCTTGCCGCAGACAGCACGCCGCGCTGCACCCCCGCTGGAAGACCCAGCGGCTTGATCATCATTTTCACGCTCATATCGACAGGCAGGTTGCGCATTACCATTTCGCTGACCCGCCCGATCTGGCGTGCGCTGATTTCCGAATCGCCGGCGCGCTCGGGATAGCGCGCAGCCATTACATGGCGCATGGCAATCTCCTCGTCTTCGTTGCGGATTTCGAGCGAACGGCGCAGGAGCGTGCGCAACACGTCGTAGCGGCCGAGCCGCTCGGTCTGGTTGTACTTCTTGAAGTACTGATAGAAGACCTTGTAGTGGTGCACTTCGTCCGCGTGAATGCAGCTGGCAAGCTTGACCAGGACAGGCTCTTTCGAGCACTGGCCTATCGCGCTGTACAGGCTGGACGTGCCGGTTTCGATCACGCACCGCGCCACCAGTTCGCGTGCCCGCGTCTTTTCGAGCTGTTCGCGCGAACAGGTCTTGGAATACTCGTGGAAAAAACCGTCAAAAGACGCATTCCAGTCGAAATCTGGCCACACAACGCCGACGTATGCCTTCAGGGAACGGCCATGCTGCAACTCTTCGGCTTCCCAGTCGTTGCGCAGCCAGGCGCACAATTCTTCATCGCCATCGAAGAAATCGACCAGCGTGTGCGAATACAGGTCCGACCCGCTTTCGACGAAAGAGGCCGCACACAACAGCAACATCAGATCTTCGCTGGCCGTCGCGCGTTGAACGTCTATACCCGAGAAGTCAATATCCTCGACACGCCATCGCATGGCATTGCTCCACGACATTAAAACGCATGCTCAAGGGTCTACCTGCCGATACGACAGCACCGTCCCGTCGGGCAGGACCTCTTCCAAACGCACCCGGAAACCCCACAGCCGCCCCAGGTGCTTCATGACCTGGTCAGCCTCGTCTTCGGCCAGCGGCCGGCCGCGGACTTGCTGGTAGCGCAGGAGCAGGGAACGATCCGAGTCCCGGTAATAACGTGAGACCTGGATGTCCGGCAACTGGTTGTCACGATCGTATTGTGACGCCAGAAGGCGCCGGATGTCACGATAGCCTTCGTCGTCGTGGATGGCAGCCACTTCGAGCTTGGGATTGGCTTGCCTGTCGGAGATGGCAAAGAAGTGGAATTCGCGGATAAGCCTGGGCGAGAGGTACTGCGCGATGAAGGACTCGTCCTTGAAGTTGCGCATCGCAAAATCCAGCGTGGCGATCCAGTCGCCTCCGGCAATGTCCGGAAACCATTTTTTGTCTTCGGCAGTCGGCGCCTCGCAGATGCGCCGGATGTCCGACATCATGGCGTAGCCCAGCGCGTAAGGGTTCAGGCCGCCGTAGCCGCGTTCATCGAAGCCGCGCTGGCTGATCACGCTGGTATGGCTTTGCAGGAACTCCATCATGAAGCCGTCGGTAACCTGACCGTCCCGGTGCAGGCGGTTGAGCAGGGTGTAATGCCAGAAAGTGGCCCAGCCTTCGTTCATGACCTTGGTCTGCGACTGGGGATAGAAATACTGGGCGATCTTGCGCACGATGCGCACCAGCTCGCGCTGCCAGGGTTCGAGCTTGGGCGCGTGCTTCTCGATGAAATAGAGCAGGTTCTCCTCGGGTTCCGGCGGAAACACCGGCCGCCTGCCGGCCGGCGCGTCGTCCGCGACCGGCACGGGCACCGTACGCCACAGATCGTTGTACTGCAGCCGGGCATGCTCCTCGCGCTCGGCCTGGCGTCTGGACTCCTCGCGGTACGAGACCGGCGCCGGCCGCTTGTAGCGGTCCACGCCCTGCAGGCTGAGCGCATGGCAGGAATCGAGCACGGCCTCGACGGCCTCGAAGCCGTAACGGTCTTCGCAATCCATCACGTATTTGCGCGCGAAAACCAGGTAGTCCAGGATGCCGTCGGCATCGGTCCACTGGCGGAACAGATAATTGCCCTTGAAGAAGGAGTTGTGCCCGTAGCAGGCATGGGCGATGACCAGGGCCTGCATGGCCATGGAATTCTCTTCCATCAGGTAGGCGATGCAGGGGTTGGAGTTGATGACGATCTCGTAGGCCAGCCCCTGCATGCCCTTGCGGTAGAACTGTTCGTTGCGGATGAACTCCTTGCCGTACGACCAGTGCGGATAGCCGATGGGCAGGCCGCCCGAGGCATAGGCATCGATCATTTGCTCGGAGGTGATGATCTCGATCTGGTTGGGATAGGTATCCAGCCCGTAGGCCTGGGCCGTCCTGGCGATGACCTCGTCATAGCGCTGGATCAGTTCGAAGGTCCACTCAGAACCGGTGGATATGGGATGGCTGGAATGTTCCAAGGCCTGGATCTGGGCGCTGACGCCATTGAGGAGGGTTTTCATGACTGATCGGCCTCCTTCCTGAAAAGCTCGTGGAAAACCGGAAATATCTCGCCGCGCTCGTGGATGCGACGCATGGCGAAGTTCGACGCGGCTTGCTGCTCGTATTCGGCCCACAGGCTGCTTTTGCGCGCCTCGGACGAATCGGGCACTTCGATATAGGCGAAGTAGCGCGCGGCCGGCAGCAGGTTCTCGGCGAGAAAGCGCGCGCTTTTGCCGGCATCGGCGCCGAAGGAATCGCCGTCGCTGGCCTGCGCGGCGTAGATGTTCCAGTCCGCCGGCGGATAACGATCGACCATGATCTGACGCATGAGTTCCAGCGCCGACAGCACGATGGTGCCCCCGCTCTTGGTGTCGTAGAAGAAAGTCTGTTCGTCGACTTCCTCCGCATTGTCGGTGTGGCGGATGAAGACCAGGTCAACATGCTCGTACTTGCGCGACAGGAACATATACAGCAGCGTGAAGAACCGCTTGGCCAGGTCCTTTTTGCTCTCATCCATGGAGCCCGACACGTCCATGAGGCAGAACATGACGGCGCGCGCCACCGGACTGGAGACGCAAACGCGGTGGCGATAGCGCAGGTCGAGATCGTCCAGGAAGGGCACTCGGGCCACGCGGCCCGCCCATTGATCGACCTCGGCCCGCAGGGCGTCCAGTTCCTCCTGCGGCGCATCCCGGGCCAGGGCTTCTTCCAGCCGGGCCTGGACCCGCTCCAGCTCGCTGCGCGCGCTCATGCCCAGCGCCACGCGGCGCGACAGCGATGCCTTGAGCGTGCGGCCTATGCTCAGCTGGCTTGGCGTCCCGGTCGTGGTGTAGCCCGCGCGCTGCCATTTGGTTTCCGACACATCGCCCAGCTGGGTGCGCGCCAGATGCGGCAGCTCCAGATCGTCGAAGAACAGGCTGAGGAACTCGGCGCGCGACAAGCTGAAGGTGAACTGGTCCACCGACTCGCCCTCGCCGGCTTGCGAGCCATCGCCCTGGCCGCCACCCTGAGGACGATCCAGCTGATCGCCCTTGGCGAATTCCTTGTTGCCGGGAAGCACGGTCTCGCGATCGCCGCCCCGGTCGACCCGGAAATGCGGCTCGGAGATGTCGCGCACGGGCAGCTTGACCTCGCCGCCCTGCTCCATGTCTTCGATGGAACGATCGCGGATCATGTCGCCGACCGCCTTGCGGATCTGCTGCTTGTAGCGACGCAGGAACCGTTCGCGGTTGGCCGCGCTTTTATTGCGGCCGTTCAGGCGTCTGTCTATGAGCGAATTCATGGCGCACCCCGCTCATCAAGAGGACTTCCTCACACGCAAATACCATTCGCACAGCAGCCTGACCTGCTTCTCGGTATAGCCCTTGCTGACCATGCGATCCACGAAACTCTGGTGCTTGTTCTTGTCGTCGGCCGATGCCTTGGCGTTGAACGAAATCACGGGAAGCAGGTCTTCGGTATTGGAGAACATCTTCTTCTCGATCACCTCGCGCAGCTTCTCGTAGCTGGTCCAGGCCGGGTTGCGGCCGGCGTTGTTGGCGCGGGCGCGCAGCACGAAATTGACGATTTCGTTGCGGAAATCCTTGGGATTGGCGATACCCGCGGGCTTCTCGATCTTCTCCAGCTCGTCGTTGAGCGCGCCGCGGTCAAAGCTCTCGCCGGTCTCCGGGTCGCGGAACTCCTCGTCCTGGATCCAGCAGTCGGCGAACGTGACATAGCGGTCGAAAATGTTCTGCCCGTACTCGGAATACGACTCCAGATAGGCCGTCTGGATTTCCTTGCCGATGAACTCCGCATAGCGCGGCGCCAGATAGCCCTTGATGAATTCGAGGTAGCGTCGGCGCACTTCTTCCTGCAGATCGTCGCGGACGATGCGCTGCTCGAGCACATACATCAGGTGCACGGGGTTGGCCGCCACCTCGATCTGGTCGTAGTTAAAGACCGAGGAGAGAATCTTGTAGGCAAAGCGCGTGGACACGCCCGTCATACCTTCGTCGATGCCCGCGTATTCCTTGTATTCCTGAAACGCCTTGGCCTTGGGGTCCACATCCTTGAGCGATTCGCCGTCGTAGACCCGCATCTTGGAATAGATACTCGAATTCTCAGGCTCCTTCAGGCGCGTCAGGACCGAGAACTGCGCCATCATATCGAGCGTTCCCGGCGCGCAAGGCGCGTTGAACAGCGAGCTATTGCGCAGCAGTTTCTCGTAGATATGCACCTCCTCGGTCACCTGCAGGCAGTAAGGCACCTTGGCGATGTAGATGCGGTCGAGGAAGGCCTCGTTGTGCTTGTTGTTGCGGAAGGTCTGCCATTCAGCCTCGTTCGAGTGCGCCAGGATCATGCCGTTGAACGGAATGGCCGAGAACCCCTCGGTACCCTTGAAATTGCCCTCCTGCGTCGCGGTCAGCAGCGGATGCAGCATCTTGATGGGCGCCTTGAACATCTCGACGAATTCGAGCAAGCCCTGGTTTGCCAGGCACAGGCCGCCTGAATAGCTGTAGGCGTCGGGATCGTCCTGCGAGTAGCGGTCCAGCATGCGGATGTCGACTTTGCCCACCAGCGAGGAAATATCCTGATTGTTCTCGTCACCCGGCTCGGTCTTGGCGATGGCCACCTGGCGCAGCACCGACGGCAAGAGCTTGACCACGCGGAACTGCGCGACGTCGCCGTCGAATTCCCTCAGGCGCTTGACGGCCCAGGGCGACATGATGCCGGTCAGGCAGCGCGTGGGTATGCCGTATTCGGCCAGCAGCTGCTGGCCGAATATATCGGGATTGAACAGACCCAACGGCGACTCATTGACCGGCGAACCCTTGAGTGCGTAGATGGGATAGCGTTCCATCAATGCCTTCAGGCGTTCGGCGATGGACGACTTGCCTCCACCCACGGGACCCAACAAATACAGAATCTGCTTGCGCTCCTCCAGGCCCTGCGAGGCATGCTTGAAGAAGGCCACGATTTGCTCGATGACCTCTTCCATGCCGTAGAACTCGCGAAACGCCGGATAGCGCTTCATGAGCCGGTTGGAAAACAGGCGCGAAAGGCGCTGGTCGTTGCGGGTATCGACTAATTCCGGCTCGCCGATAGCGGCCAGCATGCGCTCTGCGGGGCTGGCGTAGATCATCGGGTCCCGCCTGGCCAGATCCAGGAATTCATCGAGCGAGAACTCGGCTTGCTGATCGCGGGCGTATTGCGATTTGAACCCTTCGAGGATGCTGCTCATGGCCCATCTCCTGCGGATCTCATGCGTCCTAAATGCAGGACGCTTCTGTCATTGTGTGCTTCGGACAAATGCGATGCCAGAGATTCCTGCTTTTTCTTTTACACAGGATATAGGCTTGTTGGCGAAAGCACACACAATAGAAAGGATATGAAACCCTATATTGGCTTAGGCCCCATTCTTTGAAAACAGTTCCATCAATGCGGAAAAATACAGGGCCGCACTTACGCCTGTTAATGCGTTACTTGAAATACATCGAAGCGCTTTTCCGGTGCATTTCATGCACGCGATCGCTCATCGATCGCCTGGATGACAGCGGCCATGTCTTCTTCGCCCAGGTCCATGGCCTGGGTCGCGCCATAGAGCGCAAGGCATACCTCTATCAGCGGCGTGGCGATTGCAGCCTGCCGGTCGGCGTCCGTGGCCAAGCGTTTGTTCTTGGGCACGTCGGAAATGCCCGCTTGCCGCGTGAAGTCGCGCCGCACCAACTTGGTGAGTTTCACGCGCGATACATTGCTGACCAGGGAACCGGCATCGAGAATGGCGGCGCGCGGCGGTGCGAGCGCGGCTTGCCCGGCCTGCCGAAGCTCGGGTTGCGCGTGGTCGCGGGCAGCGGACTGTCCGCCGCGGCGGCCGATTTTGCGGACGTACTCGCAACCGTTGCGAGCTAACGATTGGCGGGAAGGCGGTGGCCTCGCGGCCACCGCGCGTAGAGCGCTTGAGAGCCGTCCTGCCGCCCCCGGGCCTCTTCAGGTGAGGTTCAAGCCGCCGTCGCAGAGCAGAATCTCTCCGGTCAGGTAATCGGAGTCGACCAGCATGGCGACGGCCTGCGCGATGTCTTCGGGTTTAGCCGAACGGCGCATGGGCGATTTTTCCTGCCAGAGCTGCTGCGCTTGCGTCCAGTCCGACGTGAGGGGCGTATCCACCAGTCCGGGAGCGACGGCATTGACACGTATGTCCGGCGCGAGCGCAAGCGCGAGCAGGCGCGTCACATGATTCAAGGCCGCCTTGGTCGCCGCATAGGGGATCGACGCGCCTTTGGGCCGCACGCCCGCATGCGAACTCACGTTGACCACGCTGCCGGGCCGGCCTCGGGCCGCAGCCTCGCGCAGCGCGGCCTGCGCCTCGGTCGCCAGCCGGAAAGGAGCGACCACATTGACCTCGTAAAGCGCATGCCAGATGTCGGGAGTGGCCGCCGCCAGGTCCGCATGGGCAATGACGCGGCTGATGCCGGCGTTGTTGACCAGCACATCCAGCCGCCCCCAATGGGCCGCCGCCTCGCGCACGAGCCGCACGCGCTGGGCGTCGTCGGCCAGATCGGCTTGCACATAGGCAGCCGCCCCCAGCTCGCGGGCCAGGGCCCGGCCCGCGTCGGCCGAACTGCGCGAATGCAGGACGACGGCGTAGCCGTCCGCCGCAAGCCGCCGCGCGATCGCGGCGCCTATGCCTGAAGTTGAGCCGGTGATCAGCGCCACGGGCAGCGAATCGGATTTCATTTCAGAAGGTCTCCCTGGAAGTCGGCCAGGTCGCGCAGCCCGACCGATAGCCGGTGGCGCGCCGCCGGCGCAATCTGGTCCGGATCGGTCGATCCGACCATCGCATCGCGGCCATGCCTTGTCGATGCCTCGAACCAGCTACTGATTTTGTTTTCGGAAAAATCGTCATTGGCATCTTCTATTAGACTGCATGCAGTCAAAAAGGAGATGGCGATGTTCGACAACTACGCGGACGCATCGGCAACCGTGGATGGAGTGCGCATCAATGCAGTCAAGGGCGGGTGCGGCCCGGCGCTGCTGCTGCTGCACGGCCATCCGCAAACCCATGCGATCTGGCACAAGGTCGCGCCCGAGCTCGCCCGGCATTTCACCGTGGTCGCCGCCGATCTGCGCGGCTACGGCGACAGCGGCAAGCCGCAAGGCGCCGGCGATCATTCCAATTATTCCAAACGCCGCATGGCGCTGGACCAGGTCGAACTCATGCGCCGGCACGGCTACGATTCGTTCGCCCTGATCGGGCACGACCGGGGCGGGCGCGTCGCGGCGCGCATGGCGATCGATCATCCCGATGCCGTGACGCGGCTGGTGACGCTGGACGTCGCCCCCACCGTCGCGATGTACGAGCAGACCTCGTTCGATTTCGCGCACGCCTATTGGCATTGGTTCTTTCTGGTGCGGCCGGCGCCGTTCCCCGAAACGCTGATCCGCGCCGATCCCGACCTGTATCTCAAGCAGACCATCGGCGCGCGCAGCGCGGGACTCAAGCCGTTCACGCCCGAGGCCTACGCCGAGTATCTGCGCTGCCTGTCCGACCCGGCCACGGCGCACGGCATCTGCGAGGACTATCGCGCCTCGATCACCATCGACCTGGAACACGACCGCGACGACCTGGCCGCAGGCAGGCGGATCGCCTGCCCGTTTCTCGCGCTGTGGGGCGCGGACGGGGTGGTCGGGAAATGCTTCGATCCCCTGGCCGAGTGGCGCAAGTGGAGCGCGGGCGTGCAAGGCAGCGCATTGCCCTGCGGCCATTACATCCCGGAAGAAGCGCCGCAGTTGCTGCTGGCGCGCGTGCTGCCCTTTTTGCAGCGTTAAGCGACGAACGCCCGGCGCGGATTTGCCGGGCGCACTTGCCGGCACGCTACGAATCGAGCTTGAAACCCGAATGCTGGCGCAGCCGGCGCGATGCATCCCCGCTCAAGGCCTGCACAAAACGGCACGCAAGCTCGGGATGCCGCGCCTGGGTGCATACAGCGGCGGTGTATACGGTGTCCAGGCCGTAGCCCGGCGGCAGTTCACCCACCAGCTTCACGCCTGGCGTATAAAGAATTTCCGTGACCTGAGTACAGCCCATCAGGCCGCCGCCTGTCGCGGCGGCCAGCTCGCGCATGGCCGTCGCGCCATTCGGGTACTCGCGCACGCGACCGCGCATGACCTGGGTAAGTTCCAGGCGCTCCAGCACGTTCGCCACATGGATGCCCGCGCTGGACTTGCCCAGATGCGGAACATAAAGGCCCCGCGCGGCCGACAGCGCGGCGCGCAAGGCGTCGGCCTCGCCGATGGCCACGGCCGGATCGCCGGCTCTTACGGCCACGCCGGTCGCAACGCTTCCCAGATCCCTGGCGCTGCCCGCGACGACGTAGCCTTGCTGTTCCAGCGCCGTGATCAGCGAGGCCGAGAGGATCAGGACATCGCAGGGTTCGCCGGACAACAGCTTGTCGCGCATCAGCCCCACCGCCCCAAAGGTAGCGGACACGGCGCAGCCCTGCTGCGCTTCGAAATCGCCCTGCAGACCGCTCGCCACAGCCTTGGCGGCGCCGCCGCTGAAAAGTACCAGTTCCATTGCTACTCCGTTGTAAGCGGTGAACGCGGATCAGTTCACGGAGATATGCGCGGCATCGACGATTTCATGCCACTTGACGATATCCTGCCGCAGAAAGCGGGTGAACTCGGCGGGCGACATGCGCAGGGGCGTCACGCCGCTCCTGGCCCAGGCCGTGCGTATGTCTTGGCGCTGCGTGATCTCGCCGATTTCGTGATTGAGCTTGTCCACGACGGCCTTGGGCGTCCCCTTGGGCGCAAGCAGCCCCAGCCACAGCGTGGCGGTATAGCCGGGCAATCCGGCCTGCGCCATGGTGGGCACATCGGGCAGCACAACCGAGCGCGTCTTGCTGGTCACGCCCAGCGCACGCACCTTGCCGCTGGCAACCAGCGGACTCATGGTGCTGACCGCGTCGAACATCATGTCCACCTGTCCGCTCAACAGGTCGGTGCGAGCCTGGTCGCTGCCCTTGTAGGGAATGTGCACGATGTTCAATCCAGCCATGTGCTTGAAGAGCTCGCCCGCCATGTTGTACGGAGTGCCGGTGCCGGACGAGGCGTAGTTCAGCTTGCCGGGTTCGGCTTTGGCCAGCCGGATCAAGTCGGCCAGGCTATGCACGGGCAACGTGGCGCGCACGGCCAGCACCAGTGGCGCTTCGTTGATGGGCGTGATGGGAACGAAGTCGCGCATCAACTTGTAAGGCCGCCGCTTGAGCAACGATTCGTTGACGGTCTGCGTATTCGAGATCACCAGCAGGGTGTAGCCGTCCGGCGCAGCCTTGGCGGCATATTGCGTTCCGATCACGGCGCCCGCGCCCGGCTTGTCCTCGACGATGAAGGACTGCCCCGTCGCCTTGCCCAGTTCCTGCGCCAGGATCCGCGCATAGACGTCGGCCGATCCGCCGGCCGCAAAAGGCACGACGATCGTGACGGGGTGATCGGGATAGCTCGCACGCGCCAGCGCCGGTGACGGCGCCAGTGCCAGGCCGATCAGGCCCGCCAGCGCTGCAAAGAGGGTTCCACGCATGATTTTTGTCTCCTCGTTCTTGCCATTGTTTTTTTGCCGGCGCGGCGCCCGCGCAGTGCGAACGCCGCGGATCAGGCCACCGTGTTCTCCAGCGCGCCCAGACCCTGAATCTCGATGCGGATGACGTCGCCCGAACGCACGAAGCGCGGGGGCGAGAAACCGATGCCCACCCCGGCCGGCGTGCCCGTGGCGATGATGTCGCCGGGCAGCAAGGTGATGCCGGCTGAAATCGTCTCGATCAGCGTGGGAATGTCGAAGATCAGCTGCGAGGTATTGGCGCTCTGGCGCAGTTCGCCGTTGACCCAGCATTTCACGTCCAGGCTGCGGGCGTCGACCTCGTCGGCCGTCGTCACATAAGGCCCCATGGGGCAGAAGCCATCGAGCGACTTGCCCAGGAACCACTGGCGATGCAGTTTCTGCAAGTCCCTGGCCGTAAAGTCGTTGACAATGGTGTAGCCAAACACATGATCGAACGCCTCGGCCTTCTTGATGCCCCGTCCGGGCTTGCCGATGACCACCGCCAGCTCGGCCTCGTAATCCAGCTGGGAGGTCACCGATTCGTGGGCGGGTATGAACGCGCCCGGCCCGATGACCGATGTATAGGCCTTGGTGAACACCACCGGCGCCTCGGGCGCGAGTTCGCCGGCCTTGGCGCTGCTGTCGAAGCCCGATTTGCTGAATTCGGCGGCATGCTCATGGTAGTTCTTGCCCACGCACATGATGTTGCGCCGAGGACGGTCTATGGGCGCCAGCACCTGAGCGCTGGACAGCGGCCTGCCCGGGCCGGAAATCTCGAGGGCTCCCGGCTGCCGGGCGTGATCGGCGATCAGATCGACCAGATCGCCGGCAAAGCCCGGGATCAGGTCCGACACGGGCCAGTAACGCCCGCCCTCGGGATCGACCACGGCGATGGCATGCTTGCCGTCGATGGAGAGATTTGCGAATTTCATAGCGCCAGCCTATTGTGATTTAACAGATCCATTTGGTCCGATTTATATAAAATCCGAGCAATTTATAGAACCAATTGGATAAAATATCAACCAAATAGAACCAATTAAATAACCAATTGGTACCGTTTATACTAGCCCTCAACGCAGGAGTTCATTGTGGAAGACACCGACGCGCAAGCGCATGCCGGACGCACGGCCTTGAGGTCCACGGGCGCGCGGGCGCTCTCGACCTATTTGAATCACGCCATGTCCGCCGGACAGTTGCGCGCCGGCGCGAGACTGCCTCCCGAGCGCGAGTTGAGCCAGCGCTTTCAGACCTCGCGCGGCACCGTGCGGCGCGTGCTGGCGCAATTCCGTGAACGCGGGCTGATCACGCAGGCTGCGGGCAGCGGCACTTTCGTGCTCGACAGCGCCGACGGGCTCCTCAGCCCCGATCAGCCCGGCTGGCTGGACATGCACGTCAGCCCGGCCGAGCTCATGGAAGCGCGCAGGCTGATCGAGCCGCTGATGCCCATCCTGATCGCGCGCCACGCGACGGCGGCCGATTTCGCCGCCATGCAGGCCTGTCTGGACCGCTCGGAAACGGCGCAAACCATCGAGGACTTCGAGCACTGGGACGGCGAGCTGCACAAGGTATTTGCCGTGGCGACCCACAATGCCCTTTTCGTGCAGAACCTGGAACTGATCAACCACGCCCGCGAGCAAGGCGAATGGGGCCGGCTCAAGCGCAATTCGCTCACGCCGCAGCGGCGCCAGGAGTACGAACGCCAGCACCAGGCCATCGTGACCGCGCTGCGCGACCGCGATGCCGCCCAGGCCGGCGCGTTGCTGTCGCAGCACCTGGAACAGGTGCAGCGCAATCTGTTCGGCGACTGATCCGTGCGCGCGGCGCTGCCGCCGCCCTCAACCGCCCTGCCGGTCAAGGCCCAGCGTGCGGGCCAGCGCATCGCGCATCAGCGCCACCGGACGCACCAGTCGCCCGGGCAACAGGCCATGCACCAGCCAGATGCTCAGCACATTGCGAAAGTCCGTCACCTCGATGGGCTGCAAGGCGTCGCGGTGCGCGCTGGCCTGCAGCATCTCGGGCACGGCCAGCCCGATGCCCATGCCCCGCGCCACCCGCGACAGCTGCAGTGCTGCGCCGCATTTCTCGGCATTGCCGCGCTCGCGCGGTCAGGCTGGCTGCTCCTGGCATCGCTCGCGCTCGCGGGCGCGACTTCCAGCGTGATCCAGATGCTCGTGCCCATGGCGGCGTCCATGGCGCCGAAGCATCGCCGCGGGCGGTCGGCAACGTGATGAGCGGGCTGATGGTGGGGATCCTGCTGTCGCGTCCGCTTGCCAGCCTGATCGCCGGATCGCTGGGCTGGCGCGCGTTCTTCGGCATCGAGGCCTGCGCGGACGCCTGAACGCGCTTTTCGTGGGGATTTTCTTCATCGGCGGCGCGATTGGCGCGGCACTGTCGGGCGCGGCCTGGCCATGGGCAGGGTGGAACGGCGTTTGCGCGGTCATGATGGGATTTGTGATCGCCGCAGTGCTGTTCGGGGCTTGGATCGCTACACCCGCGCCCAAGGCCGGCCGTAGGGCCTCTGGCAACACCCAAAGAAACCACGCCCTGGCCGGCGCAGGCCACGCGCAGGCGCCACCTCTACGCAGGAACGCACAGCGGCTTTTGCCGCCGGGCCCAAACCCGGCGATGTCTTTGCGCGGCAGATCGGCAGGACCCATCTATACTTGGCCGGGCATAGCACGTACCCCGGTCATGGCGTTCCCAAGGCGATATTCGCCAGCGCACATGGCGCCGACGCCTCGATGCGGCAATGAACCTATCGTCGATATATAAGCGCAGCGCAATACGCGCGTATCTGGGCTGCGCCCTGATCCTCACCCTGGCGGCTTGCGCAGGCACGTCGCCCGGCGCGCCGCTCCCGCCCTTGGCCGTCTCCGGCACGGGCCCCTGTTGCGGCGCACTCGCGCCCAAGGCGGAGAAGCTGCTGGCCATCCTGGACGCCTCCAAGGTGGAAACCCTGTGGCAGCCCGGCCATCTCGTCGACTGGAAGAGCGGCGCCTCCAGAGGCCTGGCCCGCTCCGCCGGGGACACGCACTGCTCGGCCTTCGCGGCGGCGATGGGCCTGCGGGCGGGCGTCTACCTGCTCAGGCCGCCCCGGCACTCGACCCGGCTCCTGGCCACGGCCCAGGCCTTGTGGCTGGACTCGCGCGCAGCCCATGACGCGGGCTGGCGGCGGGTGCGCGATGCCGCCCAGGCCCAGGCCCGCGCCAACGCGGGCGATTTCGTGGTGGCATCCTTTCCCTCCCCCGATCCGGACAAGCCCGGCCATATCGCGATCGTGCGCCCCTCGGCCGGGCGTACCTTGGCGGACATACGCCGATACGGCGTGCGGATGACGCAGGCCGGAGGCCACAACAGGCTGCGCACCACCGAGAAATCCGGCTTCGGCAATCACCCCGGGGCATTTCCCGACGCGATCGAATTTTTTGCGCACGACCTGCCCGAATCGATTCTGCGTG
Source organism: Bordetella sp. FB-8 (assembly GCF_000382185.1). NCBI lineage: Bacteria > Pseudomonadati > Pseudomonadota > Betaproteobacteria > Burkholderiales > Alcaligenaceae > Bordetella > Bordetella sp. FB-8. The sequence continues at coordinate 2,148,757 of NZ_KB907784.1, read as the reverse complement.
TCGGCGATCCCGCGGTGGGCCTGGCCGGCAACTGAGGCACAAGTCCCGCATGACGCACTCCTTCGACGAAGCCGACCGGGCCGCGGTCTACCGCGCCATCCATGAGCGGCGCGATATGCGCCATTTCGTATCGGCGCCGGTGGATCCCGCCGCCCTGAGCCGCCTGATCGAGGCCGCGCACCACGCGCCCAGCGTGGGCTATATGCAGCCCTGGCGCATCCTGCGCATCAGCGATCCGGCGCTGCGCGCAACGCTGCATGCCGCGGTGGAGCGCGAGCGGCTGAAAACCGCCGAAGCATTGGGCGAGCGCGGCGAGCAGTTCATGCGCCTGAAGGTCGAAGGCATGCGCCAGTGCGCCGAAATTCTGGTCGTGGGCCTGATGGACGGCCGCGACGGCCACGTCTTCGGGCGGCGCACCATGCCGCAGATGGATCTGGCCTCGGTCGCCTGCGCAATACAGAACATGTGGCTGGCCGCTCGCACGGAAGGCCTGGGCATGGGCTGGGTGTCGATCTTCGACCCTGAGGAAGTGCGTGCGATTCTGCGCATGCCGGTGGGCGCGCAACCGGTTGCGATCCTGTGCCTCGGGCATGTCGAGCAGTTCTACGAAGCGCCGATGCTGGAGATCGAGGGCTGGGCCGCGCGCAGGCCGCTGCGCGACTGTGTATTCGATAACTATTGGCCGGCGGCCGGCAGTTCGTGACCTTCGCGCCGCGGCGCGGCGCCGGGATCCTGCACTGGGTCCGCGCCTGCCCTGAGCAAAGAAATGCTCTAACATAAAAGATAAATGTTCTCATTTCCTTTTCTTGAAACCGATATCCGGTTGTTTCCTATGCAGCATCTATCCGAGCTTCCCAGAGGAACGCGCGCGGTCGTGGATCACGTCGTGCATACGAGCGAAAAGGACGCCATCAGCCAGCGCCTGACCGACCTGGGCTTCGTTTCGGGCGAAGGCGTGCGGGTGGCGGCGTTCGGCCCGCTGGGCGCCGACCCCATCCTGGTCGTCATCGGTTCAACCCGTTTTGCATTGCGGCGCAGCGAGGCGGCGCGCGTGGTCGTCCGCGAGGTGGGCGAACATGTCTGAAGCCAGTCTGCGCATCGCGCTGGTGGGCAACCCCAACTGCGGCAAGACCGCCCTGTTCAACCTGCTGACGGGGGGCCGGCAGAAGGTCGCCAATTACGCCGGCGTTACTGTCGAGCGCAAGGAAGGCCGCTTCACCATGCCCTCGGGCAAGCTGGCCCGGATTCTGGACCTGCCGGGCACATACAGTTTCGATGCGGCCAGCCCGGATGAACAGATCACCCGCAATGTCCTGGCGGGAAACTATCCGGGAGAGGCTCGCCCGGACCTGATCGTCTTCGTTGCGGATGCGACCAACCTGCGCCTGCATCTGCGCCTCTTTCTGGAGGTGCGCCGCCTGGGCCTGCCCATGGTGCTGGCGCTGAACATGATGGACGCCGCGCGAGCGCGCGGCATCGCCATCGATGTCCAAGCCCTGTCCCGCCGCCTGGGCGTGCCGATCGCCGAAACCGTCGCAGTGCGCCGCGACGGCGCGCGGGCCTTGATCGAACGCGTCGACGTGCCAGAGCCCATCGCGCCGCCCTCGTCCGGACCGGACGGGCAGGACCTGCATGCGCAGGTGCGAGCCTTGCTGGCCGCCACCGTGCGCATGCCGCGGGCCACGTCCGCGCTGGACGATGCGCTGGACCGCTGGATGCTGCACCCTGTCTTCGGACTGGCCATTCTGGCTGGCGTCATGTTCCTGATTTTCCAGGCCGTCTATGCCGGCGGCAAGCCGCTCACCGACATGATCGGCGACGGCTTCGACTGGCTGGGCCAGGCAACTGCCGCATTCCTGCCCGACGGGCCGCTCAAGGGCTTGCTGGTCAACGGCATTTTCAGCGGGCTGGGGACCGTGCTGGGCTTCCTGCCGGAAATCCTGGTGCTCTTCTTCTTCATCCTGACCCTGGAAGAATCCGGCTATCTGCCGCGCGCGGCTTTCCTGCTGGATCGCGTGATGGTATCGGTGGGCCTGACCGGCCGCGCCTTCATTCCCCTGCTGTCCAGCTTCGCCTGCGCCATACCCAGCATCATCGGCACGCGCAGCATTCCCGATCCGCGCGACCGGCTCGTCACCATCCTGGTCGCCCCGCTGATGACCTGCTCGGCGCGCCTGCCCGTCTATGCCCTGCTCATCGGCGCCTTTGTCCCCGATCGCCTGATCCTGGGCGTCTTCAATCTGCAAGGCCTGGTGCTGTTCATCCTGTATGCGGCGGGCATCGCCGGCGCCGCGACGGTGGCCTACGCCGCCAAGCGCCTGCGCCGGGACCGGCGCGAGCACGCATTGCTGATGGAACTGCCGTCCTACCGACTGCCCAAGTTGAGCAACCTGGCCATCGGACTCTGGGAGCGCGGCTGGATATTCCTCAAGCGCCTGACCGGCGTCATTCTGGCCTTGACCGTGATCATGTGGTTCATCTCGGCCTTCCCCGGCCCGCCGGCAGGCGCCGTCGGGCCGGCCATCGGATACAGCATCGCCGGCTATCTGGGGCGCATTCTCGAGCCCGTTTTTGCTCCGCTGGGCTTTAACTGGCAGATCAGCCTGTCGCTCATACCCGCCTTCGCAGCCCGCGAGACGGCGGTCTCCGCCCTGGCGACCGTCTATAGCGTGGCGCAGGATTCCGGCCCGGGCCTGGCGACCACGCTGGCATCGAATTTCTCCACGGCCAGCGCGCTGTCGCTGATGGCATGGTTTGCGTTCGCGCCCCAGTGCATGTCCACGCTGGCGGTGATCCGGCGCGAGACCGGCTCATGGCGCAATGTGTGGATATCCTTCGCCTACATGTTCGTCGTGGCGTATGTCGCCGCGTTCCTGACGTATCGCATCGCCGGGTGGTTGCTATGAATGCGGCCGTGTCGTGGTGGCAATACGCCGTTCTGGGACTGCTCGTGCTGGCCAGCGCGGTACAGGTCATGCGCAAGATCGCGCCGCGGCTGGCCGCGCGCGGCCAGGCACGCGCCGCCGCCGCGCTGGACCGGGCGGGCCGGCCACAGCTGCTGCGCGCGGTCGGGCGCTGGATGCGCCCGCGCGAGGCGGCAGGAAACTGCGGCGACGGCTGCGGCACGTGCGGCAGCTGCACGCCGGGCGCCACGAACCACCCGGGCGATGTGCAACCCATCACGTTCCGGAAAGACCCACGGAACGGCTGCCATTGACAGGACTGCGGCGGTCACCGGACCTCCCCTGCGACCGTTGAATGTTGCGTCGGAATGGCCCCGCTACGCTTGACCTGCTGTGCAGCGCAGTCCGACTTCACGCATGAGTGCCGCGAAGGCGGCCGGATTTTCGACGCAGGATGTATGGCCTGTATCGAGAACGCGCAATGTGGCGCCAGGGATCGCTCCGGCGAGTTCCTGCGCGTGCCACAGCGTACGCGCCGCGTCGAACTTGCCGTGCACGACTATCGTGGGCAAGCCTTCGAGTCTTGCCAGGACGGGCAGGAGATCCGTTTGCAGCTGACTGCGAATGGCAGCCGACACCGCCTCCTTGCGCAGTCTGGACGGATAAAGCCTGAGCTCGTCCAGCAGCGGCTGGCCTGGCAGTTGCCGGAAACAGCGCTCCAGGAAGGACGCCCACAAGGCTGCTCCCCAGTCGTTCTCGATGCGCTTGACCAGGGATTGCGCATCGGCGTGGCCGCGAGTGTTGGCGCCGCTATTGGCTAGAAGCAGCCCGCGCACGCGAGGGCTTTCCTGCTCCAGGTCCGACAGGGCGGCAAGCACCGCCAAGGGAG